>CAYYEV010000001.1:0-2696 GCA_964471065.1 uncultured Candidatus Saccharibacteria bacterium
GTGTTTTTATTTGTTTCGTGAACACACTTTTGTCAGCTAGGATAAATTGCAATTGTTTACCGGGTAAGTTTTTAGTAAAGAATTTTTTGTTTTCTTTGAACAATTTGTTCCATTCTTTTTTAGGTCTGGCAAATAGGCAAACCAAGATTTTAATCGGTTTGGTATGGCTTACAATGACTTCTTTACAGAGGGCTTTACCGCCATCTTTAGCTTTGTGTGGGTATCCGCCTATAAGAATAAATTTAGTCATGAATTCAATTTATCACATATAACAACGTAATATCTAGGATACAAACTCTAAAATCGAAAACCTTTTCTTGCTATCCAAATCTTGAACAAATTTTTCGAATAAAGGCTTACCTATTTTTTCTACACCCATTCCGGCAAAAGTTTGTTGCCAATCATTCCATTTCAGCTTTCTGATTCCGGCCAAATTTTCATAATAGGCTTGGATCAAAATGGCACAAGATTGATCTACTTCATAATGTATTTTTTTCTTTTTTAGTTCTTTATAGGTATTTGTCTTTTCCCAGCCAGCCTGGCGCAAAAGGATATGAGCACTTTCATGACACAACCCAGCCCAAAGATAAGAAATATTATTAGCAAAGTTCAAATAGATTGTATCTTTGTAAAATCTAGCATCTTGTTTTAGTGCCTTGTGCCAAACTTCTATATTCACATCCTTGCCAATCTCGGGGAAAAATCTAGAAATCAAGTCTCTAGCTATATCATATTGAGACATGTATTCTTCAAGTTCTTTGTAATTTTTTTGACACCTTGTAGGTATCTTTGAAAATTTATAGTTAATCTTCATGATTTTATTATAACAAACATAGTTAAGTGGGATGGGGCAACAAAAGTTACCCCATCCCACGCCCTCCTTGTCACCTAGGAGGGTTTGGGCAGAGACACGTGCAACAGCCCTTGCAAGCCGAGAGCGAACGCACCTCCTCCGACTTCCCCTGCGACCGATGGATTAGGCAGGGGGGTGAGTCCAGTTGCAAGAAAATCCTTGCCTCCGGGCCCTTTTCTCCCATTTGTTTGGTCATATGTATCACCTCCCTATGACCTGATAAAACAATGGAATCCGTCAAACTCTTGACAGCACTTCTCTTTGCCAAGCAGTGGAATACTACTTCTTGCCACGAAGTCCCTGTGCAAGTTGCGAGGCATTTCGCTTCGAACTATTGGGCATACTCCACCACAGGTGTTGGAGAAATTGCAGTCAGAGCATTCTTCTCGTACGCGGCGCATCTTCTTGAACAACGGTGACTTGCTCCAGATATTGCTGAAACTGTCAGCTCTCAGGCTCCCGGCAAATCTCCGGAAAAGAATACACGGGGAGACATCGCCAACCTCGTTGATGGCTGCACAACTTCTTCCGCCACTACAACCAAGCATACTCGGAGCAGCAATATTCTCCGATACGCAGTTTTCACATTCTTTTCGGAGAATCCCCTCTGTCGCTGTGATCTTCTTCGTTTGGAATCTTTCTTTCGCTTCAAGGACTTGAACTCTAGCCTCCATTAACTGCTGGAGGCTTGGACTCATTTCTTTACTACCACGACCAGTTGCACAAAGTTGGACAACCTGGACTTCATCCGCTCCGTACTGAATCGCCAGATCAGCAAGCTCAGTAATCTGAAAGTAGTTGTCCTTCATGAGCGTAGGGCTAACGCCTACAGAAGGTATTCCCGCTTCTTTCAGAAGAGTAATTGCACGGAGAGCACGATCGAAAGAACCCTTTTTCCCACGGATGGAATCATGGACTTCCGGTGTAGCCCCATCAAGACTCACTCGTGCAATTTGTACTCCCCTATTCTTTGCTTCCGTTGCTGTCTTGGAAGTAACAAACCAGCCATTTGTGCTGAACATGGTAGTAATTCCAAGTTCCTGACACTTAGAAAGGACTTCGAAAAAATCCCTTCTAAGCAAGGGTTCTCCACCAAGAAAGTAGATGTAGAAAACCCTTGCCGCAGCGAGTTGTTCAAGGATACCGAAGACTTCTTCGGTGGTCAGTTCTTGTTGCGCCCCTTGCCCAGCATTTGAGTAGCATTGTTTGCACTTGAAATTGCATACCTTTGTTATGTCCCACCAAACGAAGATAGGGGCACTAAGATAGCTTGTGTATTCCCCATTATTCATTGGCGTCCCCTCTCCTGATGATCCCTGACTGCTCAAGTCTTAGCAAGAATCCATTAATTTGACACTGGTAATCAGACCCTAGAGCCGTAAGAACTTCCTTCTCTGTGCCGCCGCTGCCAATTGCTTCAATAACTTGGTAGGCCATGTGGTTAAGTTCAATGATGAGTGCTCGGTGAGGTACAAAAAGAAGGCCACCAAATGACTCCGGTCGAAAAACCACACCACGAACAAGGCTATAGCTTTCCACTGTTCCCCCTTTTCAAGGTACATTTACGAAGAAGGCACTCCGCGAAGAAGTGTCTTTTTGTCTCTGTGTTTATTTTATTGGCAAAAACATAACACAAAAAAATCCTTATGTCAAGGATTTATATTGCTGTTTCAAGTTTGAGAATATCTTTGACGAGAAAAGATAAATTGTCAGGATAATGTTTAGGGCTACTAGGACCCAAACCCATGAGGGTAGGTTTTTACCCCAAAAGATGATGTATACATTTGGCGTTAGCCAGGCTATCTGATTGACAATAAAGGCAACGATAAAATCTTTGTGTTTT
>CAYYEV010000001.1:2706-18940 GCA_964471065.1 uncultured Candidatus Saccharibacteria bacterium
GGCGTCCATATCATATTTTATACTTTTGCTAATATCAAAATTCCAATGACGATCATTAGTAAAATGTAATCTCTTTTTTGGAGTTTGAGTGAAAAAAGATTGCTTCTTCTTTTTGTTTTAGAATTTCTTTATTGTTGAACTTGTGTTCGGTCTTCAGCCTGTAGATAACTTTGCCGATGATAAAAAGGCTAAAGTAATAAAACGGTGTCGTGATAACAACCAAGGCGACAAAGATAACCGGATCAATGTCATAGGTATTGATAGCTAGGTCTCGATAATATTCAATAAAATTTAAATTCATTATTTGACCTTTGGAATTTTATAAGAAACTAAATGTAGTGTTTGCCCTAGTCCACCTTGCTCATCATTTTCTTTATAGACAGTCCCACCCAACAATTCGGCTATTTTGCAACTAGCAATATTCCTTTTATCACAAGGGTAAATTAGATAATCATAATTCTGATTTTCTTTTGCCCAGCTATAAAGGCATGCCACTGCTTCTCTGCCATATCCATTGCCATGTGAATCAGTTTTAGTCCAAACCCCTAGCTCCGGTGTTTTTCTGTCTATATGGTGAAGTCCACAACAACCTATAAATTCTTGATTTTTTTTATCTAGGATGACAAAAAGCAGATCGGTCCCGGCTTTTCTTTTTTTTATGTACTCGTCTATAAAACTATAAGTACCATTAATGTCTTTTGCCGGACTTGGAGACATATATTTAGTAACTTCTGGTGTAAATGCATGGAAAATATCTTTTGACCATTTTCGAGAAATTGGTTTTAAAATTAGTCTTTTTGATTCTAAAGTATCTGGTAATTTCATTTTGTTTCAATTTACGAACAAATTATAGCATCTTGCTAATTTTTGAACAACTTTGTTATTCAAAGTCAGGAGGGGCGGAGCGGCGTTTGCCACCCTGCCCCTCAGTCGACAGGTACGTATTCGATGATAGGATCCCCCTTTAGTTCCTTGAATTTCAGAGTCGTCACGGACAAGAGCTCCGGAACTTCTTCCTTCGAGAAGCCCAGAATCTGGAAGGTATAAGGAATATCCGGGTCCTTGCCCTTCTGCTCGTATCCTGAAGCACCGGACGAACCGACATCGACAAGCGTCACCTTGCCTTGCCTGGCAATGCCCACCTGGTGGTCGTCACCGTAGACGACGGCCAGCTTTTGATCGGCTTCTTCGGCTTCGGCCACAATGTCAGCCGCTTGTTCCTTCTTGTGAACCAAGAGGATTTGCGGCTTGTAGAGCAGGTCGTCCCAAATTGCCTTCAGCCTGGCAGCCGACTCGGTCAAGACATCTTCTCTTTCCAGAATATCGATGTCGCTTGTCCAGGCAACCGGATCGTCCTGACCAAGGATGGCCAAGCTCCCTTCGAAGATCTCAATCTCCGACAAGCTCTGATAGCCAGCTCGTTTCAGGGCTTTCATCGCCGACTCATCTTCGTGGTTGCCGCCAATGAAGTAGACCGGAAACCCATTTGCCGATAGCTCGCTGGTGAGGATAGTGGTTTCTGCCGCACTGCCGTAATTCGTTATATCTCCGGCCAAAAGCACGGCAGAGATTTCTCCAAACTCTCCGCTTTTTGTGATTCTGCGGACCAGCTTTGCTCCGATGATATCGTCGTGAAGATCGCTCACGCAGAGGATCTGGATGATACCATTTTCTTCTTGTTTCTTCCTTACGGCTTCCATTTGAATGGAAGTGCTCTTGATTCCCTCGAAGAAGTCTTTGCTTCGAGAACTCTCTTCACCTGAACCGTCGCCTTCTTGGACAACCCTAGCTATCTCCGAAAAGTGTTTGGCTACTCCATAGTATTCCATTGCCGGTGTCGTATCAGCAGTTAGAGCGGTTAGGACAGCCGTCGAACCAAAGATAACGACAGAAGCAACTACGCCAAGAGCGGTGTTGCGGAGAACCCTTTTTCTCCACTTTCCGCCGCCATTGGTCATCAAAGCACCGACCAGAGCACCGATAGCCAGGATCCAAACGAGCCTGCTCAGAACAAAGCTCCTTAAGATTTGCGGGACATCTGGCCTGATACTAGCGATGTTATCAATCAGCTTGGCGGTTATTTCGGTTTGGTCTTCGTCCAAGACGTAGTCGACGTCAATATCAATCGGTACCTTGTGCGTCTTGAGTTTGAGCCAACCGGCCGGGCCAAGAGAAACGACTAGCTGTCCGGGCTTGTTTGTCAGATCGAGCCGGAGCCCAAGCGTCGCACCCTTGACTGAATAATCCTTGGTTGAGAATAGACCCAGAATGCACAAGGCAAAAACCGCCAGGAGAACGAGCTTCAGCGACCCTTTGAGGATCGCTGTCTTATGTCCGTGCCAAAAAGACATGAGATCCCCACCTTTCATCTGTCAAAGAACATTTGTACCTATCACCACTTCGTGGTGGCCATAACTTAATACAGCCTTGACCATAAGTCAAGCGTCTGGAGATGTTTATCTCCAGACAAGTGGAAAGTGATAAAGTCTATAAAGTAAGGGGGCGGGTTAACCTAAGTTAACCCGCCCCAATGCCTTCAACACGGCACCTTGTCTTCTAGTCAAGCGCTTTGAGATTGGCTTCCAGAGCATCCCTGGCAGCCTCGATGTTGTCGCCGCTGACATTCTTCACGGCCAGCCGGATCAGCTCGCGGAGGAACTCTCCCTGCTCCCAGGTCGCCGTATAGACATAGGCGATCTTCGACTTGTCCTGACTCAGAAGCTTTTTCTTCATCAGGTTATTCATGACCGTCATGATAGTGGTGTAGGCGATCCGGCGTTCCTTGCGCAGAGCTTCGTAGACTTGCCGAACCGTTGCCATCCCGTCCAGCTCCCAGACGACTCTCATAATCCGGACTTCGAGAAGCCCAATCTTGAAGAGATTTGTCCCCTGGCCACCAGTACTTGTCGCCACTGTCTCTCCTTTATTGAAGACTGAGGAACAAAAGAACACTCCTGTTCTTGAAGTGTCCTAAGCTTGCGTATTATATAATACTTTTTCTTTTTTTACAAGAGTTAATCTACTTTCTAGACTCCCAGTTAGGAGAAATTATTTTTGCAAGAATTGTATAAATTCTTCGGGAAAAGTTTCAATTACTTTTTTCCAACTTTCATAAAGTGGTTGCAGTTCCTGCTGAAAATCAGGAAAAGTGGCTAGATCTCTATAGTCCCGCTCTATTTTCGCCAAAGTTTCTTCTTTTGAGCGATCAGCCAAAACGACTGGATAAACATCGGCTGTCAGATGACTAGCCGAGTCAGCAAAACAAACTATTTTTGCCTCTATCGTATCTGGTTTGATATCCTTGTTCCGATGGGCCCTGATAGCATGAGCTACTTTGTCGATAAAAGCATCTTCATATCCTTCTTTTTCCAAAACCTTTCTAGTTTCCTTTTCGGAAGAAATTGCATGGTCTAAATCTTCTCCAACAAAATGACCGATATCGTGAAGTAAGGCTGCAATTATAACGGCTTCTCGGTCTGCTTTTGGGTTCGCATCGCAAAGCTTTTCCGCCCAATATACGACGATATCAACATGATGAGGAAAGGTGCTGAATTTGACATTCGACTCATCATAAATTTTTTGAAAAATCTGACGATATTTCTTCTTGATCATTTTTTCTTCAGATTGCCACAACCTACGGTTTCGCAATGACAAAGGAAGGGTTATTTCAGCTTATTCTTACGAACTCTTTTGATCTTTGCCTGCTCGTGCTCCGGCTTGAGAAGCGGAAACATGACGCATTCGCGAGTCGGCTTATCTACCATAAAGGCAAAGAGTCTCTCAGAGACACCGAAGCCAGTGGTTGGAGGCATGCCGTACTCTAGAGCTTCAACAAAGTCTTTGTCATGCATTTGAGCCTCGATATCCCCTTCTTCACGCATTTTAGCTTGTTCGGCAAAGCGTTCAGCTTGATCTTGTGGATCATTTAACTCCGAGTAGCCATTGCCGTTTTCCGAACCGCCCAAGATAACTTGATAACGCTCAACCAATCTAGGGTCATCGGTTTTTCTCTTGGACAATGGCGAGACTTCAACCGGATGATTGACGAGAAAAGCCGGGCCGGCAATATTCTTTCTAACCTGTTTCCAGAGAAGGTCTATCAGACGGCCTTTTTTGTCATTTGACCGGAATTCAATCTTCTTTTCTTTCAAGAACTTCTTGAGCTCTGCTTCGCTCATCTCCAAGACCTTGATTCCAAAATGTTTGTCGACAGCCGTAGTGTAATCGATTCTCTCCCATTTCTCAGCCATATCAACATCAAAGCCATTCATTTTGAACTTATATGTGCCAAAAGTTTCTTTGGCCACATATTTGTAGAGTTCCTCGACTAGCCTCATCGAATCTTCATAGTTGGCATAAGCCCAGTAGAATTCCATCTGGGTGTAGTCCTGTAGATGTTCGCGGGAAACGCCTTCATTGCGGAACTGGCGACCGAGTTCAAAGGTTTTCTCGAAACCGGCAACCATCAATCTTTTTTGCCAGAGCTCCCCCATAGAGATCCGGAGGTAGACATCAATGTCCAGATAATCATGATGAGTGACAAAAGGATTGGCATCAGCGCCACCGGCCGTGTTCTCGAGAACCGGTGTTTCAACTTCCAAAAAGCCTTTGTCTATCATAAAAGTCCTGATAGCATTCCAAAATTTACTCTTTTTGACAAAAAGTTGACGAAGTTCCGAATTGAGGCTAAGGTCCAGATATCTCGTGCGGTAACGAAGCGCCTCGTCCTGGATGCCATACCATTTGTCAGGCATTGGCCGAAGGGATTTGGTCAGAATGGTAATCTTTTCCACCCGAACTGTTGTCTCTCCCATTTTGGTCACGAAGATTGGGCCGGTTACTTCGATAAAATCACCTGAATCCAGGAGGTCGACAAAAGCAAAGTCTTTGCCCAGAACATCTTCCTTGAAAGCGATTTGAAGCTTACCCGACCAATCGGCGATATCGGCAAAGATAAGTTTGCCATGTCCTCTGGTGGAAACTAAGCGTCCGGCAACAGTTACCTTTGTTTCTTTTTTGATTAGGTTTTTTTGTTCAGACAAAACTTCATTGCAAGTATAGCTGCGGTTTGAGCTAGACGGATATGGATTAATACCGGCTTTTTTGATTTTCTTTAGCTTCTCAAGCCGATGCTCGATAATTTCTTTCTCTGAAGCACCTAGGGATTCACTCACTCTTTTTCTCCAAAATAGCTACTGTTTACTCTTATCTGCTAACTTTCTAATTGGGCTCATTTTAGCACAAGCAAAGCCAACTTTCCATAGCTTGGCAGTTGTACAGGATCGGACCTTGTGCAAACTAGACGGCGATGTCGCGCCGGTTGAACCAAAAGAAGGCTATCAGAGAGAAAATGACGATGACCCCGCCAAAAACAAGTAAAGAGTACGGGACAAATTCGACCTGCTCGATCGTCCGAGCTGGATTATAGTAGTAGAAAAATGATAAGTATTTTAAGTCACTAAGATTCTCTTTCAAGCCTGCAATGATGTTGGTAACATACATTAAAATCAAAAGTCCGCCGCCAATCATGGCAACTCGGCTTTTTTCCGAAAAGACAGCTGAAGCAACAAAAGATATTGCATAGACCGCCCAAGCAAAAAGCAAGCTGATAAAAGCTAGGGCAAAGACGCCATCGATCTCAATCTCGACTCCATGGATAGCGGTCAAAGGAATAATGGCTAGAACGGAAATAGCAGTGAAGATAGCTAAATTTGTTAGTCCGGCTAAGTAGCGACTGACAAAAGCTTTGGCTCTGGAAACCGGTTGGGCCAAGAGTACTTCGATCGTTCCCTTCTCGATTTCATTGGCCAGAGCATATCCGGCAAAGCCGATAACAAAAATAAAGGCTAGAATCGGCCAAACAAAGTTAAATTGCTTCATCGCCAGAAAAGGTCCGACCTTGTCAAAGGTGAGAGAAGACGGATCAATATTGAAAGCCTTCCACATACTTTCCGGATAAGTTTCAAGCAGCTTAGCCATCTCCGCTGACTGTTCCTTGAGAGCCGGGAAAAGAGCAATATACATCTCCAGGAGGATAACCGAAGCAGTAGAGTAAATTATAACTGAGTATTTGCGGTCACGGATTGTACGCCAGAAAATGCTTAGCATTACTTTGCCCCCTTATAAAATTTCAAGAAAACGTCTTCCAAAGTAGCATGGGTTACTTCTAGATCCAAAACTTTTTTCTTGGCCAAGGCTTTGATGACCGGATCGATTTGGCCGCTAACCGTCAAGATCAGGCCACCGGAAATTTCTTCAATCTTTTCGACGCCATTTATCTGAAATTCTTTTTTGGTAAATTCATCGTCAAACCTGACTTCGATCTTGTTTAATTTCTTTTCGCCTAGCTGGGAGATGGTTTCTACTTCGACCATCTTGCCGTCCTTTATTATGCCGACTCGGTCACAAATCCGCTCGACTTCCGGCAGATTGTGAGAAGAAACAAAGATAGTTGTCCCTTTTTTCTTCAAATCGGTTAGAAGCTCGTAGATTTTATTCTGCAAAAGCGGATCGAGACCAACTGTCGGTTCGTCCATAATCAAAATTTCCGGCTCATTCATCAGAGCCAAAATGATCCCTAATTTTTGCTTGTTACCACTTGATAAGTGTTTAAACTTTAGTTTTGGATTGAAGTCAAGAAGCTCCATCAGCTCTTTGAGATTACTTGACTTACCCCGGACGCTTTCAACAAATCTAATATGATCCCAGCCGGTCCATTTACCATAAAGCTTGACGTTACCGGGCAGATAGCCAATTTTTTTCTTGAGGGTAGCCGAGTCACGTCTGGAATCTAGGCCAGTGATGGTAATCGAACCTTTGGTCGGCCTGAGGAAATCCATCATACAGCGGATAGTCGTCGTTTTGCCGGCACCATTGGGCCCGAGGAAGCCAAAAGACTCCCCCTTTTCAATATCAAAAGAGATGCCGTCTACTGCTCGGACTTTACCGAAATACTTCTTTAGGTCTTCTATTCTTATTGTCGTTGGCATCTTTTTTATTATATAGAAAAACTTTCTTTCTATTCAACAATTAATTTGCTTTTACCAGAGAAAAAGCTTCTTTTGTCTTGGATTTGCCGTGCTCTATCGCTTCGATTAGCTTTTCCCTTCGTGACTCAAACTTACTGACCAGATAGTCAGGCGGGATGGTGTAGATGTTTATTTTCCGATGAACTTTAGCCCGACCAAAGATAACATCCAGACTTTCGTTGTAGTTTGATTTTCTGTCCTTGTGATATTTCTCTTTGTACTGACTGGATAGGTTACGCATCAAAAACTTCTTGAGCCGGCCTTCCAAGAGTCCCTCATTCTTCTCCTCAAAATCTTCCGGTACCGTCGTGATGATCAAGACATCCGTGCAACCATCGGTAATGGCATCTTCTATCGGGATGGCTTTGCCGATTCGTCCATCCATGTGAACATTCGGACCGATCGTTACCGGTTTGTTGTAGTAAGCTGGCAAGGCACAAGAAGCTTTGATGACTTGGATGATATCCGCCTTGTCCTTGTTTGTATAATAAGTACAATTGCCATGGTCAGCATCAGCGACAAAGATTTTAAAAATAGTTTTGCTCTGTCTGATTTTACTTGTATCAAGTTTCTTCTTGTATCTAAAGATAACGTCACAGAGATAGTCGATGTTGGCTGCTCTGCTTATCTTCCAGGGCTTGATAAATTTATAGCCATCCAGATCTTCGTAGTAAATGGACGTCCCAAGCTTGGTCTGCCCAGATAGAAAATAAGCTCCGGCACAGCTACCCGATGAAGAGGCGTAGACAACGTCAAAAGCATCGGTCAAGCCAAGCTCCTCCAGAGCAGCCATCGCACCACCGCTGAAGGCTCCGCGCATTCCACCACCTTCTATAATGAGACCTATTTTGTGGTTATCTCTTTTTTTCTTTTTCCGAATTAGAAGTCGTCTGACAACATCTTTGTCTTGTCTTGTCATGGATTTATTAACTTTTCACTTCATATATCTTTTCTATCTCTTCCAGATTTCTCTCATAGATGACGTGTCGGCGGAGACTGAGCTTTGGTGTCAGCTCTCCGTTCTCAATTGAAAACGGTTCCGGCTGGATAATAAACTTGTGTACCTTCTCATAAGAAGCGTAATTTTTTAACAAGTTTTTCATTTCCTGAGCTAAAAACTGATGAATCCCCTCGTCCCGAACCAACCGTTGTGACCCGGTGAAATTGAATTTTTCTTGTAGAAGCTCCTTGTTTGGAACGATGATGGCTGCAATGTGCTTTCTAGCATCGCCAAAGACAAAAGCTTGCTCGATGTAGAGGCTGGACTCCAGCTGTTCTTCGATCAACGGCGGAGAAACTTTCTTGCCGGTCGAGAGAACAATCAAATCTTTCTTTCGCCCCGTTAAAGTTAAAAAGCCTTTTTTGTCAAAAAATCCGTAGTCGCCGGTTTTGAACCAACCGTCTTTGGTAAAGGAGCTTCTGTTGTCATGAGCATTGATATAGCCACTGGTGACATTTGGTCCTTTGACCAAGACTTCACCAGATGGATCTATCTTTGCCTGAACATCCTTAAGTAGTGGCCCAACCGTCCCAAAGGAATAATCCTCAAGCCTGTTACAAGAAACGACTGGCCCCGTTTCGGTCAGGCCGTACCCTTCCAGAATAGTCAGCCCAACTTGGTTAAAAAAGCGACCGAGCTTTGGTGGTAAAGCGGCTCCGCCGGAGACAAAGAAACGGATTTGTCCGCCAAACTCAGCTCTGATTTTGGCAAAAACCATCTTTTCGCAGAACTTTTCTAGTCTTTTGTACCGACCGTCTTTTTTCAGATTAAAGGAAAACTCAAAAATCAACTTTTTAACCAAATTCTTGTTGACTTTAGTTAGAATTTTTTCATAAATCTTTTCAAAAAGCCTCGGAACGGCGATGACAATGGTCGGCTCTCTTTCCTTTATTTCCTGAGAGACATTAGCCAAATCTGTCGAGTAGCCAATACTGGCTCCGGCGTATAGAGGGATATAATACCCGACCGTTCGCTCAAAGACATGTGACAGAGGCAAGATAGAGAAAAATCTGTCTTCCGGATAGACCCAAACACAATCCAAAACAGCTAAAACTTCAAAAATAAAATTTCCGTGTGAAAGCTTAACCCCCTTGAAGTGACCGGTTGTTCCCGAAGTATAGATGATGGTGGCAATATCATCCGGTGAAAGTTTAAACGTTCCTTTAATAAGCTCTGCTTCATCTTTACTTTTGACTTCAGTTTCATCAATTAGTTCTTTGAAGTATTTCAGATGCTTGAAGCCACTTGATTCCAACTTCTCAAAGGAGATCAAAAGCGGAATATTTGAAATAGTCTTAGCGATATCGAGTAGCTTGGTCCCCAGCTCATGGCCGGAGAAAAATAAGGCCCGAGGTTTGATCTCATGAACAATTTGTTCAAATTGAACCGAAGAAAGAACACTATGGACGGGAACATTGACAGCACCTATGGTAATCAAGGCCAAATCGGTGATAACCCATTCCGGCCGATTCTCCGTAAATAAAATAACCTTGTCCCCCTTCTTTATGCCCATTTTCTTCAAGGACAAGGCTAGTTTGATAACTTCATTTTTCAGCGCAAAGTAAGAGAGTTGTTCATAGTGATGGCCAACTTTGTATTTTAGGGCTTCATTATTTGCATACCGTTCGGCTGAGGTATAAAAAAGATCAGCCAGACTTAACGGTCGCCATATGTCTTTCTTGTTCACCATAATTCCCTTTGGCTTGGGCTTATTATAACCTATAAATAAAATTTCAAAAACGATTCTGTATTTGACAAGCAATTCTTTTCATATAGAATTAAATCATAAAAGAGAAAAAGCTATGGCAATAAAAATCCTTTTAGCCGAAGATGACCTCCAGCTCGTCGATATGTACAGCCGGAAGTTTGAGCTTGAAGGCTTTGATGTCCGGGTCGCCGAAGACGGCCAAAAAGCAATTAATACTCTAAAAGATTTTACTCCCGACGTGGCTATCCTAGACATTATGATGCCGAATGTTGACGGTCTGGAAGTCCTAAAATATATCAAAAAAACTCCCGGTTTTGAAAATGTCATTACCATTATGCTGACCAATATGTCAGATCAGACAACAGCCGAGGAGATATATGAGCTAGGAGCAACAGAATATCTGGTCAAAGCCGAACTTACCCCCCTGGAAGTCTCAAACAAGGTCAGGGAGCTCCTCAAAATATACAAAGAAAACAAGAATCAAAAAAGACCCTGAGACTAGGGTCTTTTTTCTTATCCTTTTATAGGTACTTTTCAATCTGAGTTCTAAATTCGTCCTGAGTTTTTTCCCCGCTAAAGCTATAAACAAGCTTACCGTCTTTGTAGAACCAGTAGGTCGGATAACCTTCCATTCCTTTGTCAATGGCAAAGTTAAAGTTGTCCTCAACAGCTGAGTCTTGATTGTCAGCATTCATCTTACCAAATTTGACCTTACCAGCGAATTCGTCAGACAAAGCGGTAGTGATAGGACCCATCTTTTGGCAGTGCGGACACCAAGGCGCATAGACATCAACGACGACTAACTTACCGGCGCTACCTTGGATTACTTCCGTCTCAAAGTTGGCAGCAGTAATGGCAATTTCATTTGGCCCGAGCTTGCCGGCATCACTAAGGTCAGTTAATTCTTCTTCGGTCACAGTCGTATCGTCGATTGTCATTGTGTTGCTCTTTTGTTCAGTCTTGCCCCAAGCAAAGATAACGGCCAAAACGACAATGGCAGCCACAATCAAGATGATTGTTCCTAAAGTACTCTTGTTTTTCATTTAACCCTTTCTGCGCCTTCCGGCACTTGCTGAAACATTATGGCACAAACATTTTATTTCTAAATACTGGCGCGCCCGGGAGGATTCGAACCTCCGGCCAATAGCTTAGAAGGCTACTGCTCTGTCCCCTGAGCTACGGGCGCATGAAGTGAATGAAACAACAAAGTTCGCCTTGGTATTTCCGAGCGAAGGTGCACTGTATCGTAAGATACGGGCGCACGGTAAAGTTTACTTCAATATGGAGGGCCCGGTGGGATTCGAACCCACGACCAAATGCTTAAGAGGCACCTGCTCTACCACTGAGCTACGAGCCCTAGGAATGAGGAAATGGAAAGGAACTTTACATTTCTGAATGACGACGGGCGTCTTATCGTAGATACGAGCCCTCGTCGAAACTCGCTTTATATTTTTGCAACCAATGTTGCTTCAATTTTCCGCGGTTTTTCCTCTTTCCCTAAAAATCCTTCGGACTTTTGGAAACCCTTACCTAAAAGAGCTCGCTTCATTATAGCCTAATTTAAGCTTAATTTCAATTCTTATACTCGTAAATTTAGCTTTGAGCTGCTATAATATACCGACCATGAAATACAAGCTTGGCTTTATTCTCGGCCGGGAAGTAGCCTTATCGGTTGCAGAAATCTCTGCGGTATTACGAAAAAAAGAGATTAAATGGGAGACAGATTTTTGTAAACCTTCTGTTTTTGTTGTTGCCAGCGAAAACAAAATTGATCTTTCGATAAAAGAACTTGGCGGGACGATAAAAACTTTTGAAGTGATAACTGAAACAAATGATATTTTAGCTGAAGTTAAAGACTGGCAACTCAGACAAAAAGAAAAAAGGATTAATTTCGGTCTTTCTTTCTATGGCATAAAGCCGATTAAATCAATTGGCCAAGAACTAAAAAATTTCTATTTAGAACAAGGTTTGAAGGCTAGAAATGTCATTGGAAAAGGTAACAATCTCTCAAGCGTAATTGTGAATGAAAACAAGCTAATTGAGCGTGGCTTTGAAGCCCTGGTTTTCAAAAAGAATGACCATTTTATTGTCGGCCGAACCATAGAGGTCCAGGATTACAAAAGTTATTCCAAAAGGGATTTCGGCAGACCAAGAAGAGACGACAAAAATGGGATGTTGCCACCCAAACTGGCCCAGATCATGATAAATCTATCGGGGGCAGAAAAAGATAATCTTATCTACGATCCGTTTTGTGGCAGCGGAACAATCCTACAAGAAGCTCTCTTGGCTGGATATAGCCAAGTCTATGGCAGTGACATTGAACAAAAACAGATAGATGATACGAGAGAAAACCTGGCCTGGCTTGAACAAAAATTTAATACAAAAAATTTAGGCCCGAATCATCTCTTTGTTGCCGACGCAACCAAGGTTAAGCCTAGCTTCAAAGTAGATGCCATTGTCAGCGAGGGTTATCTCGGCGAACCGGTTAGAAGAAATTTTAAAAAAGCCAAAAATGATGCAGAAGACTTGGCTACTTTTTATATAAAAGTACTTAAAAACTTAAAAGAGATAATAAAGCCAAATGGCGTTATTGTTTTGGCCATACCTTTTTTCATTTCTAAGAGTGAATACATCTATCTACCTCTGATAGATAGGCTGTCTGGTCTTGGCTTTAAATTAATTTCATCCTTACCACAAGACCTAAACATAAAACTACCCGGCAGAGGAAATTTAACTTATCATCGGCCAGATCAATTTGTCGGTCGAGAAATCTTAATCTTGAAAAAGTAATTTCTTCTATTTGCCCAGTTCTTCTTCGACCTCTTCAGCCCCGTTTTTCAGTTCTTCGGCTTGTTCCTTGTCACAAGATAGGAGCAATGCCTGGAATTCTCCTACATGGGTTTTTTCTTCCTTGGCAACATCATTTAGGATTACCTTTATATCTTCACTCTTGGCAAAGCGAGCCATTTGTTTGTACAGATTAATTGCATCTAGTTCAGCGATGATTGCCGCCCTCAAGATTTCCTTGTCTTGTTCTATGCTTGGTGCTTTTTCTAATTCTGCCGGGATTTTTGATAACATAAAATCTCCTTTCTTTGAGTTAAAATTAATTTAATTTTTTAAACCTAGGGATAGTTTTCTCGCCTATTTTCACTTTTTCAAAAAACATTTTTTTTGGTCGAACCCAAACCCTACCGTCATTAAGGGATTTATAGACCACTAAATCGCTTTGAGTTTCTGAATCGGTTGCCTCACAAATAAGTTCATAAAGACCGCCCTTGAAATGCTTATATTGTTCTCCCATAAAATAATTTTAACACAAATTCTACAGCTCATATATTTGAAATACCATTGAAAAATAAGCTAAAATTAAGTATAATTACTTAGCTAAATTAGCCTCGGGGTGTAGCACAGTTGGCTAGTGCGCCGGCTTTGGGAGCCGGAGGTCGGAAGTTCGAGTCTTCTCACCCCGACCATAATGGAAAGAAGACGAGAAGTTTATCCCGAGCGAAGTCGAGGGAAGTCTTCCTTGTCCGCCCGAAACGGAGTGAAGGAGGATCACCCCGACCATTCTTCGCTAAAGCTACGAATGGCAGGCCAAACTTGCCACAACGGAGTTTACCCGCCTCAGGCAGGATTGGCGAGCCATTAAGGGTTTGCTAACCAGGATTATTTTTCTCTGAGACCAGTAATGCTTTCCAAAATGAAGGCGATAATCGATAGGATAATACTGAAAAGGATTGCTGAGAAAAAGCCACTAACTGTAAAGCCCGGGACGAACACCCCGGCAAACATGACCATTAGTCCATTGATAACAAGCAGGAATAAGCCAAGTGTAATGATCGTCACCGGTAAGGTGATGAGGACAAAAAATGGCCTAATCAAGTAGTTGACGATTGCCAGGACAATAGCAAATCCAAGTGCCGAGAAAAAGTCTTCGACATTTATTCCCGGCAGAAAATAAGCAGAAAGTATCACTGCGACAGTAGAAATTAGTAATTTAACAATAATTTTCATGTAATAATTATATCATGTAATGTAACTTTTGCGGGTATAGTATAAGGGCTATTATGCCACCCTTCCAAGGTGAAGATGCGGGTTCGAGTCCCGCTACCCGCTCCAGGCGCCCTTAGCTCAGTTGGATTAGAGCGTGTGGTTTCGGCCCACAAGGTCGGGGGTTCGAGTCCCTCAGGGCGCGCCAATATGGTGACCATAGTGTAACGGTTAACACTGGAGTTTGTGGTACTCCCAATACGGGTTCGATTCCCGTTGGTCACCCCAGCAATTATCAAAAGAGACCTATCAAGGTCTCTTTTTATGTTAGAATCATTTTATGGAAAATATGCCTTTTCACGAAGAATACAGGAAAAAATTAGCTAAAGAGATAATGGGCAATCCAAAACCTTTAAGAAAGCTTATTCTAGAAGAGGCAAAAAAGACAGAAGACTACCAACGAGCTGAAGCAGAAAAATGGTACACGAAAGAAAATAAAAGAAGGCTTGAGCAGGAAGAGTTAACAAAACCAGATGTAGAACTAAATTTAGATAATGAGGATAAACTACAGGTTGGATTGGAAACAATCGCTACATGGGTGTACAGCAATTGCTATGGTTATAATAGACCATATGACCCACATAAAGGCGATATGCAATGTGGTGAGATAACCGATAAATTTATTGATTACTTAAGAGAAAAAAATGTACTTGCCGAAAGAACTCATCGGTACTACAAAGTGTTAGACCCAGAGGGAAACTATAATGAAAGTTTTGGCCATGTATTTATGACTCTGGAACACGGAGAAGAACACATTTTGGTTGACCCAACTTATTTACAATGGGTTTCTGAAGATGAGCGGGCAACTCTTTCGCCGGTATTGCAATTAAGATACAAAGATCGGGACGATTTAAGAGAGAAGCTCAATAATACACCAATAGCAAAAAACGATGTGGCTCTACCCTTTTATCTCGGGTTTAAGGAATTTAAAGATAGTAAATACTCGAAAGAAGCAGGATATACAGTTGAGTCAGATGACTGTTTGAGAATTGAAGCTGACTAAACCGGTTCTAACAGCATCAACTATCCGACCCCAGAGAAAAAATCTCAGGTTTTGCCTGAGATTTTTTCTTACCAGTTCAATTACTTCTTTTTAATAACCCGAGAACCTTGAACAATCTTCGGCCAAAAGAGCCCGACTAAATAAATCAAAACTCCGGCCAGAGCCAAAAGAAGCCAATCTGACAGTAACGGCTTTGTAAAATTGTCATAAGCAGTAGTAATAATCGTGATCCGATTTTGATTCTGAGACGCCGCACCGATAAGCATCCTAAAATATGGGATCGTCAGAGTAGACAAGAGCGAACCGACAGCTAGATAGAGACCAAGTCTCTTTATCGCTTTGATCCGGCTAGAATCAGCATAAATCAAGTAGATGACGATGATAAGTGCCGCAAGCCCAACAAGTGGTCCGGCAATGATAACCGGCCTTAACCATTGGTCAATATTTGGCAAAGCATTACTCTCAATCAAGACGATTGATTCCGGCAACTCCTCCGGTACTTGCCCTGCCAAGTCTGGGGAGACAGCGGTCAAGACCGGTTTGACTAGAGAAGTAAAGCTGGTCGTGTTTAGAGTAACATCTTGACGGTTGCTACTGAAAAGATAGCCGTGTAAAGCATTTGAAGATCTTTCAAAAACGCCTTTGGCTGTATCACTGCCTAGAACTCCAGCGATAAAAGATTCCAGGTAGCCGCCGGCAACTTGTCTCACTACAGGCCTGTTTTCTAAAATTCGTTCGACCGATTCCTTGGCAACCACTCCTCTGACTTCATCTGACTTAAAAGTTTTCAAAGTTGTTTCGGTAAAGCTGGTCGTATTATAAAGATTGTTTGAAACCCAGAAAGAAAAAACAGCAAAAATAATAAAGACAACCGATAACCCTGTTAATAATCGAAATTTAAGCAACATATTAAGTCCTCTTTTTAGCTTATATTAATTATAACATTATAAGATAGCCTTTATGCTAAAATTAAATAAAGGAGGAACTAATGAGATTAAAAGATAAAGTTGCTATCGTTACCGGTGCCGGCTCTGGTATCGGCAAAGCTATCGCTGATAAGTTTGCTGCCGAAGGAGCAAAAGTTATTTATTCTGACATAAACGAGGCCAAAGATTTACCTTCGGGCGCAATCTTTGTTAAATGTGATGTCTCCAAATCAGATGAGGTTGATAGCCTTGTCGCCAAAGCAGTTGAAACATTTGGTCAGGTAGACATCATGGTCAACAATGCCGGCATCGGAAGTCAGGGTGGAGTCCTGGAAACCGATGATGAAACCTGGCATAGAACAATCGAGGCTAACCTTTCCGGTGTCTTTTACGGTATGAGAGCTGCTGCCAAATATATGAAAGATCATAACATCAAAGGTTCCATCATCAATATGAGCTCAATTCTCGGTAAGGTCGGTTTCCCCGGAGCGATCTCCTATTGTGCTGCCAAAGGTG
>CAYYEV010000001.1:18950-49121 GCA_964471065.1 uncultured Candidatus Saccharibacteria bacterium
TGGCTTGGTCCAGCTGACACGGGCCGGAGCGACTGATCTTGCTCCTTTCTCCATCCGAGTCAATGCTATCGGTCCAGGATTTATCAAAACCAATATGACCAAGGATATCTTGATTAACAAAGAATTTAACCAAATGATTAACGCCAATACTCCCCTTGGCCATGTAGGCGAGCCGGAAGACATCGCTAGCGCTGCTCTTTACCTTGCTTCAGACGAAGCCAAATACGTTACCGGCGAACTCCTTTATGTCGACGGTGGCTGGACAGCCAGATAAAATTAGAAAACAAAAAAGCCCCGAGAGGGGCTTTTTTAATATGATCTTAGCGAACGCTTTCTTTGAGGCTTTTGCCGGCCCTGAACCTAGGCATTTTCATTTCCGGAATATGGATAATCTCCCCCGTTTGCGGATTGCGACCGCGTCTGGCAGCTCTTTTCCCTAAGTCAAACGTACCAAAACCGGTGATAGCGACTTTTTCTCCTTTTTTCACTCGGTCGGTGATAATCCCCGTCATCGTGTCCAAAAACTTACGGACATCTCTTTGTGAATATCCGGTTTCGCCCGCCAGGGTTTCAATGAATTTTTGCTGTGTCATAGTGTCCCCCTTCCTAAATAGTTACCGTCACATTATAACAGATGATGGCAACTATTTCCACTTTATTAAAGGGATATTTACATTTCGACAACTTTGTCGATGCGTTCGATGCTAGTGGCTTTGCCGTCTTCTCCAATCTCAATGACTACTGCATTGAAGATACAGTCTCCGTCAGCAATTTCAAAGAGTTGAGGTAATCCAGTCAAAAAGACATTATAGATAATCTCATCTTTGACACCGAGAACTGATTCTCTCGGACCGACAAAACCGACATCGGTAACAACAGCTGTTCCGTTGGCCAGGACCCTAGCATCGGCTGTCGGAACATGAATATGAGTCCCAACGACAGCAGAAACCCGGCCGTCTAAGTATCTGGCAAAAGCGACTTTTTCGCTGGACATCTCCGCATGAAAGTCAACAAAACTGTACTGGTAGTCTTTGACTTCAGCTAAAATTTTATCAATTTTCTCAAAAGGACTAGCCAAGTTAGCATTGATCCCTTCTCGACCAAGCATATTGATGATAAGAAGTTTGCCTTTTGGTGTTTCAACAATTCTATAGCCATCACCAGGCGCTTCGGACGGATAATTGGCCGGCCGGATGACCGGGACTTCGCTTTTGTCTAGGTGTTCCGCAAACTGCTTTTTTCGCCAAACATGATTGCCGGTAGTAAAGAAATCTATACCGGCTGCTTGCATTTCTTTGACTGTTTCTACGCTGAGGCCAACTCTATCTGAGAGATGTTCACCGTTAGCGACAGTAAAATCAACCCCGTATTCTGTTTTTATCTGTGGCAAAACTTTTTTGGTCGCACTACAACCGATTTTTGCAACGATATCACCGATAAACAAAAGGCGTAAGCCTTTTGTGTCACTTGTCATTTGTCCTTCGTCATTCATCAGAACCCTTTCCTAGTTTGTTGTGTAGACTTCTTAGCTTAGCTCCTACCTCATCAGACAGTTCATAAAGCTCAACTAGAGATTCACTCTCTGCATAGCCTAATCGCTCTGCTACCTTAAATCCTGATATCACTTCAAACAATGATCCTGAAGCTATATCTATGAATCTACAGAATTCCTTATCGTTAAGCTTTCCTCTTCCCTCCGCAATATTTAGGACAACTGAAACAGCTGCTCGCCGCAACTGATTAGTTAACCCGAATTTCTCTTCTTCTGGGAAATTTTTTGTCTGGGCATAAACGGTAGCAACAAGATCAACCGATTTTTGCCAAACATCCAGTTTTTCGAATTGGTACACCGGTTTTCTCCTAACGACTAGTGACTATTGACGAATGACATGCTTTATTTGGCATACTCAATCGATCGGGTTTCACGAATAACATTAACCTTAATTTGCCCCGGATACTTCAAATCTGTCTCTATCTTGTTGGCAATTTCCCGAGCCAATTTAGTCGCTGCCAGATCGTCGATATCTTCAGGTTGGACTAAGATTCGAACTTCCCTGCCGGCCGAAATAGCGAAAGCTTTATCAACGCCGTCAAAGGAATTGGCAATGTTTTCTAGCTCCGTCAAGCGTTTGATGTAGTTCTCTAAACTATCTCTGCGAGCTCCCGGTCTCGAAGCCGAAATAGCATCGGAAACCTGAACAATAATCGCTTCGACTGATTGAAATGGGACATCTTCATGGTGAGCTTCTACTGCATGGATAACGTCTTCGCTAATACCGAATTTCTTACAAATATCCCTAGAGATAGTGGCATGAGAACCTTCTATTTCCTGGTCGACGGCCTTGCCAATATCATGCAAAAGCCCGGCCTTTCTGGCGACAACGACGTCTGCTCCTAACTCGGTTGCCAAAGCTCCCGAAAGTAAAGAAGTCTCAATCGTGTGTTGCAAGACATTTTGGGCAAATGAAGTTCGAAATTTAAGACGGCCAAGAAGCTTGACCATCTCCGGTGGCAAACCAGCCACGCCTGTTTCATAGACTGCCTTTTCACCAGCTTCCTTTATCTCTTTGTCAATTTCTTGAGTTGCTTTCTCGACCGCTTCTTCTATCTTGGCCGGATGAATCCGGCCGTCCTTTATCAACCTTTCCAAGGCGACTTTAGCGATATGCCTTCTGACTGGATCAAAACCGGATATAACAATCGTTTCCGGCGTGTCGTCAACGACGATATCACAACCGGTTACTCTCTCTAAGGCTTGGATATTTCTACCCTCACGGCCAATAATCCGTCCCTTGATTTCATCGTTTGGCAAGCTGACGGCCGTAACCGTTGTTTCGGCCGTTGTGTCCGTCACGACTCGTTGCATCGCCGTGGCGATAATTTCTCTCGCCTTGTTTTCGGCTTCATCTTTTGCTTCGTTTTCTACCTTTTTGATCAGGGAAAGAACATCTTTTTTGTAGTCCTTTTCAACCATGCCTAAAAGTTTTTCTTTGGCTTCGTCGCGAGTTAGTTTGGCAATTTTTTCTAAGGCCTCCTGTTGTTTGACCCGAATTTCCCTGAGATCATTCTTGGTCGATTCGATCTCGCCTTTGGTTTTTTCAATTTCTTCTCTCTTCTTGTCAAGGTCGTCGCTTTTTTTGTCCAGAGCTTCCTCTCTTTGGGAAACTCTTTTCTCAGTTGACAGCAATTGTTCTCGTCTTTCTCTTTCGTCTTTTTTGGCTGCTTCCGCGACTTTTAGAGCTTCGTCTTTGGCTTCCAGGACTAGTTCTTTGGCCTTGGTCTCGGCATCGGTAACTATCTTCTGAGCTTTAGCTTCAGCGTTCTCGGCGCCTTTGGCCATCTGCTTTTTCCTGTAGGTATAGCCACCAAAACCACCTACTCCAAGAGCCACAATAGCAAAAATAATGCTTAGTGGTTCCATCCTATTCTCCTTTCTAGTTTTCTAATTTTTTGCTGACTAATAGCCCCACAAGCAAAGCTTTTCCCGACACTTTAACAGAGACTGGATTCAAATATTTTAGGTCGGGATCCCGACAGAAACGTCGAGGCTATGTCAACAATTAAATGGCTAATAAGTTACTTTTGGATTATAACCCAGAAGTCGAGAAAAGACAAGGCTACTTCTGGCGCGGTTTGGTGATGTTTGGCTCCCGGCCATAGACCGGAATAACACTTCCTGTAAAACCTTTTTTATTTTCCAAAATTTTTAATCCGGCTTCTACGAGCGAACTAAGGGAGTCTGTTTCGGAGACACCGGCGATAGGAATATCGAGACTGTAAGCAAAGGTGTTGGCCACACTCAGGCCAATCCGAAGGCCGGTAAATGATCCTGGGCCAACATCAACTATCACTCCGGTTGTTTCCTTAAATTCTTTCCCTGCTTTCGCAAATAGCTTTTCAAGTTTAGTCAGAATGTCAGCTGACAAGTTTCGGCCTGCTTCCCACGAAATCTTGGCTTTCCATCCATCTTGCCAAAGGCCAAGGAAAACTTCTTTGTTATCCGCCGTATCCAAAATCAAAATCATTTTATTCCTTTGATTAAATTCTCGTAGCCTTTGTCTTTTGGCGTCAAGGTAATTTTTCTTTTTGTTTCATCTATATATTCAAAATCAATCTGTAAAAGTTCTTTCGGCAAAATTTCCGGTATATTCTCTGCCCACTCGACAACAACAATGTTTTTTCTATCTTTGGCTAGGTCTTCAATGTCTGCTTTGATCTCTCCGTCAGATGAGCCCAAGCGGTAAAAATCAAAATGATGCAGGGTTAATCTCTTTGGTGTTTCGTAAATTCTTTCGATAACAAAAGTCGGACTGGTAATTTCTTCTCTTACTCCCAGGCCTTGAGCCAGGCCTTTGGTAAAGTGAGTTTTGCCGCCACCAAGATCCCCGATAAGGGTGATAAACTCACCACCGACTAGCCTACTGCCTATCTTTTTGCCGAGTTCAATTGTTTCGTCGACTGAGTCGCTTGTAAATTCCATTTAACTTATCTTTTTTATCCCAGATAGTATAGCCCAGAAGCAAAGCGAATGCCAAGACGATTAAAAAGATACCGACAGTCTTTTTGCTGACCACGAAATTACCGCCCAAGACGCCGCCCTCTGTCGACTCCCCTTTTACCTCCGATGAGTCTTCTTCTGACTCAGAGCCTTCGTCGTCTGTCGCAGAAGAGGTCGTCTTGGCGGCTTTTTTGGTCGTTTTCTTTGTCTTTTTGGTCTTTGGCTCTTCTTCGGGGATAGCCGATAAAACGTTTTGGCTACCTTTGGTTGGTGTACCAGTCCAAGACCAGGTGGAACCAAACAAAGCATAAGAGATGCCGTTCTCCGCTTCTTCGAAAGTAGCTGTTCCAGTCAAGACATTATCGTCATAGTCCCTCAACTCAAGAGCGTCTGAATCATCATTTAGAGTTATCTTGCTGACACTTTTACCTATTGGCAAATATTGGCGCGGACGGATAGTCATGCCCGAAGCAAATTTATAACATTTGGTCCGGCCAAAAAGGTCACAAACTTTTAAATTGTCCAAGCGAACAATTTGATTTGTCGGATTAAAAAGCTCAAACCACTCCTCATCGCCCTTGTCCGGATTGGGCATCATTTCCGAAATAATTAATTTATTGGCATTGGGATCTTTGAAAACCGGCGGTACGTCAGCGATAAAGTCCAGGTAGTTATTGTCGGTGTCTTTTCCGTTTATTCTTTTGTAGGGGATGCCGGCATCGGGGTTGTCCAGAGATTCACCTTCTTGCTCAGCAAAATTGACTTCACCATAAGTGACCGAGTCTACTATTTTGCCTTTATTGTCAAAAAGGATGATCGCATTGTCGCTGTCGGCTAAACAATTAGAATTATAAGTAAGATCTTTTACTGACGGATAGCTTTTGCAACCTATAGTCAACTTTTGATTCGGCGGCAAAGAAAGGTCTGGGAATTTACTTATAAGCGTATAGTTTCTGCCACTGCTTGTCTTCTTGATAAGACTATAGTCTATTAGCTTTATTTCCAAACTGCCGTAATTTTTCAAAATGATATATTCATCATCAGCTATACTTTTGCTTCTGGTTCTGAATTCATCGATAACCAAAAGAGAAGGCTCGGCAGAGACCGGCATAGCAACGCTGCTGATAAGTAAAGTGGAAGTCAAAAATAAAAATCTAACTAAATTTTTCATCTTTTTGGCTTTATTAAACTATATTATCTAGAGTCTAGAAATAATTGCAATAGACAAATTACAAAATTAGCATCCCGTCGCCGTAGGAGTAAAAGCGATATTTTTCCCGAATTGCATGTTCATAGGCTTTTTGAATATTTCCTTTGCCGGCAAAGGCCGAGACCAAAAGTAAAAGCGATGATTTGGGCAAATGGAAATTGGTAATCATCCCATCAACGAATTTGAAGTCATAACCCGGATAGATATATATGTTGGTTTCACCAGCACTAGCTATTAGCTCTTGGCTGCCTACCCGTTTCGTAGCTTGAAGTGAAGGCAGGTTTGCTGTTCGCTTTACTACCGTTTCCAAAACTCGGACGCTAGTCGTCCCAACGGCAATTATCCTTCTGCCCTCTCTCTTCGCCCGGTTCAGCCTGTCGGCGGTTTCCTTGGAAAGTTCAAAATGCTCACGGTGAATCTGAAAATCTTTTACTCTTTCCGTCGTTACCGGCTGAAAAGTGCCCAAACCGACATGGAGTGTGACTTTTTCTATTTGAATACCATTTTTGTTCAATCGTGCTAGGATTTCTTCACTAAAATGCAGTCCGGCCGTCGGCGCAGCAACCGAACCTGTTTTTTTGGCAAAGATTGTTTGATAATTTTCCGAGTCTTTTTCTTCGTACTCGCTGTGATGTCGGGACTTTCTCGCTTTTAAAATATACGGCGGCAACGGCATCTGACCAATCTTATTGATTTCCTGATAAAATTCATCGTTTCTTAGATTAAAGTCAAAAATAAAGACATCATCATGGCGTTCGGCCAAGATCCCGATAAGCTTATCACCAAATTCAAACTCGGTTCCTACCTTTGCCTTTTTCCCAGGCCGGACCCAACACTCCCATCTACTCTCATCTAGCTTTTTGACTAAAAGGACTTCATATTCTCTACCGTTTGAGCTGCCACGAAGCCGAGCCGGGATAACTTTGGAATCATTAAAAACAAGGACATCTCCAGCTTTCAAATGCTTGTCCAAGTTATAAAAATAATCGTCAACAAGTCTGCCGCTTTTTTTCTCCATAACCAAAAGGCGAGCCTTATCTCTCTCTAGCGCCGGCTCGATCGCGATCAGCTTTTCTGGCAGCTTGTAATCAAATTCACTTAAAATCATTTTTTTGTTACAATGAAACTGTTCCATTATAGGACAACTTGGAGGGCAATGAAACTCAAGCCAGCAGAACTCTGCGACTTACTCGTCTCTCATAATGTCTTAACAAAAGAAAAATTCGACGAGATCGCCAAAATCGCTCAACAAAACAACGAATCCGTTGTTGATATTTTATATACCAAAAAACTGATTAACGAGCGTGAATTTATCAAACTTTATGCTCAGCATATCAAGACTGAGTTTGTCGACCTGTCTAAAGAAACTCTAACCAGAGACATCCTGGAAGAATTGCCCGAACGAGTTTCCAAAAGGTACCTGGCCGTCGTCTTTGGCAGTGATAAAGACGGTAAATATAAGGTTGCCATGGCCGACCCAGAAAATGTCGAGGCCGTTCAATTTATCGAAAAACAGCTTGGCTATAGCATTAAGCTCTATCTGGCAACCGAAAATGATATCAATGCCGCCCTGGAGCTTTACAAAGAAGGTCTTTCAACCGAGATTTCAAAAGCAATCAAAGAAACCGAGGAAGAAATTTCTATCGATAAGGAAGAGCTGGACAATGACACTTCGTCAGACAAAGTTGAAACCATTATCACCGAAGCTCCGATTGCCAGAGCCGTCAACATTTTGATTGAATATGCCGTCAAGTCTAGAGCCAGTGACATCCATATCGAACCAAGAGAAACTTTCGTCCAAGTCAGATATCGAGTTGATGGTATTCTCCGTGACACCATGACCTTGCCCAAAAGCCTAATGGCTTCGATCATTTCTCGGGTCAAAATCCTTTCTAACCTTAGAATCGATGAGCACCGGATTCCTCAAGATGGCCGGATCAAAATCAAAGTCGCCGGTCAATCCATTTCTATCCGTGTTTCAACTCTGCCGATTATGGACGGCGAAAAGATCGTCATGCGCCTTCTGGACGAATCGGCCAAGGCTTTGACCTTGGAAGATTTAGGCTTCAAGGGCCAAGCTCTGATTACCGTCGGACGAGCCTTGGATAAACCTCATGGTATGCTTCTTGTAACCGGTCCGACCGGCTCAGGTAAATCAACTACTCTTTATAGCGTTGTCTCCATGCTCAACAATATTGGTATTAATATCTCCACCATTGAAGATCCGGTCGAATATCGTATCCCGGGGGTAAATCAAACTCAGGTCAGCTCAAAGGTCGGTATGACCTTTGCCTCAGGTCTAAGGGCTCTCCTGCGCCAAGATCCAAACGTTATCATGGTTGGTGAGATTCGTGATGCCGAGACAGCAGAAATCGCCGTTCACTCGGCTTTGACCGGCCATACTGTCCTTTCCACCCTCCCTACCAACAATGCTGCCGGCTGTTTGCCAAGGCTTCTAGATATGGGGGTTGAACCTTTCCTCATCGCTTCTACCGTCAATGCCGTCATTGGCCAACGTTTGGTCCGCAAAATTTGCCCCTTCTGCCTCGAAGCTTACACGCCGGAATCAAGTGTCATTGCTGACATCATCGAGAATTTTAATTTAAGAAAAGATTTCTTGGTTGAAGCAGGCGAAAAAAAGGTCAAGCCAGTCGAAAGGAAAGAAAAAGAAGGCCTGGGCGGAGAAAGAAAGATTCCCGTCCCTGATGATCTGGAGCTAGAGACAAAATCGATTCTGGACAAAATAACCAAAGACCCGGCTATGCTAGATAGAAGCGCCGAGGAAGCAGAAGAAATTGCTCTTCGAAATAAGATTTTCGTAAATGAAGATGAAGACAAAGAAAAACCAGCCAAAAGCAGTTCTGCTTCAAGCAACTTTTCTTTGACTCTTTATCGGGGTAAAGGCTGCAACAAATGTGATAACTCCGGCTACCTGGGCCGGCTGGGTATTTATGAAATCATCGAAGTTGATGATGAAATCGGTAAGCTTATAATAAATCATGCATCCACTTCAGATATCCAACATCTAGCGATAAAAAGCGGCATGATTACAATGCAACAAGACGGCTTCTTGAAAGCCCTTGAAGGACTGACAACGATCGAAGAAGTCCTGAGAGTAACGAGAGAATAAGATGCTAACTTTTGAGTACACAGTCCATGATAGCAAGGGAAAAATAACCAATGGATCTATCGAAGGTGATTCCAAAGAATCAGTTGTTCAGACTTTGATGGACCAAGGACTGACCCCCGTCACCATAAGGCAGCTCAGTAATGTCAATCTTCTAGAAAAAATAAAAGACTTCGGCCTTGTACCTTCGGGTGAAAAAGTTCTCTTTGCCGAAGAATTAGCAACTTTAATAAATGCCGGTGTCCCAATTGCTCAATCTTTATCAATTCTTGAGAAACAAACCACAAATAAAAAACTAAAAAAAGTCCTATCAGAGCTGACAAGGGACGTTGAAGGTGGTCTATCTCTCTCAAATGCAATGGAAAGCCACCCGGAGGTCTTTACCCCTATTTTTGTCAATATGACCAGAGCCGGTGAAGTCGGTGGAACGATGGACGAGGCCTTAAACAAGCTGGCTGAGCAGCTGGCTAAAGATCATGCCTTGGTTTCCAAAATTCGCGGGGCAATGATTTATCCTGCTGTCATCATGGTCGCCATGAGCGGAGCGATGATTTATATGATGTTAACGATTGTTCCTCAGCTCAAAACAATGTTTGCCGACCTGGGCGGCACCCTGCCTATCACTACTAGGTCTCTCATCTGGCTTTCGGCTGCTTTTAGTAAATACCTTGTTGTTACTATTATTGTTATCGTCTCAATTGTTCTCGCTTTTCGCTGGGCAATCAAAAATGTTCCGGCTTTTAGGCTTTTTATTCATAAATTACTGCTTCGAGTCCCGGTCTTTGGCAAATTAATAAAAAAGGTCAATATCACCCGCTTTGCCAGAACTTTAGGTTCTCTTCTCTCAAGCGGTGTCAATGTCCAAGATGCTCTCCAAATTGTTGCCAACTCGACCAACAACCTCATTTTCAAAGAAGCTATCGAAAAAACTCTCCAAAAGGTTCAAAATGGCTCAACCATTGCCGAAAACCTCAAAAACTACCCCGTCTTTCCTGCTCTTGTCCCCCAGATGATTTCCGTCGGTGAAGAAACCGGTTCTTTGGATGAAATTCTAAAAAAAATCGCTGCCTTCTATGACCGAGAAGTAGATAATATGACAAATAATCTAACGGTCCTTCTAGAGCCAATGATTATGGTCATTATTGGTATTATGGTCGGTTATTTGATTATTTCCATCATTCAACCCATCTACACTATGACTAACATGTTCTAACAAAACATTTATTGTTTATCAAATATTAAGTATAATCAGTTTAGAAAACAAAAATAGAAAGGAGGTGAAAAAATGTTAAAAGGCAAAAAAGGTTTTACCTTGATTGAGCTTTTGATTGTCATTGTCATTATCGGTATCTTGGCCGGTATCGTCGTTGGGGTCGTTGGCACCAGCTCTCGTAAGAAAGCAAACGACGCTAAGAAGAAATCAACTGTCCATGAAGTCCAAAATGCTCTAGAGCAATACTTCGTTGACAATAACGCCTACCCGGCTGCTCTGACTGACTTGACTACCACTACTCCACCATTACTTGGTAGTTCGGTAGATGTTTCTCCATTTACCTACACGCCAGCAGACGCCAACACCACTTACACTTTGAGCTTTACGCTCGAGAACCAGGGTGACTCAGGTGACAACATATCTGGTACATCTCCAAACAAGGTTTACCAGGTGACAAACAAACAATAACTTAATGTGTCTAGACACATACCAAAATAGGCAGTTTCAAACTGCCTATTTTGTTTGTTCTGTTATATAATTAGAAACAAGAAAAACTTTTGGAGGGATAAGTGCAAAGAGGCACCAAAAAGAAACCAGGCTTTACCTTTATCGAAATCTTGATTTCACTTACAATCATGGCGATTATCTTTTCTGCTGTTTTGCCTCTTTTCTTTCGAAGTATAACCTCAAATCGTAGCGCCAGACTCAAATTAATCGCTTATGAAGCGGCTTCCAGGGAAATAGAAAATTTGAGGGAACAAAAAGTTTCATCCTTGGTCAGCCCAAGCCAAACTTCCTTTAGCGTTGACGGTATCCCAGGTGCTATCGGAGAAATCCATATCAATAAAAACCTGGGTGACGAAAAAATCGCCGCCGTTACCAGTCGAGTTACTTGGACTTATCGGGACAAAGCCGAAAAGGTCGAATTGCATACTTATCTCTATGGGAGTACCGACTAGTGCAAAAAAAAGGTGTCACTCTAATAGAGCTTACTATCGTCATCGCCCTTTTGGGTTCGATAGTCATTGTCATCTCCAGTGTCTATATCACCGGTTTCAAGACTTTTCGGGAAGAACTAGCTACTTCTCGGCTTGATTCCAATGCCCAAACCATCATTGACGAGATAACGAATACGGCCAAGAACGCCCAAAGCGCGGAAGCTACTTATGGTGCCTATGTCTCCGGCCCAAGTTCTGTCGTCCTAAAGGTTCCGGCTTTAGATGACAACAAAAATATCCTTTATACAGGGAATGAGATGCTCTTTGACCGGGTTATCTATTTCTATGAAAATAATAAAATCCACAAAATAACCTTCGCCGAGTCAAATAGTATCCGCTATGTTGAGAACGGCATCGACAAAATCATTGACGATAAGATCCTCGAGCTCAGCTTTAGCTATGACCCTGACGCCGAATCCGCAACCTTAGTAACGATAAACGTTTCTTCTCACCAAGAAATTGGCAAAATCGAACGAACTATTTCTTTGACCAGTAAAGCAAGGTTGAGGAACCATCTATGAAAAAACAAGGCAATTCACTATTAGCTGTTATCTTACTTCTAACCGCTCTTCTCTCAATCGGTTTGGCTTTAAGCTCGGCCGTTCTCTCGACAAAAGTAAAGATAACTAGGACTTATAACCGCTTATCTGCACTATCGTTTGCTGAAGCCGGTGTTAATAAGGCTCTTTGGTCTGTTAACAATACCGGAAGTTACACCAAAGTTTTAGATAGCTCTCTCCCTGGTGGTCAGTTCGAGGCGACAGTCACTGAGTGCGGGACGAGCTGCAAGCAGATTACATCTGTCGGTTATGTTCCGACAAAAGCAAAGCCAATCTCAAAGAGAACGGTAAGAATAAAAATTATTAGCGTTACCTCAAACACAAATATTTCATTTAAATATGGAGTGCAGATAGATAAATTTGGAGCATCTTTATCTAATAATTCCAAGGTAAAAGGCAGTATTTTTTCTAACGGACCAATATCAATTTACAACAACTCTTCTGTCACTGGTACCGCCATTAGTTCGGGTTCAACTTCTTTGCTTAGTTCAATAACAGGAGGAAGCGTAAGTGGAGATGCGAGAGCGTTCTCAATCTCAGGAACAAGTGTAGGTGGCACAAAGTATACCGGGGTTATCCCGCCCTATCAAGAGATGCCGATCAAGGATGCCGACCTCAATGCCACTATTGATGCCTGGGAAGCAACAGCTGAAGCCGGCGGATCTCAGGGTAACACAACCATAACTGGTAATAATAATGAACTTGGACCCAAGAAAATTGATGGAAACTTAACTATCACAAATAACGCTCAACTAAAAATTAATGGTACCATCTGGGTGACTGGCAATATAACTATAAGTAATAATGCTAAAATTTTTCTCGCACCTTCGTTTGGCACAAATAGCGGGGTTATTATTGCAGATCATAAAACAGATCGAACGGATTCTACAAAGGGAAGAATAAATGTTGGTAATAATACAATCATCAGTGGTATAGATCCGGGAAATCCAAAAACACCAAGTTATATTATGCTATTTTCTACTCAGAAACCGCCCGCCCCAGAAGCATCAACCTGGAAATCGTGGCCTGCAATCACAATCTCCAATAATTCACTTGGTGGTGTTTTCTATGCTCCATATGGTTCAATATTGCTAGAAAACAACGCTCAGGCTAGATCATTAGCCTGTTCTGGCCTCATAATTGGTAATAATGGCATAGTTGACTACGATGCCGGCATGGCAAATAGTAGCTTTGCTAGCGGTCCGGCTGGTTTCTGGACCGTAACCGAATGGCAAACATTAGACTAGTCATATTGTAGAATTTACAGTGGAGTAAAAGGATTCCGGCCGGCCGGCCCCTCAATAATAGATGGGGCCTTTTCTTCTTTGAGTTCCTTTAAGGTTTTACTATCAAATTGGATATCAAGACTCTTTAACTTTTCTTCACCTTCAACTACAGACTCATTATTTAGTCCCGGGTTGACCGCATTGTAAGTAGCAAAAACGGTTGCGGCAATAAACAAAATGGCAGTCAAAGCAATTAGGAAGTGCCGTCTCTTTTTGACCACTTCTATTATTTTTTCCTTGCTTGGCAATTTCTTTTTCATCATTTTTTGACAAAAATTATTAGGTTAACCGTTCCGGTAACTGCATCTGTCTGGCCGGCTGTATTGGCATTGTTTTTTTTGATATCAAAACCAGAAATACTGACAATTCGCCTAAGTCCATTCAAGTCAGAAATAAGGGCGACAAAATTACCGTAACTACCACTAAAGGTGACTTGCAGCGGCAATTCATAGTAGTTACCCTTGGAAATCATTTGACTCAAGTCCTGCTTACTGACTTTAGTGTTTGTTTTTCTGTCACCGACCAGACTTTCTGTAGTGACAAGGTTTCGTTTCCTGGCTGCTTCTTCGACATCAGCAATGAAACTCGAGACATCTTTGTCTTTAGGAATGCTCTCAAAAATCATCTTTTCGTCGGCAGCAATTCGATTATACCTTAGTTCCAAGTCACTTAATTGACTGGCCTCTTTGTTTAGATACCTTGATTCGGTCTTGATCTTGCTCATGTTGGTGCTGAGGCCATAAATGTAATACCAACCGAGAAAGAAAACGACCAAAGAGCCTGCTCCAGCAACGGCCAAAAGGATAGTTAGAATCAGATGAACATTTTTGGCATTCTTATCCATTTTATGTTTTGTTCTCCTGAATAGTGAAAGTTAAAACAAATAATTTTTGGGTTTGCCCTTCAGTGCTTTTGCCGCCTTCTGTGATACTTTCGATGTCGACATATTTAAAAGCGTCCGTACCGGATAAAAGATCTTTGAACAAAACAATATCACGATCTGAGAGAGCCATACCGGAAATTGTTGCCCTGGTCTTTTCGTTGTTTGTCATTTCGATAGATTGAAGTTGGAGGCCAGCCGGTGTATTGGCTGATATCTTTTGAAAAATCTCTTCCCAATCGGTTCTTTGAGTCTTTAACTTTTTGATCAAGGCCAACCTAATAGCAATATCACTTGATTTTTGTTCGACAGGCGCCTTGTCTTGGACTAATTTTTCGGCAAACTCCTTTTCTGCCTTGGCAATGTTTTCTTGATCCCTAATAATGATGGCCAAGACAACAAAGAAGACGATCATAGCGATACAAATACTCAAAATCAAGGTTAGCCTACTAACAAGCTTGGCGTTCTTTTTGGCATAATTTATCTCTTCTTTGATTTCCGGTGGCAAAAGGTTTAATCTATTCATCTTCAACCCCCACAAGCGCCAAACCGATAGCATTGGTGTATAAGGGTGCTTCGTCTCTTGGCACCGGTTTTATCGGGTAGACAGAGATGTTGGACCAAGGGTTACCAACCATCGTTGGAATATCAAGTTTTTCCGTAAAATATTCAGCCAGACCAGGCAAGCTAGCCGTCCCACCGCATAACAATATCTTGGTAATTGTGTTTTCTTTGTTTATCTTTTCGTTGTAGTAGCGAATCATTCGATCTATTTCTTTGGTAATTTCCGTCAGCCCAGGGTCGATCGCTTCACGAACTTTAATCGCATTCTTGTCATCTTTTTTGAGCTTGAGGTTTTCTGCTTCTGTTTTATCGATTTTAAGCGTTTCGGCTATTTTTTGAGTCAAACTATCACCACCCGTCAAGATGCTACCAGTTACCCTGATGTACTGATCAAAGATAGCGGCACTCGTGCTTTCCCGACCGAGGTCAATAATCAAAACGGTTTCGCTTGTTTCTTTGTTGGGAATAACCGCTCTGGCGACTGCACTTAAGTTAATTTCGATTCCCATTACTTCCAAACCGACTAGCTCTGCCAGCTGGATGTACGAATTGACAATACTTTTGGGCGCAGCCGCAAAGATAATGTCATCCAGTTTTGGATCTTCATTGTTCGGACCAATAAGTTGCCAGTCGATGTAGAGGTCGCTGACAGCCATTGGCACAATCTGATTTGCTTCCCAAACAACAGCATCATTCCGGTTTTTTTCGTCTGTGTGTGGTAAAGATAAAATCCGAGTAAAAACTTTTGATTCAGACAAAGACATATTTACCCTGGTCGCTGTGATTTTGCCCCAAGGGACTTTAGCCAAAAACTCCTTAATCAGCTTGGCCGTTTTTTCGGTTTCGCTGATAATGCCTTCGATAATGTAATTTTCCGGTAAGTCAATCTGCCCATAGCCGACCAGCTTAGTCAGCTTACCTTTTTTTCTCAGCTGAACCACCTTGATTGACTTTGTTCCAATATCCAAGCCAACCACGTCTCGTGGTTTCCAAATCGAACTTGTTTTAAAGTTAAAATCCATCCCCTCCTCGATATATTCTATTCGTTTTCTTGGCTTGGCGCTTCGGCCTCTGATGTTTCTACGTTTTCTTTTTTAATATTAGCATTTTGTCCGTCATTTGCCAAAGGTGTCTCGGTCATCGGTCTCAGCGATGATGGATGGGTTTTCCGGCGCCCGCGATACTCTTGCTCCAGATCCATAATCTTTTGAGCATAATCGCTTGGTCTTGGCATATTAGTAAAGATAAAATTACGATTCTCCCCGGCAGTTTGGACTTCAATCGTCCCAAAATTCAAAATACTTTGGAAAAATCCATGCTCCTTGCTTGAGACATCTTGAACTTTACCAAATTCAAGCACAGAGATGCTTCTGGCAAACAACCTATCTTGCTGAATTTCGACCAAATGTTCCGTCGTAATAATAACAGCGTTGAGGTAGTAAAGAACAAAAACCTGGAATAAATATGTCGTCGGCAAAAGGATGAGAATACTAATAGCCAAAACATAAACATTGTATGAAAGGTCACGAACAAGAGAAGGCATAACAAAAGGAAGAACAAGAACACCAAGAACAGCCATAAAATAAAATATAAAAGTACCGATAAGCGGTCCGACTAGAACAAACCAATGTCTTCTGATAAGGAAGAGGACATTTTCATTTTCTTGCTGTGATTCAAAATATTTTGTTCTTTTCATCTAAAACCAATCCGGAACAACCGTCCAATCCGCCCTTGCTATAAATATAATCGAGACAATGATAATGAAGGTGGCCGTCATCCAGTAGATTGATAGCATAAGAAAAAGCTTGCTATGAGGAAAACCATACTTAATCAAATGATAAGTAATGATAAGAGACCAAGCTAACCAGATAAAAAGAATGATGATGTATAAAAGAAGGAGTATTGCCATTTTGTTTTTCCTGACAAAATTCTAGCACCTTTTAGACTGGACTTCTATTTCTTTTCTGACTCTGCTTTTGATAAAAGGCAACCACAATATCTTTGGCGATAGATACCTAATTTTTTTGCCCTTTCTTGCCCAACCCGAAAATACGGTCGCCAATCCTTGTAATAAAATTTGATACCGTATTTTTCTGCTGTTTCGAAACCGATTCTTTTTAACTCTTCGTGTTGTTGGTATGGGCTGACAAGAAGAGTAGTCGAAAAAAGTTTAAAATTATTTTCTTTTGCTTTTTCGGCTGTTTTTTCAAGACGAAGCTTGTAGCAATTTAAGCACCTTTTAGGGAATTCTTCCTCCATCCCTGAAACCGCTTTTTTATGCTCTTCCGGAATATATTTAGCCTCTAGAACCTTCTCACTTTTACCCCTGGCAGCAATCTTTAGATTCTCCAACCTCTTTTGGTATTCTATTTCCGGTTGGATGTTGGGATTATAAAAGAAATTAGTCACCTCAAACTTGTTTTGAATGTCTTCTGCAACACCCCAAAAGCACGGCCCGCAACAAGTATGCAGAAATAATACCATTATTATTCCTTTAGTAGTCTTGAGACCTTTTTTACTTCTCTTTCTTCCAAGTCTTTAAAAAGGATAACTTCATCTTTTTGAGTTCGATGGTATATCTCATCTTCAAAAGTTCTGGGAATAAGATGAAAATGCAGATGGTCAACTTTTAATTTATTCTGGTTTAAAAACGGCCGATAATTTTGCCTGATATCGCAACCAGTACCAATAGTTTTTGAGATCTTCTTTTGTAATACTTTCAGCTGACTAAGAATTTCTTTAAGTTCTGCATCACTTAAGTTCCAAAGTTCTTCAACATGCCTTTTTGGGATAACTAGCAAATGGCCTTCAGTTAGCCTGGGGTCACTAAAGATAACTTTGACTCTATCTGTCTCAAAGAGTAACCGTTCTTTATTATTTTGGCAAAAAGGGCATTCTTTCATCGCTACAATAAAGTCTCTTGTGATTTTGTTTTGTGACCAAGGTGCTTGTAAGCATGGCTAGTGACTTTGCGGCCCCTTGGTGTCCGTTCAAGAAAACCAATCCTAATTAGGTACGGCTCATAAACTTCTTCAATCGTGTCAATTTCTTCGCTCGTTGCCGCCGCTAAAGTCGAAAGTCCAACCGGACCACCGTTATAATTATCAATAATCGTTTTTAAGAGTCTTCTATCGGTATTGTCTAGCCCTAACTCGTCGACTTCCATCAAATCCAAAGCTGCTTTGGCAACGGCAGCATCAACCGTTTCTTTATTTTTAACTTGAGCGAAATCACGTACCCGTTTCAAAAGACGATTGGCAATTCGCGGCGTCTTCCTGGCCCGGCTGGCGATTTCTGCTGTTCCCGTATCGTTTATTTTTACTTTCAAAATCTTGGCTGACCTTTTAATGATTTTGCTGATTTCTTCTTCGTTATAAAAGTCAAGGTTGTAGATAAGACCAAAGCGATCCCGCAATGGTGAAGAAATAAGGCCAGTCCTGGTAGTTGCTCCAATTAAAGTAAATTTTGGCAAGTCTAGCCGAACTGAGCGAGCTCCTGGGCCTTTGCCAATCATAATATCCAATGAAAAATCTTCCATCGCCGGATACATAACCTCTTCGACAACTCGATTTAAACGATGAATCTCATCGATAAAGAGGATGTCTCCTTCTTGGAGATTAGTCAGGATCGAAGCCAAATCGCCAGGCCGTTCTATTGCCGGGCCGCTTGTGGTATAAATCTGGTTGCCGATTTCACTTGAGATAACTTTGGCTAAAGTCGTTTTGCCAAGCCCCGGTGGACCATAAATCAAAACATGATCAATCGGTTCTTTGCGAGTTTTGGCTGCGCCAATAGCAATTTTTAAGCCTTCTTTGGCTTTATTCTGACCGATGTATTCACTAAAGCGAGCCGGCCGCAAGCTTTCTTCGAAGTTGACTTCTTCGGCGAATTCCGCCGTGTCCAAAATGTGATCTTTGTCGAGCTCCATTATTTCCTTAATTTAGCCAAACAATACTTCAATTTTTCTTCGGTTGTTTTGATCTCAACCGGTAATTCCGACAGGGCTTTACTGATTTCTGCTTGCCTGAAACCAAGCTGTAAAAGAGCGTCATAAACATCTTGGGCTTTTTCACCAACAAATAAATTGCCAGTTGCTCCAATTCTGTTCTTTAGCTCGATGACCACTTTTTCGGCTGTCTTTTTGCCGATACCGGAAACGCTGAACAAGAGTGTCGGGTCTTGATTTTGAATACTACTTCGAATCTTTTCAATCGGAGCAGCCGCTAGAATATTCAGGGCTGCTTTTGGGCCGATACCGGGAACAGAGATTAACATTTCAAAAAAATCTAACTCTTCTGCTTTCTCGAAACCGTAGAGAGCTAAAGTATCTTCTCTGACATAAGTATAGATATAAAGTTCCGCATTTTCTTCAGGATGAAGTTTGACTAAAAGATTCGGGTTAACCGATACTTTGTAGCCAACCCCTTGAGCTTCGATGATAACGCCGCTTTCTCGGACAAGCTGGATTTTCCCGTTTATATAACCAATCATATCGCTATTTTAGCACAGGATTAAAAATTTAAAGTATACAAAGGGCTACTTTAAATTATTCATTTTTCTGCTATTTGCGTGACAAATAGCAATAGCTAAAGCATCGGCTGCATCGTCCGGCTTTGGAATTTCTTTAAGTTTAAGGAGTACTTTGACCATATTTTGAACTTGGCATTTGTCAGCTTTGCCATAACTGCAGATAGCATTTTTGACTTGATTTGGTGTATATTCGGCGACTAGACAACGGTTTTTTTTGCAGGTCAAAAGCACCACTCCTCTGGCTTGGCCGACAGCCATAGCCGTTTTAACATTAGTAGAAAAAAATAGTTCTTCAACCGCAATTTCATCTGGTTGATATTTTTTTATCAAATCTTCCAAGCTATTATGGATTTGCTCCAGACGATCGCCCAAAGGTGTGTTGGCTTTCGTCAAGATACAACCATAACTCACCGCCGAGACTTTGCCGTTTTCTTCTTTTATCACTCCGTAGCCTGTCGTCGCCGTCCCGGGATCGATGCCTAGGATAATCATTCTAAGAAATCCTCTCTAAAACTTCTTCCGAGATATCAAAGTTAGCGTGAACTGCTGTCACATCTTCTGATTCTTCTAAAGCATCAATCAATTTTAATATTTTTTTAGCGACCGCCTCATCCCCTATCTTGACCTCATTTTTCGGGATATAAGTGATTTCTGCTTCAGTAACTTTGGCGTCATTTGATTCGATAAATTCTTTGACGTTTTGGAGATCTGTTTTCTTTGTGTAGACGATAAATTCTTCTCCACTATCCTCAAAGTCATCTGCCCCCGAATCAATAATTATTAACTCCAAGTTATCCTTATCTACCTTTTGCCCTTTTTGCTCAATATTGATTTGCCCTTTTTGCTCGAACATATAAGAAACGGCCCCGGCTTCAGCCATGCTGCCGCCGTGCTTTGAAAAGATGCTTCTGACCTCAGAAGCCGTTCGGTTGCGGTTGTCGGTCATCGCTTCTACTAGGATAGCCACGCCAGCCGGACCGTAGCCTTCATAAGTCAACTCTTCCGGAGCGACACCACCAAGCTCACCCGTGCCGCGCTTGATTGCTCTTTCGACATTAGCGGCCGGCATATTGACTGCCTTTGCTTTGTCCATAGCTAGACGCAATGAAAAATTCATTTTTGGGTCACCGCCACCCTGCTTGACTGCCACCGTAATCATATTGGCAACTTTAGTGAATTCTTTGCCTCTTTTGGCATCGACAATCGCTTTTTTGTGCTTGATGCCAGCCCATTTTGAGTGCCCCGACATAGATTTACCTTACCTTATCTGCGGACGTTTTTCGGCTGTGTTTTTTCTGATAAAGCATCTCATCTGCCTCTTTGAAGAGATCAAGAAAAGAAATATTTCTCTTTCCGGCCGGTTTGACTGTAACATAGCCGATTGTAACGGAAGGAGTATAGTCTTTCGCTATCTTGAGAGTCGCGATCTCTGCGTTAATTCTAGTTGAAATTTTCTTCATTCCGTTTTTCTCATTGTGAAGACAAAAAAGAATAAATTCGTCCCCACCGTATCTAAAGATAAGATCATTTTCACGGATGGTTTTTGTAATCATGGCAGCGATATTTTTGATTGTTCTGTCGCCACAATCATGCCCGAAGGTATCGTTAATATACTTGAGATAGTCAATGTCAATTACTGCTAGAGAAAAATATTGTTCGTTCCGCTTGGCCGAGGCATATTGATGGTGATACATTTCTTTGATGTGCTTTTTGTTGAAACAACCTGTCAAAGAGTCGGTTGTTGCGTCATAGTGCGCCCCCAGGTAAGCTCTCTTGACCTGGGCTACTAATTCCAGTATTTTTTCGCGGCGAGTTTCTTTGTCTTTTTCTTTTTCAAAAACAGCAAAAATATCCTCGACCACTTTATCGAATTCTTGCTCTTTTCTAAATATTTTGTTGTATTGTTCCTTCATGCGTGCTTATTTTACTCTAAATACAGCTTTATTTCAATTTAGACGGAGTAATAGTGTCCTTCGTCATCGTAAAAACAACATCGCCGTCTTCATCTGTCCGATAGGTCAAAGTCCCCTTGAGCGCATTTAGGCAGCTAGGAGCTGGGTGGCCAAAACTATTGTTTTCCCCCACCGGAATAACTGCATATTTCGGTGAAACTAAATCGACGAAGCTTTTCGTAGTAGCATTAGCGCTACAATGGTGAGGCACTTTTAGGACATCTGACTTTATTTCTTCTGCCGGTAAAGTACTTAGTTTGTCTTTTTCCAAGTCACCCGTAAACAGGGCGCTGCTCTCGCCCCAAACAAGTCTGGCAACTATTGAAGTGTTATTTAAATTTTCAGCTGTTTTCCCTTCTAGCGAAGTAAGCGGAAACAAGAAACTCAAAGTAATGCCGTTATCGAAATCCAATTTGTCGCCTTTTGCCACTATCTTTGTTGGCACCTTATATTCAATCAATTTTTTCAAAAGCTCACTATACTCCGGTGTATTGTGAGTTACTCCCGTCATATAAAAAGCCCGAACATCATAAGTGTCCACCACTTTGATTAGACCGGTCAGGTGGTCTGCATGCGGATGGGTCAAGATGATAGCATCAATCTTTCTTTTGTAAAAAGGGATGGTCTTGTCTAGTTTCGAAACAACAGTATTGTTCGGCCCGCCATCAATCAGGACATTTTGTCCTTCAGGGGTCTGGATCAAAGTAGCATCACCTTGCCCGACGCTAAAAAAACTTAAGGTAATACCGTTTTTTGGGCTTTCAAAAATAAAGCTCGCTATGTAGCCCAAGATAACAATACCAATCAAAAGTAGTAGGAGGCTGATTCTTTTTTTAGATGAATTTTCCATCTTGTTTGATTTTGTTTATCCTTTTCCAACTCATAAATATAATATCAATAATTATCGCATAGGCAAAAAGGAGCCAGATAGGATTTTCAATCCTGGCTTGGGCCAAAGCAAAAGGGAGAGAACCAAAATATTCGATAATGGCATAGATCAAATGGAGCAAAACATATCCCGGAATAGCAAAGATTTGTACAATAGACGGGACAAGGATACCGACTAGGCCAACGACAAAAGCGGCCAACATCCCAGCTGGAATCAAACTCAAAACAAGTAAATTTGAAACTGGTGAGATAATAGAAACCGAACCAAAATAAAACAAAAGTAACGGCAAGACAGCCATCTGGGCTCCCAAGGTTTCCGACAAGATAAGTCTAACGGTGTCAGGCAGCCATTTGAACAAATTTGAAAGCAAAGGAGCTAGATAAAGCACTCCACAAAGAGCAGTAAAGGAAAGCTGAAAACCGACATCGTATAAAACGATAAACGGATTCACAAGGGCCATAACAAAGTCCGAGACTAGCTAAGACCGGCATAAAGCCCATAATCCCCGCTCTGACGACGCTGGCAGAGGCACCGGTCATAACGACGAAAAGAAAGATAAAAAGAAGAGGTAGAAGCAAATTCCAACGCCGCGATAACCTTCCTTGGGCAACGACAAAGAGGCTCAGGATAATGGTGATATTGTAACCGGACAAAGCAACGATATGAGACGTTCCACTGTTTTGAAGAGCTCTTTTTTGGTCAGCACTGAGCAGAGACTTTTCTCCTAGGATAAGCCCACTAGCCAGGTTGGCTTCTTTTTGTGGAAGTGACTTCTGCAAGGCTTCGTTGAATTTGCCCCTGATTCCAAAGAGGATTCCTTTCGCTCGATAAACAAATGTTTTGTCCTTTCCTACTTTTTGGAATTCATTTACGGTTATTTCTCCAATCAAATTATCTTTGATCAAAGAATTCTCGCGCTGGTTATATTTTTTTATTTTCCCGGCAAATTGAAGCTGATCAGCAAATTCTGCCTCCGGGTATTTTCTGGTATAGATTACTACGCTTCCTTTTGTTTTGACGCCATCTATAGATATGTTACCAAGAGTTACTTTCTTGCCAGTCTCCGTATCTGTCGGCATGGTGCTAACCGAACCAACAAACTTACCTTGCTTTTCTGCGTGTTCCAAATTTAGGGTTTTGTATTCTAGTTTTTGCGCCTGAAAACCGGTGATCGATAGAAACAAAACCCCAAGAGCAAAAAGTAAAGTCCATAAATATCTTTTCCGAAAAAGAAAAAACGAACTAAGGCAAAGAGTTCCACCCAAAATAAACCAAAGGTTAGGAGACAATTCAAAAAATGGAGCCAAAAGAGCTCCTCCTAAGAAAAAGACAATCCAAATAGCCAAACTTTTTGCCGGCATTGTCTAAATAATATAATTTTTTTGATTTAAAAACAAAAAAAGAACGAATGAACGTTCTTAATCTTTGGTGGCTGTGGGTGGATTTGAACCACCGACCAACAGCTTATGAGTCTGCTGCTCTACCCCTGAGCTACACAGCCGCGTCGGGAGTAAGATCCTTCGGATTTTTGGAGGGCCCGGTGGGAATCGAACCCACGACCAGTTGCTTAAAAGGCAATTGCTCTACCGCTGAGCTACGGGCCCTAGAAATGAATGAAGTGGAAAGGGACTTTACATTTCTGAATGACGACGAGCACCGTATCATAGATACGGGCCCACATCAAATTTTATAGTACAATTAACCTGTGTATTATAGCTAATTTTGCCCTTTTCGTCAACGATTGATGGTATAATACCTAGGTGGACAAAAGATTACTTTCAAGGTTATTTATTTTTTTATTAGTCGGTTATTTGATCTTTTCTGTTGGCCAAACAATGTACCAGAGCTGGAAAGTAAACAAAGAAGTCGAAAACTTAAGAAATCAGATCAAAGAGCTCAAAGAAGCAAATCAAGAATATACTCAAAAATTAATCTATTACCAAAGCCCTTCTTATAGAGAGAAAATTGCCAGAGAAAGATTTGGTTTACAAAAACCGGGTGAAGAAGTAGTTGTTATCGTTCCGGAAGAAAAACCAAAGTCAGAAGAAGTCAAAGAAGAAGACAAAAAAACAAATCCTGAAAAGTGGTGGGATTACTTCTTTGGGGTTGATAAATAAGCTTAATTTTGCTACAATTTACAAGTTCTAGAAATAGGGCTCCCAAAAATCCGAAGGGTTTTTAGGGAAAAGGAGAAACCGCGGAAAATTGAAACAGCGTTAGCTGTAAAAATATAAAGCGGATTTCGACGCTGACGCGGGGTAGAGCAGTGGCAGCTCGTCGGGCTCATAACCCGGAGGTCGGAGGTTCGAGTCCTCCCCCCGCTACCAAATTAATACTATAAAAAAGACCTCCCAAAAGGGAGGTCTTTTTTATTTTATGTTTGTTTTCTCTATTCTTATCTTCTGAAGAATAGTCGACCTAAGATGCTGGCGATTAAAATAATCGCTATAGGACCTATCAACCAGAAATATCGATAATCATACACCTGAGATGCCAGGTGACTACTATTGAACAAATTTAGTCTGTCAGTTTCACTCATAAAAGACATGATACTTGAGAGCATCAGACCGGCCGCCAAAAAGCCGTAACCGGCAGTATAGATGGAACTGCCCTGTGAATCATCGTTTGCCCCTGTTAGCTCTGTCCTGGTCGTCAAGATAAAGATAGTAGCGACAAAGACAAAAAGCTTGGCCCCAAACAAAGAAACATCCAAAGAATTGGAAACTGTTGATGCTTTGGTCAGATAGTCATAGGCAAAGTTGCCAAGTTCGGTTCCGATGACATAACCGACATAAGTATTTATCAAGATATTAAAAACACGACCGCGGCCCAAAAGCAGACCATAGACGGTCATGATCACAAAGAACAATATTATGAATAAATCCCACGATGGGGTCATCCCCCTCCTTTATCCAGTATGGCCTCTTACGGCCAAGCTGAATCCTATAAGTCCTTAAATAGAATTATAGAACTAGTTGATATTTGTCGTCAATACGGCAATAAGGGTAGGGTGGGAGACGCGTTAGAAAAACACGCATCTCCCACCGGCTAGCTTCCCGAACTGGCGGTTAGGCCCTCTTGCACACTTTGCAGATTCTATCCCGCCCCTTAATCTTATTCTTGCCACAACGGATACAATAGTGTCCGTCTTTACTCTTCTTCGGCGTAGCCAGGCAGTCAGGGCAGGACCAATCCTTACCCTCTAGCCATGCTTCACCACAGGTAATACAGAAGTGGCCTTTCTTTGTCTCAATCTCGTCCTGACAGTCTTGGCCGTCTCCATACTCCTGAAGACGCTCTTCAAGCGTTTCGATCTCTTCTTCATACTTCTTGCGAAGCTTGATTGCTGCAGGTAGAAGATACTTTGCCAGAAGCTTATTCTGATCGACAAGATCTTCCCTGTGACCGCAGATAGAACAAAGAGTTTCAGGAAAACCATTGTCCAGAACGATAACCAATGTATCAGTCTTGCATTCTGAACAAAGATGCTGTCGATCGACCGAGATTCCCTCCTCGACCGTTCTGATAGTAATAGGCATTTCTTCCCACCTTTCGTCTCGGTCAAGGAGCACGATTGTCAAAAAATCCAGCCAGAAAGCTGGCTGGATTATAAATCACATTTTTCCTTAGAGCAAGAGACAAAAAGGCTAAAACCAACCTTTGTCATTCTTAAATTCTTCTAAGAGCTTCTTTTGTTTCCTGGATAGATTAGTCGGGGTTTTGACCAAAACGGTCACCAGATGGTCGCCGCGACTTTTGCCGCTTAATCCAGGTACGCCCTTGTTTGACAGCTTAAAAACCTTACCGCTCTGGGTTCCGGCCGGGACTTTTAGCTTAACCTTACCCTCTATCGTTTCGACATCTATAGTCGTACCGAGAGCGGCTTCCGGAAAAGATACTTCAGACTGACTGGTAATATTATATCCATCCCTTTGGAACCGTTTGTCGGGATTGACGTTGATTCTGAGGTAAAGATCTCCGGCTTGACCACCATGTTCGGCCGCTTCGCCTTTGCCATTTAGTTTGATGGTTTGCCCGTCATCAATTCCGGCCGGTATCTTGACCTTCAAAGTTATTTGCTCTTTGACTCTACCGGCTCCGCTGCACTTTGAGCATTTTTTTTCAGGAACCTTGCCCTTGCCATGACATTCCGGACAAGTCGCAGTCTGAGCAAAAGTACCAAAAATCGTCCTGGCTTGAGTCGAGACTTGCCCCTTGCCACCGCAGGTCGGACAAGTCTTTGTCCCGGCTCCGGGCTCTGCTCCATCACCATGGCAACGGTCGCATTCATTCATTTTTAAGATTTTAAAATCTTTGTCGGCGCCAAAAACTGCTTCGGCGAAATTAACTCGAATTTCAGCAGCGATATCTGCTCCCCGAGCTTTTCTTTTGGTTGCGGTTCGGCCTCCTCCACCAAAAAATGTCTCAAAGATATCGCCAAAACCACCGAGATCAGAAAAGTCAAAATTGATATTTTGGCCGCCCATGCCACCGTACTGTTGATATTGCTGGTTAAAGCCACCATTCCCAGCGGCAAAAGGTCCACTATGGCCAAATTGATCATAGGCTTTACGTTTCTGAGGATCAGAAAGAACGGAGTAAGCTTCATTAATTTCTTTGAACTTAGCTTCATTTTCTTTGCCGCCACCTTTGTCCGGATGATATTGCAAAGCCAACTTACGATAAGCTTTCTTTAGCTCATCGGTCGTCGCGTTTTTGGAGACGCCCAAAATCTCATAGTAATCTCTTTTGTCAGACATATATAGCTCGTCATTGCGAGGAGTGCCGCTCTTCACAAAGCGAGACAACGTGGCAATCTATTTTACGAGATCGCCACGCTTCGCTCGCGATGACATTATAAAATTATTTTTCTTCCTTTTTGCCGTTAGGTTCTGAGCCTGTTGAAGAATCTTCGTCGACAATTTCGCCTTCAACTGCTTCTTCGGTTTGCTTGTCGGCTTCTTCCTTCACCTTTTCCTCGCCTTGTGGGCTGCCGTACATGGCAGCACCGACTTTTTGGATTGATTCGGAGAGTTCGTCAAAGGCTTTTTTGGTCGCTTCATTATCATCACCGTCTTTGGCTTTCTTTAGCGCTTCGACTTTTTCTTCAACTTCCTTTTTTACCTCGGCGCTAACTTTGTCACCGGCTTCTTTCAGAGTCTTTTCGGCCGTGTAGACAAGAGCATCGGCTTGGTTTTTGAGTTCGACTTGTTCTTTGCGCTTCTTGTCTTCTTCGGCATGAGCTTCCGCTTCTTTTTGCATTTTCTCAATTTCTTCATCACTTAGACCGCTAGAAGCGGTAATGGTAATCTTTTGCTCTTTGCCAGTTGCTTTGTCTTTGGCCGTGACATGGACTATGCCGTTAGCGTCGATATCAAAGGTAACCTCGACTTGCGGGATACCGCGAGGAGCCGGTGGAATGCCGTCCAAGATAAATCTACCCAAAGATTTATTGTCATTGGCAAACTCTCTTTCCCCTTGGAGAACGTTAATCTCTACCGAAGTTTGATTATCGGCTGCCGTCGAAAATATCTGTGAGGCCGAGGTTGGAATGGTAGTATTCTTTTCAATTAGTCTGGTTGAGACACCACCAAGCGTCTCGATGCCCAAAGAAAGCGGAGTAACGTCGAGAAGAAGGACGTCTTTGACTTCTCCACCGAGAACACCGCCCTGAATGGCTGCTCCGATAGCAACGACTTCGTCTGGATTGACACCTTTTAGCGGTTCTTTACCAAAGAATTCTTTAACTGTTTTTTGGACAATCGGCATTCTGGTCATACCACCAACCAGAATAACTTCGTTGACTCCATCTACCTTGAGACCGGCATCTTTGAGGGCTGTTTCGCATGGTTTGATCGTCTTTTTGACCAAATCCTCAACGATGTTTTCAAGTTTGGCCCGTGACAATTTGTAGACCAAGTGCTTTGGACCTGATGCGTCTGCCGTTACAAACGGGATGTTGATTTCTGTTTCCATGGTTGTAGAAAGTTCTATTTTTGCCTTTTCGGCCGCTTCTTTTAGTCTTTGAAGAGCAGCTGTATCTGATTTGAGATCAATTCCTTGCTCTTTTTTGAACTCAGCAACCAACCAGTCAATAATGACTTGGTCGAAGTCGTCACCTCCTAGATGGGTATCACCATTAGTCGATTTGACTTCAAAGACACCATCGCCCAGTTCCAGAATAGAGATGTCAAAGGTGCCGCCACCAAGGTCGTAAACGGCAATTTTTTCTTCTTTTTTCTTATCCAGGCCGTAAGCCAAGGCGGCTGCCGTCGGTTCATTGATGATCCTTTTGACTTCTAGCCCGGCAATCTTGCCAGCGTCTTTGGTTGCTTGTCTTTGTGAATCGTTGAAGTAGGCCGGCACGGTAATAACCGCTTCGGTAACCGTTTCACCAAGATAGGCTTCAGCGTCTGTTTTTAGTTTAGCCAAAGTCATAGCCGATATTTCGGCCGGACTATATTCTTTGCCGTTCATGACAACATTGACGCCGGCACCTTTTTTGACAATTTTATACGGCATCAGTTCAATGTCTTTTTTGACTTCCGGGTCGTCAAAGCCCCGGCCAATTAACCTTTTGACCGAAAAAATTGTATTTTCGTAATTTATAACTCCTTGTCTTTTGGCGACTTGGCCAACTAGCCTTTCGCCGCTTTTGGACATAGCCACAACCGATGGTGTCGTCCTGTTGCCTTCGGTATTTGGAATGACTTTTGGCTCACCGCCTTCCATCACGGCCATAGCTGAATTAGTTGTTCCTAGGTCAATCCCTATAATTTTTCCCATATTATTCTCCTTCTCCGCCCTGTACCCCATATGGTACAGGGTCGACTTAAAAACTTAATGATTTATTAACTAAATAACAATATTGTTTTTTGGGTTATTTGATTTTTTGGTTATTTGATTCATTGTAAACTTTATTCACAATGACTTTCGCCGGTCTTAGCAATTTGCCGTTTAAAGTATAGCCGGCTAACTCTTCTCTTATAATTTCATTATCCTTGTGCTTATTGTCAGACATTGTTCCGACTGCTTCGTGTAGGCTCGGATCAAATTGTGTCTTAGTCGTCTCTAGCTTTTCCAAGCCATTTGCTTGCAAAATCTGCTCTAGCTGTTTTTCAATCGCTTGGATGCCGGTAACCCAGTTATCTTTTTGGATGCCTTCTGGAACATGTCTGGCGGCCAAGGCGAAATTATCAAGAACCGGCAGTAGTTGCCCGACTAGATCGTTGCAAGCGAATTTGACAAAAGTTGCCTTGTCTTCTTCGACCCTTCGACGATGATTGACAAAATCTGCTTGGGTTCTCTGGAGTAAGGCCCTCATCTCTTCCAGTTCTTTTTCTATACTTCGTTCTTTTTTGTCTGCTTTATCTTTTTTCATTCCTACTTACTCTAATTTTTAAACAAACAATCTTGTCCTTGCGAGGAGCAAAGTGACGCGGTAATCTCATTTCTTGGAGATTGCTTCGCCATTCCTATCGTCATGGTCTCGCAATGACAGAGATGAGGTTCAACATTTTCAACATTTCTCTTACTTATAGCTTTCTAATAAGCTTTTAACTTCATCGATAACCGCAATCGTCCTAGGATAAAACATCCTTGTTGGGCCCAGGACAACGAGATAGCCACTATTTGTTTCCGGCCGGCTAAAGCTTGAGACAACCAGCGAGCAACCGGCAGACTTACCAATCGGAGACTCGTTTCCGATATAAACAGTTGTGTCTTTTGCCTGAGGTATCTCTCGGATAAGATCGGTCAGATGGTCCAAAACCTCGGCTACCCGCAAGATATTTGTCGGATCAAGCAAGAATTCCGGCTGACGAAAAAGATTTGGCAACCCTCGGGAATAAACAACATCCGAATAACCGGCGATGCCAACATTTCCCGTCATATCGGCCAGAGTCAGAGCAGCTAGTTCTGTTAACCTCTCTAGCCTGGCATTCTGCTGTGCCAGTCGCCTCTGAATCATCTTTTCTTCGCGAGCATATTCGTTCTCTTTCTCCGCTTCAAACATGTCGACAAAGTAGCGATAGCCTTTGTCGGTCGGAATCCGGCCGGCCGAAGTATGAGGCTGATAGATATAGCCTTTTTCTTCCAGGATTGCCATACAGGCTCGGATTGTCGCCGGAGAATAAGGAAATTCATATTTTTCCGACAAAGTCAAAGATCCGACTGGTTCGGCTGTCTCGATATATTCACGGATAATCGCTTCCAAGATTGAGTCTAAACGAGGATTCACGAGATTTCCTCCAAGTATTAGCACTCATAACGTCCGAGTGCCAATATATGTTAGCACTCTACTCTTTTGATTGTCAAGAGTCGAAAAAGAGAACGCTCCGGAAGGTGATACCTTCCGGAGCGCACGGACTACCGTTGGCGAAATGTTGCCACTGCCTTTCGAAGAGCAAGTTCAATCGGTTCTCCTAAAAGCTTATAGATCCAGAGGCCGAAAATCCAAAGGATG
>CAYYEV010000001.1:49132-55825 GCA_964471065.1 uncultured Candidatus Saccharibacteria bacterium
CCGCCTGGAGATAGCGGAAAAAGGAACCGTAGATACAGCCAAGTGAATTTCGAATCTGCTCGGGCTCGGCTACTTTCTCCGGATGCAACATTGCTCCAGTTGCCTTTTCCGCCGTCTCTATTGTTGACCAGAGAGGTTGGGTTACGGCCGCCGCCACTCCGTCCGGAGCAAAACCATATTTCAGATATACAGCTCCTTCAATCGGAATCTTGCCGGCATCAGCAAGAGTCTCAATCGTCTTGATAATCCAAGCTGTCATTGAAGTGTGCGGGATTCGCTCATACAACTTATCGGCTATTGGCTGGCCGAGTCCCATCTTTACCTTAGGGTTCATGAAAATCCCTAATTGATCGTATCCGATGAGCCAGAAAACTCCTTGACCCACCAAAAACGAAAAGATAATTTTGGCCATCATTCTGATAGGGTTGGATTTCCAGCCGTTTCGCGAGCTCTTTAGACCACGAACAATGGCCTTACCCGCGAGGACGAAGAGAAACAGGTTAGCCAAGATGACAAGCAAGTTCCGTCTCACGGTTATCTCCTTGATTAAAAGTGCTTTAGTCAGACTAACAGCAATCTTTTATCATAATATGATCATTACGTCAATAATACTGCTCTTATTGTTTGTCTCTACTTTGAATAAAAGGTATAATTTTTACAGGAGTTGTATGGGCACAAAAATATTAGTCGTTGATGACAACGAATCGGTTTGTGATATCTATAGAAATATGCTTCTAGGACAAGGCTATGAAGCCGAGGTTGCCAGTACCGGTCAAGAAGCCTTGGATTTACTAGAAAAAGATACTTTTGACTTAATTCTTCTCGATATCATGATGCCCCAAATGGATGGCCTTCATATCTTAGACTTAATCAAATCAAACAAAGAATCTGAAAACATTAAAATTGTTATGTTAACCGCACTTAGCGATGAGCACACCAAAGATCAGGCCAAAAAGTACGGAGCAACGGACTATATTGTTAAGTCAGAACACGATATGCAAGAAACTCTAAGCATTATAAGTAGAGCCCTGAGTAAATAGAATGAGCTTATCAATTCACCTAAATGATTTACCTCAATTTGTTGTCGACCTAACAAAAAAGTGGTCGGTTTATGGCCCTGTTGAGGATGAAACTTCGGTTAAGCCTGAGTGGCGATTCAAAAAGATAAGTCATTTCAAGGAATTGTCATTGAGCTACGGCCAAACAATTATTCCACCAAAAAAATATTTCTTACCCGACAGGGAGATTTTATTCAAATTCAAGGACAACGAGATAGCCCTACCCAAAAATGAAGGCATTGTCCTCTTTGGACTAAACAGAAAAGACGGGGAGGGAATTTTTTATTTGGACAAAGTCATGGCAGAGCCGGTCGAAGAAGAAAGCTACAGACGGAGAAGAAAAAACATCAAGTTAATAATCGTCGATAGCTTGCCGCCATCGAATCATCTCTCTTGCGATCTCTATCTTCAAAGAGTCGACAGGCTCAACTTTTGCGCTTATCCTTTCTCTGCCTTTGGCCAAAATCTTTTGGACAAAGCTTACTTTACCCACAAGGGTGATCCCGGTCATGTCTCCACCAGACATATCCCCGATGAAGTCATTTTTCATCCAAGGCTGGATGAAATCGTTGAAAAGTCAAAAAACCACCCTATCTGGGGTAAACTGACAAAGCAATGTTTGAATTGCGGTATTTGCAGCTACGTCTGCCCTCTTTGCTACTGTTTCGAGGTAGATGATGAAATAAAAGTGACAAAAGATATCCAAAAAGATTGCCAGGGATGCAGGGTCAGGCAATGGGACTCCTGCATGCTTCCTGAGTTTAATAAAGTCACCTTTCACAACTTCCGGCCGGAGCTAAAGGACAGGATTTACAATTGGTATTATCACAAATTTGTTCGGATGCCGAGAGAGTATGGTTTCCCGGGCTGTATCGATTGTGGCCGTTGTATCACCTACTGTCCGGCCAACATTAATTTCCGAGAGGTACTAAAGGAACTGATAGAAGATGACAAAAAACAGAAATAGTTATCTGCCGCACAAGATGAAGATCAAAAAAGTGATTGGTTTATCGCCAATGACCAAGTCTTTCATCCTGGAATTCGATGACAAAAAAGTAGCCGGCAAATTCACTTTCGAGCCGGGTCAATTTATCTGTGTTTCGGTTCTGGGTTTTGGTGAGTCTGTCTTGACCATCACTTCGGCCAAAACCGACCTACCGGAGATAGAGATTGCTGTCCGAAGCGTCGGCAACAACACCAGAGCTGTCCATCGTCTTCGTGAAGGTAATTACATCTGGATTTCTGATCCTTGCGGCAATTGGTTTGACCTGCCCAGGATGGCCGGCCGTGAAGTTCTGATTATCGCCGGAGGCATCGGCCTGGCACCGCTGCGCTCACTCATAAAAACAATTGAAAAAGATCCTCTCCTTGTCGGTAAACTAAAAATTTTGGCTGGAGCCAAAACACCGAACGACCTTATCTATAAAGCCGACTTAAAGAAATGGCAAAAGTTTGCCGAAGTCTACCTGACTGTAGACAAGGGTGATCCTGACTGGTCAGGCTCCGTCGGACAAGTGACTGATGGCCTTTTGGATATAGACATCCAAAGGAACGCTATTGCTTTGCTCTGCGGACCTCCAATTATGCTCGAGCCTTTGGTTTCCAAGCTCAAAAAAAGAGGTTTAAGTGATGATAATATCTACCTAATGCTCGAGAGAAGAATGAAATGCGGTATGGGCAAATGCCAACACTGCACCTGCGGCGACAAATATGTTTGCTTGGACGGCCCAACTTTTTCTTGGTCCGAACTTAAGGATAATTGGGAAGCCCTAAAATAATTCATAATTAAAAATTCAAAAGTAAAAATAAGAAGTTATGACCAATAAAAAAATAGACAAAGCAGATAAAATTCATAGCGAACAGCGAACAGTCAATAGCCATAAGCTAAAGATCGCAATTTTCGATATGACCGACTGTGAAGGTTGTGAGTTGGAGTTTATAAATCTTCGGGAAAAACTCGCCAAGATTGCCGAACAAACTGATATTGTCAATTGGCGTTTTGCTTCTGATAACAAAAATCTTGGTCCTTTTGATCTCACCTTTATTGAGGGCAGTCCCATCACCGAAAATGATATTGAGGCAGTCAAACAAGCCCGGGCCAGGTCACGGTTAATCGTCTCTCTGGGCACTTGTGCCACCTTTGGTGGGATCCAGGCTTCCCTGAGCGATGCCGAATGGAAGGCCGGACTAAAAGAAGTTTACGGTGACGGTTACAAGACAAAAAGCAAATCGCCAAAGCCGTTATCCTACTATATCGACGTTGACATAGAGTTACCCGGCTGCCCTATCAACCAAAACGAATTGGAATCTTTTTTGGCTGCTCTCATCGTTGGCAAAAAACCAACCGAAATCCGTTACCCGGTCTGTCTCGAGTGCAAAGCGAGAGAAAACCACTGTCTCCTTATAGACGGTGAGTCTTGCCTCGGTCCTATTACCAAGGGCGGCTGTGAAGCCCCTTGCCCATCTCGCGGCCTGCGTTGTTGGGGCTGTTTCGGCCTCCTAGAAGGTGGCAACCAGGAAGCAATGAGAAGGTTGCTCGATGGTAGATTCGGCAAGAAAAAGAGCAGGGAGCTTCTAAAAACTTTTTATCGTCATGAGACGGGATACAAAAAGCTTTATCCTAAAGATGAGGAGATAAAATGAAAGGATCCGTTTTGAATCATTATATTTGCAAGATAGAAGGCCATGGCAAGCTTAATTTGAATTACAAAAGCGGTAAGGCAAAGCTAGAGATTGATGAGGGCGAGCGTCTTTTTGAAAAGCTCCTAGTCGGCCGAGGCTATCTGGACGCTCCTTTTATTACCGCTAGGATTTGCGGTGTTTGCCCGACAGCCCATACCTTGGTTTCAATCAAGGCAATCGAAAAAGTCTTTGGCATTGAGGTGACGCCAAACATAGCTTCGTTACGAAAAGCTTTACTTGCCGGCCAGATCATCCAATCCCACGCTCTCCATCTCTTTTTTTTAGCGATGCCGGATTACATGGATGTCGTAAATACGATCGAGCTGCATCACAAACATCCCCAGACTTTTGAACTAGCCTTGGCAGTAAAAAAGCTTGGTGATGAATTAGTTGAGATTATCGGCGGTCGAGCCGTTCATCCGACCGCTCCAACCGTTGGCGGATTCTTGAGCGTACCGGATAACAAAACCTTGAAGAAGCTACGAGATGACCTAAAAAGCCATTTGCCAAAGGCTCTGGAAACAGTCGAACTTTTTGCCAGTTTCAAATATCCTAAGCTAATGCGCGAAACGGAATATTTAGCCACAACCAAAGATGGCTTGCCAACATATCTAGAGAGTGAGACCATCGTTTCTAACCAGGGCCTAAGGACAGATGCCGAGAACTACGCCTACGCCTTCAAGGAAGAAGTCCGAGACGATTCTCCGGCAAAGTTCGGCCTCAAGGATGGACATGGCTTTATGGTCGGAGCCTTGGCTCGTCTTTCACTAGACCCTAATCATCTCCATCCAAAAGCTGCTTATGCTTATCGCCAGATTTGGAAAAAGGAACTACCAACCTATAATTCCTTTCACAATAATGTAGCCCAAGCGATTGAAATCGTCCACTTGGTTGAAGACTCCATTATAGAGATCGACAAAGTTTTGAATGACAGAAACAAAGTTTTCAAAGTTCCCTACCGGGTAAAAGCCGGTGAAGGCGCCGGTGTCATTGAAGCGCCCAGAGGTTCTCTCTATCACGGAGTCAAAATAGACGATGAAGGCAAGATAGAACTTTACGATATCGTCACTCCAACCGTCCAAAATTTGGTCAATCTAGAAGAAGATGCGACTCAGCTGATGAAAATCCACAAAGACTTGAGCTCAAAGAAGCTTTATGACGAAATAGAAATGCTCGTTCGGGCTTACGACCCTTGCATCACTTGTGCGGTGCATTAGAAACGTTCGTTTAAATCCCGGCCGTAATAAACTCCAAGCCGCAAGCCCCGAAGGGCTTGCGGCTCTCGATCAGATCCTTTCTTCCGGAGGAGCATAGAACTTCACCGGGATTGAAGCTAGGATACAACGGGCAAAGCCGATGTCACCGCTAGAGATCCTGTACTCTCCGGCATACCACCCTTCCTCTTTGAAGAACTTAAGCTTGTATCTGATCTCGTAATTTCCGTACTTATAGATCTTGGTAAAGCTTAGACTTTGAGGGTCAAGGGTGATTTCAGAGAGAGTGGCCTCGCCGTGGCGGTCATGGGTAGCCCCAGTCAACTCCCCTGTTTCCACATTCCGGAAAAGGAGTCCGCTGATTGGCTTGAGGTCGCTTTCAGTAGGAGGGGGCCAACCTTGCGGATTATCAGAAACTGGTTCGAAAAACACCCCTTGGATTGAGCATACTACTCCATCCATCCTTACTCCTAACCTTGTAGGTACCTGTCTGACGGAGATTTTAGCACTAAATTGAATTTTTGTTAATTAGTGGCTCAATTTATTTGCAATTTTTCTTCGATCATCCCCCAGCTCTCTTCGCCTTTGAAAAGACCGTATTTTTGCCAGACTTTTTCTCTCTCAATATACTTGTGGTCATAAATGCCGTAATCTTTTCGAAATTTTTCCGGCGTGATATTGAACATCAAAGCGTTGGCCCCGGCGAGTAACCCCCGATGGCGACCATTCTCATTATCAAGTGTCTCTAGAGCCGTCGTCACCGGAATCTTGATTTCCGGTATCAAAAGCCTAGTGACAGCAATGTAATTTAAGGCTAACCGTATCTTTTCCGCTTTATCTTCTTTTTCCTCGGCCAGTGGCGTTCCTTTGGCTCTTAGATATGGTCCGGCTGAGAGCATTGGAATCTTTAGCTTCTTTGTCAAAAGCAAATCTTCAGCTAAGTCTTCTTCTGTTTGCTCTGGCAAACCGATTAGCCCGCCGGAAGCCAGATAATAACCACCTTCTATCTGAGACTTAAGACAGCCCAACCTTTCTTTTAAGTCATGACCTGGATGTAACTTTTTGTACAAATTCTCATTTGAAGTTTCGAAACGAAAAAGCGAGCCGCTAGCTCCGGCTACTTTTGCTTTCTTGTAAAATTCTTTGCTTCTCTCCCCAACCGAGATGAAGACAAAGACTCGAAAGCGCTTTTTGATTTCTTTTATTATTTCAATTAGATCACCATCGCTATAGCTATAATCTTCACCGCTCTGCAAAACGATTAATTTATAGCCTTCATCTTCCACTGCTACCTTGACCGCTTCCAGGATTTCTTCCTTTGTCATCCGATAGCGCTTGACCTCTGCGTCTTTGCGGATACCGCAATAAAGACAATTGTTCTTGCAGTAATTTGAAAACTCAATGATGCCATGAATGCAAACGAAATCTTCCAGCTTATCTTTTCTCAAGGTGTTGGCCTCGGCATAAAGCGTTTCTAAAGTATCCTTGTCCTTGAGTGATAAAAGGTAAACGATATCATCTTTTGTCAGTTCTCTTTTGCCGGATTTCAGATCAACAATGATTTTTTTAAATTGCTTCGGCAGTTTATTCGTATCTATTTTTGGGTATTTTTCTTCCAGAAGATCGATGATCTCTTTCGCTTCAGTAGCACTTATCCGGTGAATAGCCAGCTTGGTCGCATAGAGAACCCAATCGCCAACTTTGGCGTCAGGAATCAGTTCAATATTAATCTCTTCACG
>CAYYEV010000001.1:55835-66782 GCA_964471065.1 uncultured Candidatus Saccharibacteria bacterium
CCTCTCGTTGCCGTTTTCGACAAGAGCGAGACCGCCATTAAGGGATTTGATTTTACCCGGTATAGTTAAGCACATTTATTTTAAGTGTGAGAATGAGCGTGTGTATGACCGCTCTCAGCGATTAGGGTTAAGATTCGAGCTGCTTCGTTTGCTTCTATCCGACTAACGGCCAAATCACCATGAGCCAAAAGCCAATCACCAATCTTTGGATTTGAAATTAAGGACAAAGAAATTTTGTGCTCGTGATTGTCGTGTTCGACAAATCCCCACTCCCCGTCTATTCTTTTCAATTCTATTGGTGTTGCCAGGCACATAGCTTCTCCTTGTCCAATTTTATCAAAGATTATAAGCGAATGTTATAATAAAATTAGCTGAGCCCTGCTCAGCGGCCTCCTGTACGCCAGGAGGAGAACCTGATTGCAAAAGGTAATGAACAGGATGAAGATTGATGGTCGTTTTCAGGATAGAATTGAAGTCATTACTCACGACGCCACGCCATACCGTATCGAGCGGCTAGCTGGCTACCACCAATATCACGGGGGTGCAGGTAGCTACGGATGAAAATGTTGCCCTTAGCCCTGCCGAGGTTATGAATACTGTCTTTCCAACCGTGACGAGCATCATTGACGGTGTGTTATATGCTTGGGCTGAGAGTGCTAAAACGCCCACGGAGGATAAGTAATGGCTAAGAAAAAAGTGTTTGGTAAATGTAGGATTTGCGACAAGAAAAAGCAACTTACCCAAGAACACTACATACCTCGCGCAGCCGGTGGCGGTGCAAAAAGGACGCTTTATAGTGGCGATGAGTTGATAAAGACGCTGCACAAAGATGAGGACGGCAACGACTATAAACCGCGCGGCAGGATTAAACAAAATGGACTTTCTGACTATTCCTTATGCAAAGAGTGTAATGAGCTGTCGGGTATTCTATACGATAAAGACTTCGCCGAGTTTTACAAGCGCATTCACTATGTAATAACTTCGTCAACCGAAATCCCTAAGGGTCAGTCCATAGATGAATACTTAGATAAAAAAGTTGCAACCATAGTATTGAAAAATATTAAGCCGCTTAATATCGCCAAACGTATACTGGTGTCCTTTTGCACAATTGAACATGCTGGACTTACTGACCGGCAGCCAGAAATAAGAAAAGCTATCTTAGATAAAGACTACCAACCAAACACTGATAATTTTGCTTTATATATGAGCCTACATCTAGGTAATAGTGCCTTTTATGGCACGGTTGCCGGATTAAAGAATATAGGCGGCAGGCATTTCGCTCAGGTTTATGCAGGGATTGAGAGTGAGCTGGTAGCGTTCTATTATTCTGCCGATAAAGACACAAAAGCTGTGGGGTTAGATAACTGCACTGATATTACACCGTGGCTCACGCGATATAAGTATGACCAAACGGCAACCATAAAACTTGAATTGATGTTTAATAAGTCACTAATGATACGCTTTCCGATTGGTTCAGAAACCTAGTTTAGGAGATTGAAGTAATGACAGTTGGTGAATTAAGAAATAAAATAAACGACCTTATACAGGTCATTATTCCCTTAGCTGAAGCGCATCCTTGCGAGGGCAAGCGGACGGAATTATTTGCTGCAATGGAGGGTACACTGCGTAAGAACATAATGCGTATTCAGGCAATCAACCTACTTTGTGATGAAGAAAAGTTTGCTAGCTCAGCACTAGAGCTTACACGAAATATGATTGAAGACACCATCAGTATTGAGTATATGCTGGCAGCTGGTGACCCTGAGCAAGCCGCACATAAGTTCTACGAATTTATGTGGGTACAGTTAAAGGAAGACCTGGACTATTACAAGCTAGTTGGGGTTGATGTCGGCACTGATGATATGCCGGACACGGCAGAGAGGATTGAAGAAAGATACGCCGAGGTTACTAAAGAGCACCCAGAGTTTTTAGATAAGAATGGCAAGGTTGTGCGTTCCTGGGCAAGGCGTGATGTTGAGATGATGCTCGCCTCAATATTAAAGAAAAAAGTGCTATCTGCCGACCAAATTAGAACTTTAGCAAGAACTTATGTTAACGGTTCTAGGAAGACGCACTTTAATCCTGTTGAGCTACTGACACATATGGAACAAGATACCTGGGATATTAGTAGTAAAGATGCTCTAAAGCTCTCGTTGTTGGTATCCTCCGCTTCTCTTGTAAGACTTAGTACCCGCTACATTGATTTGATTAGCCAAATCAATAACAAAGACACTTATCACGACATTGGTGATAAAGCTAACGTCTTTATGAACGAACTGCATTCCACTGAAGAAATTACTGTCTAAATTCTAGTTTTTAATTTATCAAAATAGTGGGGAGTGGGTCGCCTTATACCCTTGTAAATGACACTCCGCTTAATCTTATCTACAGGCAAAAAAATGGTGGGCCCGGTTGGAATCAACGGCCAATTGGTTATGAGCCAACTGCTCTAACCCCTGAGCTACGGGCCCTAGGAATGAATGAGATGGAAAAGGATTTTCCATTTCTGAATGACAACGGGCGCCGTATCCTAAGATACGGGCCCACGTCAGAGCTTGCTTTATTTTTTTACAGACTTTGTCTGCTATAATTTTCCGCAGCTCTTCCTCTTCCGACAAAATCTACAAAACATTTTGTCGGGACTTTATCAAGCCACCACATTTTAGTACAAAAATGCCTTAAAATCAATTCTAAACCAGTATCCATTCGTGCTACAATTAAAGAATGAATCTGCCGGAAAAATTCAATGAAAATCTCAAAACCTGCGGCCTCAAAAACGGCCAAATTTTAATTTTGGGTGTTTCGGGCGGTGTCGATTCGGCCACGATGCTGGATCTTTTCCTAAGGTCAGAACTAAATCTCGACTTGATTATTGTCCATTTGAATCATGGCGTCCGTATCGAATCCGACAAAGACGAAAAGCTAGTCCGGATTCAGGCCGAAAAAAATGGCTTGGAATTTGTCAGCAAAAAGATAATTCCGCCAAAAAGCGGCAACCTGGAAGAAGAGCTCAGGATTATCAGGCGGCAATTTTTACTAGAAACAGCCAAAAGCTACAAAGCCAATTTTGTCGCTCTAGCTCACAATGCCAACGATCAGGCCGAAACCTTTTTCTTGAACGCTCTTCGCGGGGCTGGGCCAGCCGGTCTCGGAGCAATGAAAATATCTGACGGTCAAATCATCCGGCCGCTTCTTGATTCTACTCGAGCAGAAATAGAGCACTATGCCGAAAAGAATGATTTGACCTGGCACGATGATACTACCAACAAAGACACCACTTTCAAGCGTAATTACCTCCGTCATGAGGTCTTCCCTCTTTTGGCCGAAGTCAACCCCAAATGGCTTGAAGCAATTCAGCGGACAACCACTTTGCAGAGACAGATTGATGATAGCCTAAAGGTAGAAGCCCAAAAGTACATTACTACTCCTTTTGATGTCAAAACCGCTCCGATTTTAGAAAAGCCGATTCTCTATGAAATCTTTGGTCTTCTCTACGAAAAAGCCAAAGGCGACCGCAAGGATTTAACCTTACAAAACCTGGTTGACCTTGAGAAATTAATTTCCACCACCGCCGGCACCAAGTCGATTTCCTTACCCGGAGGCATCACCGCCACCCGCCATTACAGTAATCTTGATTTTAGCTTCAAAGAAGAGTATAATCATAACTCGACAATTACTCTGGAAGAGCTGGAATTTGGCGAAAATCATTTTGGCAATTGGACTATCCTGGCCGAAAAGACGACCGAACTTGGTGGAAATTCAAAATATGTCCTCTTTGTCGACAATAAAACCTTTGAAAAAATCAAAATCAAAAATTGGAAAGCCGGAGACAAAATCTCAACTTTCGGCATCAGTGGTAACAAAAAGTTACAAGACCTTTTCGTCGATGCTAAAATAGATAAAGAAAAAAGGCTTTATTGGCCGATTATTTATATCGGCAAAGAAATTGTCTGGATACCAAAGTTGGCCTTGAGCCGAAATCTCCAGGCTTCCAAGATTCCGACTATCAAGATAACTGCACAGGAGGCAAGATGAAAAAAAGTGGCTACAGAAACCTTATCTATATTGTTCTTTTAGTTTTGGCTTTGGCTTTTGGTTTTACTTATCTCAATCGAGAAACGCCGGCAACAAGCGCTCCTATCAGCAAAGTTGCCGAAGAGATCAAAGCCGATAACGTCAAAGAGATTATTGTCCAAGGTAGTCAAGTCACCACCACTCTAAAAGATGACCAGAAACTGACTTCGGATATTGGTACCGGTCAGATTACGACGACCCTCAAAGATCTGGGCGCTGATCCGGCCAAAGTTTCCATTGATATCAAGGAAGCTTCCAACAATTCTTACTGGATTTCTCTAATTGTCAGCGTTTTGCCTTTTCTCCTTATCCTTGGTTTCTTTTACTTTATGCTGAGGCAAGCCCAGGGCAGCGGTAATCAAGCCCTGATGTTTGGCAAGTCTCAGGCTAGGTTGGCCGATACCAATAAAAAACAAGTTACCTTCTCTGATGTTGCCGGGTCCAATGAAGCCAAACAAGAACTAATTGAAATCGTTGAGTTTTTGAAATATCCTCAGAAGTTCATCTCTCTCGGTGCTAAAATCCCTAAAGGTGTTTTGCTCTTTGGCCCTCCGGGAACCGGCAAAACCTTGATGGCCCGGGCTGTCGCCGGTGAAGCCGGAGTCCCTTTCTTTTCTATCTCAGGTTCTGAATTTGTAGAGATGTTTGTCGGAGTTGGTGCTTCCAGGGTCCGTGATCTTTTCAATAAAGCCAAAAAGAACGCTCCTTGCATCATCTTTATAGACGAGATTGATGCCGTCGGCCGCCAACGTGGTACCGGTATGGGCGGGTCTCATGATGAGAGAGAACAAACCTTGAATCAGATCTTGGTCGAGATGGACGGCTTTGAGACCGATACCAATGTCATCGTCATCGCCGCCACCAACCGGCCGGACGTTCTCGACCCAGCCTTGCTTCGTCCGGGCCGATTTGACCGGAGAATTGTCCTCGATATGCCGGACATCAAAGACCGGGAAGCTATCCTTTCTATCCACGCCGCGGGTAAGCCTTTGGCCAAAAGTGTCAAGCTCGATACAATCGCCAAACAAACTTCCGGTTTCTCCGGCGCCGATCTCCAAAATGTCTTGAACGAAGCTGCCATTCTTACCGCCAGAGAGAACAAAAAAGAAATCAGTATGCGCGAGATTGAAGCCTCAGTCGAGAAGGTTTTCCTCGGACCAGAGAGAAAAAGCCTAGTCATGAATGAGAAGGAAAAAAAGATTACTGCTTATCATGAAGCCGGCCATGCTTTGGTTGGACATCTCCTGCCGACGACCGATCCGATCCACAAGATATCCATCGTTTCCCGTGGTATGGCCCTGGGCGTGACCTGGTCTTTGCCAGAGGAAGATAAGAAACTTGTCTCCAGGTCAGAACTTCGGGATGATATCGCCATGATGCTCGGTGGCCGCATTACCGAAAAGGTTTTCTTTAACGAAATAACAACCGGGGCATCCAACGACCTAGAAAAAGCGACTAAGCTAGCTCGGGACATGGTCACCCGCTACGGTATGAGCGAGAAGCTAGGCAATCAAATCTACGGCCGGCGCGATGATCTAGTCTTCCTCGGCAAAGAGCTGGGTGAACATCACAAAGATTACTCCGAAGAAGTCGCTGCCAAGATTGATCTCGAGATATCCAAAATTATCACCGACGCTTACAAAACAGCCGAAAAGTTGATTCTGGCAAACAAAAAGAAGGTAGAAAAGGTCGCTTCCGTCCTTTTGGAAAAAGAAACAATCGAAGCAACAGAATTTAATAAACTTATGGATCAAATAAAAAATTAAATGGGCACGGTCAAAAAATTTTGGTACTTTATCTCCACTAAAAAATTAACTATCGCCAATGCTGCTGTTATCCTTGGCGTTACTGGTTTGCTCTCCAACGTCCTCGGACTTTTCCGGGAAAGATTAATCGCCGGCCAATTTGGCGCTGGTCCGATGACCGATTCTTTCTATGCTTCCTTTCGTTTGCCCGACCTCATCTTTAACCTTTTAATTCTGGGCGCTATCTCCAGCGCTTTTATCCCCGTCTTTGTCGAAAAGATAGCTCAAGGCAAAAAGAAAGAAGCCGAGACTATCGCCACTTCCTTTATGAATTTCATCCTCGTCTTTTCTCTTATTTTCGGGGTAGTCGTTTTTATTTTGGCGCCGCAGCTTGTTCCTCTTCTCTTGCCTGGATTTTTCAACCGTCCGGCAACGAATGATTTTGATATCTACCAGACGACCGTCAATATGACGAGGATCTTGATCTTGTCACCAATTCTTTTTTCACTTTCAGGTGTCTTTAGCGGCATCCTCAATTCCTACAAACGGTTTGTTGCTTACTCCATTGCTCCCTTGCTTTACAACCTGGCAATCATTGCTTCGGTCCTTTTTCTCACAGACAGCTTTGATCCACCAATTTACGCTCTAGCCATTGGTGTCATCGGTGGAGCTTTCCTTCATGCTTTTATCCAGCTACCTTCTGTCATCGCCACCGGCTATCGTTGGAGACCGATTATTGATTTTAAGAAGGGGCAGATCGCCAAGTTGACAAAGTTAATGGTGCCGAGAGCCTTAGCCATCGGCGCCGGTCAGATCAATCTTCTGGTCGATACAATCGTTGCCTCCTTTTTTGTTGGAGGCATTGCCGTTTTGAACTTTGCCAACAATATCCAGACGGCGCCGGTTGTTATCTTTGGCATCTCTATCGCTACCGCTATCTTCCCTGTCCTGGCTGAATCCCGGTCCAAAGATGATATGAAAGAGTTTATGAAGAGCTTTTCCTGGAGCGCCAGAAGAATCCTTTATTTCATGATTCCGGCGACGGTCGGCATTATTATCCTCAGGGCTCAGATTATCCGTCTCATCTACGGGACTGGCAACTTTAGCTGGGATAATACCTATTGGACGACCAAAGCCTTACTTTTCTTTTCTATCGGACTTGTCGCTCAGGCTCTTATCCCACTTCTTCTAAAAGCTTTTTATGCCATCCAAGATACCCGGACGCCACTTTATATCGCCCTTATCGTCATGGTTGTAAATGGAGTCCTGTCGGTTTCTCTCCCTTTTATCGCTCCTTTGGAGCTGGGGGTAGCCGGTGTTGCTCTAGCCTTTTCCATCGCTGGCATCGTCAATGCTTTGCTCCTCTTCTTTACTTTGCATGATAAGATTGGAGTCCTGGACCCGGATAACAAAATATTTGAGTCCGTTGCCAAGATTATCATTGTCTCTTTTGTTATGGGCGTGGCCGTCCATTATTCTCTCTACCTCTTTGATAATTTTGTCGATACTTCACGGGCTTTTGGTCTTCTCCTCCAAACTTTAGGAGCAACTGTTATCGGTATCGTCCTTTATGTCCTTATGACTTGGCTTTTGCGCTGTGAAGAAACAAAATTCTTATTCTCAAAGTTTCACCGGAATGCAGAATAATGACCCAAGACAAGATTCGTAATTTTTGTATCGTTGCTCACATAGACCACGGCAAGTCGACTCTGGCTGACCGCTTTTTGGAGCTAACACACACTGTTGAAAAAAGGGAGATGCGCGAACAAATGCTCGATACAATGGAGCTTGAGCAGGAGCGAGGTATCACCATCAAACTTCAACCCGTTCGGATGGAATACAAAGGTTATATTCTGAATCTAATCGATACTCCCGGACATGTCGATTTTTCTTATGAGGTCTCCAGAAGCTTGGCCGCCGTCGAAGGAGCTCTCCTCGTCGTCGATGCTTCACAAGGCATCGAAGCCCAGACTTTATCAAATGTTTATCTCGCCCTGGAACACGACCTAGAGATAATCCCTGTTATCAACAAAATTGACCTGCCTCATGCTGAGCCGGACAAGGTGGCAAAAGAGATTACCGATCTTCTCGGCATCAAAAAGGAAGAGATTATCTTTGCCTCCGGCAAGACTGGTCAAGGTGTCAGCGATATCCTGGACCGGGTTATCGAAAAAGTTCCTGCACCGGCCGGTAACCCCGAGAAGCCTCTCCGAGCTCTTATCTTTGACTCCTTTTATGACTCTTACAAGGGAGTCGTGACCTATGTCCGGGTTGTAGACGGTCGACTTGAAAAAGACCAAAAGATACTGATGATAGCAACCAAGACAAATGCCGAATCACTCGAAGTTGGTTTCATGAAGCCAAAGTTGCAACCGGAAAAAGCGATAAACTGCAGCGAAATCGGCTATATCGTGACCGGACTAAAGAATGTTTCGGAAGCTAGGGTTGGAGACACCATTACTCTGGCCGGAGAAAAGAACATTGAAGCTTTACCCGGCTACAAAAAGGTCAAACCCTTTGTTTTTGCCGGTATCTATACGACCGAAGGTGACGACTACCCCCTGCTCAGAGAAGCTCTGGGCAAACTCGCTCTCTCTGATTCTTCTTTGGAATATCTCCCCGAAAACTCCGGGGCCTTGGGCTTTGGTTTTCGTTGCGGTTTCCTCGGCCTGCTCCATATGGATATCATTCGAGAACGTTTAGAAAGGGAATTCAACCTGGATTTAATTATCACCGTTCCTTCTGTTTCCTATGAAGTAGAGAAAACAAACGGCGAGAGCCTAAGCCTTCATAGCGCCAGCGAGTTACCGGATGTCTCTCAAGTCAAAGAAATTAGAGAGCCCTGGACAAATACCGAGATTGTTACTCCTTCCGACTACATCGGCCCAATTATGGAGCTGATCCAGAATCGCCGGGGCGTCTTCGGAACCATCGATTATCTGGAGGAAAAACGGGTTGTGATCAAGGCCGAGTTGCCTCTAGCCCAAATTATTACGGACTTCTACGACCAACTCAAAAGTATTTCCTCCGGCTATGCCTCGATGAACTATGAACTCAAAGAATACCGGGCCGGTAGCCTCGTCAAGCTGGATATCCTTGTTGGCGGTGAACTGGTAGATACTTTATCTCTCCTGGTTCACAAAAGCGAAGCTCAAGATGCCGGCAAGAATATTATTGAGAAATTGAAGAAACTGATTCCTCGTCAGATGTTCAAAATTACTTTACAGGCAGCCATTGGCGGCAAGATTATCGCCCGCGAAGACATTCCTGCTTTCAAAAAGGATGTCACGGCCAAACTCTACGGTGGAGATGTTACCAGAAAAAACAAGCTCCGAGAGAAGCAAAAGGAAGGCAAGAAAAAAATGAAACAGCTCGGCAAAATAGAAATCCCTTCCAATGCCTTTATGGAGCTTTTGAAGAAAGACTAAAAACTTTTATTGAATCCAATTCTTTTTTATGTTAATATTCGCCTCACCTGAGCGTATATCGCTTGTACCTACCTATCATTCTGAGAAGGGATAACCAATGGACGAGATCTCACCCGTCATCAAGTTCTGGGTGCTTGGAAGTCTGGATCTTTCAGAAAAAGAACGAGCAGAGCTCAAACCAGCCAGGCAGACCGACGGCGCTGCCGGATATGACCTCCGAGCCGTAGTTGCTTTCAATGACCCGATCAAGCGGGCAGAAAGTGGCTACAAGACTTTTCCTGTCACTATCCCCCCCGGTGAACAAGTCATGTTCAGTACAGGGATAGTAATGGCTATCCCTCACGGTTACTTCCTGGACGTCAGACCAAGAAGCGGTCTGGCTGCCAAGGCAGTCAACCTCTCCAATACTCCCGGTACAGTCGACTCTGACTATCGTGGAGAAGTCGGCATTCTGCTTCGCAACTACGGTAAGAGGCCTTATGTTGTGAACAGGTTTGACCGAATTGCCCAAAGTCTGATCAAGAAAGTCATCTTTGCAGACTTTCAGGAGGTTGACCTGCGGGGAGATCTTCCTGTTACCCGTCGGGGTGCTGGTGGTTTCGGCTTTACCGGCATCGGTGGTAGCGGTCCAGGTACAGCCGAGTTTGACCTGGTCAGAAAGGAAACCGACCTCTATTTCATGCAAATTGTAGTGACAACTGCGGCTCGCTCGGCCTGCATCCGCGGTTGTGAAATCGATGAAGGTGGTAAGCCCGTCCGAGATGATTTCGGCCATCTCATCGGTCAGTCTCGCCGATTCGGTTGTGTCTTTGCAAAAGACACGGTCGTCGCCTCCGGCTACAATGCTCAGTGCCGGGGTTCAGACCTTTGCGTTAAGGTGGGTTGTCTTCGCGAAGAGCTTCAGATTCCCAGCGGTGAACGCTTCGAGCAGTGCCGGGCAATTCATGCCGAGCAGATGGCCATCCTAAACGCTGCCAATCGGGGTGTCGAGCTATCATGAAGCACGATGTATGCCAATTGCGAACCCTGCATCATGTGTGCTAGGCAAATTGCGAATCTCGATATCGCCGCCTTGGTCGTTTTGGACGGTGGTTATAGCACCAAGGAAGGACTGGAGATTGTCAGCGACGCTGGCATACCAACCCGTTCGGTTTCGAAGGATGAACTTCGCCACGCCTTCCACAGCAATATCGGCGTCATCTAAGGCCCAACGCCGCGAACCAAAGCCTCCGGTGGGGATAATCCCCACCGGAGGCCAGTCCTATTCATTGACCCTAAGTCAAAATTTTAGTATAATTTGCAGGTTAATTGACAATATAATATTCCCGGGTAGCTCAGCGGTAGAGCAGTTGGCTGTGTACACTGGAATCGCTAGTCATTTAAGGTATTATTATCATATGAGTGATAAGCGAAAATATGCTGACCGTCGCGAGTATTTAAAAGCTGCCGTTTCAAAAAGAAGAAAATCTTTAAGAATCTCAGCTATTAAATATAAAGGCGGTAAATGCAGTGTATGTGGCTACGATAAATGCACTAGCGCCCTAGACTTTCACCATCTAGAAGGTAAAGACTTCGGTCTTTCTGCTAATGGCATGACCAGGTCTTGGGATAAAACAAAACAAGAATTAGATAAATGTATTCTTGTTTGTGCAAATTGCCACAGAGAAATCCATTCAAAAAACGCAGCTTCAGTCGGAAAC
>CAYYEV010000001.1:66792-80599 GCA_964471065.1 uncultured Candidatus Saccharibacteria bacterium
TATAGGATAATCCTGAGCCAAGCTCTGACAAATCGTCAGGGAAGGTGCAGAGACTAGGTGATTACACCCTCGAGCGCCCGACACCTAAGGCAAACGCTATGGTGATGAGATAGTCCACGCCTATCAGTAATGGTAGGGTTTGTGTAACCAATTGGTCGTCGGTTCGAATCCGACCCCGGGAGCCAAGTTGAGCACCAAAGGTGTTCGAGGTGTCTATGACACCACGGATGGTAACCTGAAATAATAAAAAATCTCTTAAGTCTTAACGACCTGGGAGATTTTTTAGATTTCGACTATTTTTCGGTCATGAATAGCTAACTTAACGTTTAAGTTCCGAACAAGCTGCATTTTTTCGAAATCTGTTCCTTTCCTAAGCACATATTTAGCGTAAATTTTTACAATTCCACTCTTGGTGTATTTACTTTTGGGATTAACGGTTTCGAGCATCGAACGGAACTTCTGGATAGCTTTAGTTAGTCCTGGATCTATGAAGATTATATCTACTGTTAGCTTATCAGAAATAACTAAAAGTGCCTCAATCAGTTGTGTCTCGGAAAGATACATTTCTTTACAACTATTATCAACTTGTCGTGAGCAGTGGTAATAAACATGCCGATTCTTTTTGCCGTTTTTGAGTGTTTTAAACTTTTCTTCACCAACTATTGTTGAGCCACATGAGTAGCAGGTTAGAAATCTTCGAAACGGGAATTCTTTCGAGCCCCATTTGGCTTTTTGAGTACAGTTTAGCTGTTTCTGCGCCTTATCGAACAACTCTATAGTTATCAACGGTTCGTGTGAGCCTTTATACCAAGTACCACTCCCAATTGGATACTCAAAGGTGCCGTAGTAGAAAGGATTTTTGAGCATTAAGTAAACTAGACTAAGCGTTATTGGTTTGCCCTTTCTGCTAGTAGCACCTATTTTGTCCAGCCAAACCTTGATTGTTCGACCACTTTCGCCTTTGGCAGCCCTTTCAAACATTTCTTTGATAAATGGACCTCGGTCTGGGTCAACCACGACATCCTTAATTCCTGCCATCGCTCGATTATAATAACCAATTGGTGGCATACACGGTCGCCAACCCATTTCACACTTTGCTCTAATGCCTCTTTTAACGTTCTCGCCCTTATTATCATTTTCGAGCTTGGCTTGAGAGCACAGAATCATTAGCATAAACTTTTCACTTGGAGTATTGGTGAAGCTTTGGGAGTAGGTTCGGATTTGAACCAGTTTCTTGTCATCCATCAAGTCGACCAATGAACCGAGGTCGCCAGCATTCCTCGAGAGTCTATCTGGAGCCCATGTCAGCAAACCATTGACCACCCCTGACCGAATATCTGATAGTAATTGCATAAAGACTGGTCTTTGACCTGATTGTTTAGCAGAATAACTCTCTTGAACCACCTTAACGATTTTAATACCTTCTTTTCGTGCTAAGTCTGACATTTCTTTAATCTGAGAATCAATAGACATCGCTTGCCGCTCGTCTGATTCAGATGATTTACGAGCGTATAGGCAGTACTTTAATGCGACTTTATCTGCTGTATTTTCCATCGGGGACGATGATATCGCTGAATTGAGAGGAATGTAAGTAGAAAATTGATAATTAAATTGAAATAAAAAAGGACGTAATAGATCATATTAGTCCCTTTTTATTATGCGATAGTTATCTTTTTTTTCTAATGCGTTTTCAGTGGTGATTTTCTTTTGCGACTATAAAATATGATAGTGAATATTCCTGCAGTGCTTGCAAGTGCCATTAGAATATACTTCATAATTCCGTCATAGGTATTGGGATTGGTGGCTTTTGCCCCATAAGCGATAGCATAATCTGAGTAAGCGTCAGTTTTGAAAGATAGCGTACCAGTATTTGGATCAAAAGTACTAGCCAGCTTTGTAATTGTTCCGTTATGATCTCGCAAAACTGTATAGTCGCTGTACCCCTGTAGTTGATCAGCTAGTTTTACGTTGACAGTCATTTCCTCATCAAGCTCTGTAATTGGGGTTTTCCACGATTCCTCTGTGGTGCCTTTGTAAATTACTTCGTTTAAGCCCATATCAAGATAATCGGCTACCGTTAGACTGCCAGCGGCTGTTTTAAAGCCAGATTCATTAATTGTCGTGTCATCGTTAATAGTTAGCTCCGCATTTCCGTTTATCGCACCTGCTGGCATGCTTATAGTCGCTGACTTAATCGTACTGTCATTGACATTGATTACATCTGACTTAGGTTCAAAAATGGCGCTTAGATGAAGGTGCCCATCTGGCATAATAAAAGAGTAAGATGCTTTTCCTTCTTCTGGCTGTGTCTGATTTCCATTCAAACCACCTGATACGTATTGGTAGCCGTAGTCGGGCAGTAATTCGATTGTAACCGGGCTTCCAGCTTCGATTGAATAATCTGTATAGCCACCAGAAGTGAATCGATAGCCATTAGCAGCAATTACTCTGACGGTTCCATTTGTAACGATTGAGTCATCTGCACCAGGTATGTTCCATCCAAGCTGGTAAAGTGTACCCGCTGTTGATTCAAGAAGGAGAGACCCTTCACCGGTTGTCATTCGATATTTATTGGTAGCGTCAGTTCCTTCCTCGCAAGTAACTGTTACAGGCATTGGATTCTCCTCTTCTGTCCCTGTCATATCTGTCCATGGCCAATGAGAAGCTTGTGGGATAAAGGATCCCAGAGCAGTTGTATATTTTAGATCAATTGTTCCTCCACCTGATACGGTCGCTGTGATTACATTGTTGGTGGCGACATCACTCGATTCAACCCGCAGACTTTTACCAGCGGTTGATCTAACGGTTAGGCCTTCGGCCTCGCCCGGTGCAGGATTATAATATTGTAGTGCTGTGCCAGTCGTGTAAATTGTTAAATCTCCCATACTAACTTCGACAACGCTTGCCGAAACGCCTTGTGCGCTAGGGGTTTCTACAGAACCTATCGTAAATGCTCTGTCATAGGTATTAACAATTCCTTGAGTAAATATGCCGCCAGTTAAGTTCAAGTCACCCGCCACATCACTCATGCCTCCTAATATGTTTACTCGGCCTGCCATATTTATAGATAGCCCGTCTTCATTCTCACCGATATTAGCATCACCGTTGATGGAGAGATCTCCGTCGCCTGTGCCTGTAAGATAACCGAGAGTAACCCCCTGGTCGACTGTCAGCACATACGTGCCCATAAACCCTTGCTCAATGCTCCAGCCCTCTCCAGAATTTGATGTTATTTGAGGATCTGCAGTCTCATCAATTACCGTCGTTCCGCTAATTGCGATGGTCAATGGATCTCCGACTGGAGGTTCACCTGGGTCACCGGGTCCACCAGGGCCCGGTTCGGTATAGTTATAAGTATTACCATCCACCACTACAGTGTTATCAACTGTGTTAACATTACGACCACGCTGGATATTAACAGTTATAAAATCGGAAACAAGTGGTTTACCGACTGTTAAGGTCGATCCCGCGCTTATTTCAATCGCTCGGTCATCAGCACTCATTGCTGCTATATTTAGGGTGGCACCGTTGGCACCAATAACCGTTAAGTTGCCACGCACCTCAACGGCAATACTTGAAGTGGTGGCGTCGATCGCGTTGTTATTAGTAACATTTATTGTTAAATCACCGTTAGCATAGATGCTCTCAAGGGTAGCGCTGGTCAAATCCAAAGTATCATTAGTAGTATTATAAGAAACTCCAGATATGCCATGCCCTTCGTTGTATCCGTTAGTCGGATCAAGCGCTGGATCCGTTGAATCGTAAATTATTACACCGTTCACCCTTATTATCTCAGAGCTAACTGCAAAAGATTTGCTTATTGGCAAAATCATTGCAATCGCCATGGTCAGAAAGAACACAAACAGACCTATCTTTTTAAAACTGGTAAAGCGACCAATCATCTAGACCCCTTTTTTATTAAAACAATCTATTAAATTATGTACTATAATTAAATTATGCTAAAAAGTAAGGGAAAAGTCAAAAATATTCAACCCAAAAAAGTTATCTTAACTTTAGGGGCTACGGTCCTGGTTTTCATTTTGTTGTTTTCTTTATATAAAATTTATCTTTGGCAAAGAGACTCGGTTGATACCAAAAAAATAATGGATGGCATACAATTTTCGAGCGATAGCGTTGACTTTCAGGCCCTTAAATCAAGGAATTCCGATACAGTTGCATGGGTGTCGGTGCCAGGAACCGATATTAATTATCCAGTAGTTCAGGCTAAAAATAATGATTACTATCTCAACCATTCGTTCGACAAGAAAACCAATCAGGCCGGTTGGGTGTTTGCTGACTATCGAAATAGCTTTGAAAGACTTAATCAAAACACAATTATTTATGGGCATGGTTTTTTGAATAAAATAATGTTTGGCACCTTGAAAAATACCATCAACGAAAGCTGGTATTCTAATGAAGAAAATTATTTGATTCGATTAACTACTGAAAAAGAGACCACGACGTGGAGAGTTTATAGCACATACAAGATTAAAACAACCGATGATTATCTCGATATTTCTTTTAATAATGAGAGTGAATTAGATAATTTTATAAATTTAACTAAAAGTAGAAGCGTCCATAATTTTAAGGAGACATCCGATTCAGTTAATAAAGTGCTAACGTTATCAACTTGCTACAATCGTTCAGAAAGAATAGTTCTCCATGCTAGATTAGTAAATAATTATAATTTGCCATAGTTGTCTTTTTTTCTGTGCTCTTGGTGATGCTGTAGCGGGGTTACAGTACTGAAAGCATTTTCTTTAAAAAATAATATTTATTAATGGAGGCGAAACACTGTAGTGTTATATATTTATAGTGTTCCAACTGTTCCAGTCTCAAGAATTTATACTAAAAAATGAGACACTGACATAATTACGCTTAATAACTGTCTCATTTGTCTCATTTTGTGCTTAATTCGCCTAAAGGTGAGATATATAGCCTAACAACTGTGCCAAATTGTGCCATTTTGTACTTAAAACAGCACTATGGTTCTTGAGCGGAGTGCTGAGCCATCAAAAAAGGTCAAGCTTCAGCTTGGTCTTTTTTGATATTTCAGAATTCGAACTTATTCGAAGGAATTAATTCATGGCGACCACTTCCAATCAGTGATCAGATAATATAAAAAGAACGTGAAAACGTTCTTTTTTGCTTGCTCTAGCTTATGTTAAACTTAGTTCATGCTAATACGAAAAGCACTAATCCAAGATTTAGAATCTGTTCAGAAATTAAACTCTGATCTGTTTAAACATGATTTTGAGTTAGACCCGACATTAGATTTGGACTGGCCAAGTTCAGAAGAAGGGAGAAAATATTTTGAAAAAAGTATTATCTCTGAAGACTCAACTACAGTAGTAGCAGATAATAATGGAAAAATTGTAGGCTATATGATCGCAGCGCTTACTGAAACCCCGGTATATATACGAAAAGACATCAGAATGATTGAAGTCGAAAATACATTTATTCAGGAAGAATTCCGTAGACAAAGTTTAGGCACTCAAATGTATGAAGAAATTAAAAGTTGGGCAAAAGGAAAAGGAGCAAATATGGTTATGGTAACTGCTTCTTATAACAACGAAAAAGCAAAGAATTTCTATAAAAAAATGGGGCTTGCTGAAACTGATCTTACTTTTCAGCAGGAAATCTAAGCATTACTTAAAAAATAATCCGTGTGGTCTACTGCTGTACCAGTTTTTACCAATTTGTGTTCATTTCGGTACTGAACCGCCTTGGATAGCCAAAAGAAAATGAGCCACAATTTGTGGCTCATTTTCTTTTTTGTCTTTGGATTCAAACCGAGGGTTCGAAGGAGTTTATCCGTTCCATAACGAAGTGAGAGTGGAACCCTGGGAGCTAAGCAAAAAGAGCCTTTTGGCTCTTTTTTATACCATTGCTTTCTTCGGGTGCCTGAGACGATAAATCAGCTTTTCAAGTTCGCTGGCCAGAACGGTGACAAAAGCAACCGGGACAATAATCAACCAATCATTCAAGTCCAGAGTAGTCAGACTGAAGACATTCCCCAGGAAACCGGTATAGAGGACCCCGAACTGAAGGAGCATCGCTATCGCTAGGCCAATCAGAAGCGACTTGTTGCCAAAGGGGTTCTGCCGAAAGATAGAGCTACTTTCAGTCCGGGCATTTACGGCGTTGAACCATTGAATGAGAACGAGGAAGCTAAAGACCATCGTCCTAGCATAATCGACTCCTTCTGATATGGCATAATTGAAGATAAAGATTGCTCCGACCGCCATGACCGAAGCGATCAAGCCCATTTTTAGCAGCATTCTTCTCGAAACCAGGCTTTCCTTCGGATTTCTCGGCGGCTGATTGATCTGGTTGCTATGGGCCGGCTCCATTCCTAGAGGCAAAGCGGTCAGAGAGTCGGTCACTAAATTAATCCAGAGTATCTGAAGTGGCAAAAGAATCAAAGGATAACCGAGGATAAGACCCAAAGTGACCGTACAAACCTCACCCAGGTTCGTCGAGAGAAGATAAAAGAGAGTTTTTCGAATATTAGAAAAGACAGCCCGACCTTCAGAAACAGCAAAGACAATTGTTGAGAAATTATCATCGGTCAAAACCATATCACTAGCATCTTTGGCCGCTTCAGTCCCCATTACTCCCATGGCTACGCCGATGTCCGCTTTTTTGAGAGCCGGGACGTCATTGACTCCGTCTCCGGTCATCGCCACGATTTGGCCGTTAGCCTTTAAGGCTTCAATAATTTTATATTTTGCCGTTGGACTGATCCGGGCAAAGACTTTTACCTTTTTGACGATTTTTCTAACTTCAGATAAACTCGATTTTTCAAGGATATTGGCCTCGATCGCCTCTGATTCATCCTCCAAAATGCCAATGTCATAGCCGATCGCTCTGGCCGTATCAAGGTGATCTCCTGTTATCATAATCATTCTAATGCCGGCGTTTTTACACTTGGCAATTGCTTCCCTGATACCGGAACGATAGGTATCTCTCATCCCGATTAAGCCGATAAAGACTAGGTTGTTTTCCAAATCTTTTTCTGTAAGTGTCGTTTTGTTTTGACTCTCTTCCTTATAAGCCAAGGCAATGACCCTTAGCCCTCTTTCAGCAAAATATTTAGCCGCTTTTTTGATCTCATCTTCCCGGGCTTTGTTCATCTTGACTGGCGTTGCCTCGGTAAAGGAGTGACTACACCTTTTCAAAACTTCTTCCAGCGCTCCCTTGATATAAATTGCCTTGGCCCCGCTTGTTTCGGCCAGGACAGCATGGTACTTTCTTTCCGAAGTAAAGGGGATTTCTGCTAGCCGGACAACAAAGTCAGAACTTTCTTCTCTAGTGATACCGGCTTTTTTGGCTGCCACTAAGATGGCACAATCAGTTGGATCGCCAAAGACTTCCGTCCGGGTATTTTTCGTTTCTAACTTGCCGTTATTTACAATAACGCCACAGTCTAGAAGCTGGAGAAGATGTTTCTTCGGCTCGATTTTGACATCTTCATCCCAGAAATCACCTTTGAAGCCGTGCCCTTCCCCGGAAACCCGGTAAACCTTATCGGTATAAACTTTGGTCACGGTCAGCTTGTTGTGAGTGATGGTCCCGGTCTTATCTGAAGCAATAACAGTCGTCGTACCCAAAGTTTCGACGGCAGCAATGTTCCGAAGAATCGCTTTGTGCTTGGTCATTCGCTTTACCCCGATCACCAGAACCACGGTTATAGCTACCGGCAAACCTTCCGGAATAGCCGAGACGGCCATGGAGATGGAAAGTTCAAACATGGTAACGGCATCCCGGCCGGTGACGATGCCGAGGAAAAAGATGATGATACAGAAAACAATTATAACGATTCCTAGCTTTCGGCTAAAGTCAGCCATTTTCCGCTGAAGCGGAGCGACTGCTTCGCTTTCGGATTCAACTAACTTTGAGATCTTGCCAAACTCGGTGTTTGTTCCTGTCCCAGCGACGACCATCAAAGCCCGGCCGCTAATGACCGTTGTCCCCATAAAGACCAAGTTTGTCGGTTCTTCCCCGGCTTCTTTGGCGACAAAGGCCTCGGCGTTCTTTTTGGCAGCTAGTGATTCACCGGTTAGAACCGCTTCGTTGACCATCAGGTCACTTGATTCGATCAAACGGCCATCAGCCGGCACTTTGTCCCCTTCTTCCAGGACGACGATGTCCCCGGGCACGAGCTGCTCGGACTTTAGATTGACTCGTTTGCCGTCCCTGATCGCTACCGAGCTAAGCCTGGTCATTTTCCTCAAAGCCTCCAGGGCTAGCTCAGCTTTTTGCTCCTGGAAAAAGCCGATGGTTGCATTGACCAAAGTAACAAGGAAGATTACGCCCGAATCTAAAATTTTACCCATAAAGAGAGTGACGACAGAAGCGATGAGCAAAATGTAAATTAACGGGCTTTTGAAGTTATTCAAAAACATAAGGAGAGCGGATTTCTTTTTTATCTCCCCTAAAGTATTAGCCCCGTATTTGGCTAATCTTCCGGCGATTTCTTTGCTCGCAAGACCTTTCTTGCTCGTCCCCAGAAGCTCCAAGGCCTGATGCGGCGTTATTGCTTCAATGTCTTGTATTTCGACTTTATTCAAACCCCCTCCAAAATGTTAATTTCCTGCCAAAACTTTTTTCTTTTCAACCTTCGGTTGACCAGCCCCAGACGGGGCCTCGTAGGAGGCCGTAGACTGGCTTCTTTGACCGTTTTTATCTTCAAAGCACTCTCCTCCTTTTTCTTCCTAAATAGAAGCCCAGGGAGATCCAAAAAACGAAGGCTATGGCCGTAATGATAAAAATAATTAAGTTATTAAACTGATAAATAAAGATCAAAGCCGATGCGGTCACAATCCCCCCACCCATAAATGGCTCGAAGACTAATTGCTTGTAAGCAAAGCTTTCTTTGGCTTTTGATCGATTGCTCGGATCGACCAAGCGGTTTAGCATTAGTCCGGTCGCCGTCATTCCCATTGATTGACCGATGTTGGTCAGGCCCTTTTCAAACCAATAGCTTGGGAACATTCTCGGAGCTAGGGTAAAGAAAGAGAAAAGAATCCAGATGATACCGGCCACAGCCAAGATAAGGATGGTCGCAAAGTGATTGCCGACTACTTCGAGAGAGATAGTGGCAATGGCACTAGCTATCAAGACATCGAGCGATAGAGTCATGATTATCTCGGCTGTTCTCCTTTGGATAAAAGTCTGTTTGTTAATCTTCCTTAGGAAAAGCTGGAGGACGAGACCACCGATCATCGCCAGCGGGAACATTGGCATATAAGGGAAAAGCCGGATGTCGGTGAAATTAGAAAGAACAATTTCTTCGACAAAGATCAGGCCTTTTAGCATTAGCCAGCCCAGGCCGATGGAAATGGCAAAAGCGAGGACATTGATAAAGACTGCTTCTGGCGTCGTCGATATCTTCTTACCCAAGTTGATCAGATTGTAACCACTTCGGATAGCTTGCTTTTGTTGCTTCTCTATTTCTTCTTCCGACATTGACTTGGCTTCTTTTTTCCATTGATAATTCAAGATTAGAATACCCGAGATGACAGCAGCGACAATACTAATAGTTGCTAGAGCCAAAGCAATGTCGGTTCCTTCAGCAAAGCCGAGTTTCTCTAAGGTTGGAGACAAGCCAACCGCTGTGCCGTGGCCACCTTCGAAGCTCATCTCTATCAGAGCCGCCGATAACGGGTTGGCATCAAAGAATGGTATCAAGATCAAATAGGTCAGGGCAAAGCCCAAAACGTATTGCCCCCAAGCCAAGGTATTGCCAAAGGCAATCTGGGGTCCGGCCGTTTTCCAGATTTCATTCATCTTGGGGATGACCTTACCCAAGAAAAGACCAGCAAAGATAACGCTAATTAAATACTTAGGCAAAACGGCCCAAAGGCCAGTTATTTCAGCCGAAATCACCCCCAGAACTTGCGGTCCAATGGCCAAACCAATAAAACCAGCCAAGAGGGAGCTGGGAATAAAGTATTTTTGAAGAAATTTAGAGCGTCTTTTGATAAAGCGGGAACAGAGAAGGATAAAAGCCAGAATAATAATGCTCTCGGTAAATTGGTTCATATAAGCACATTCTATCAAAACTCCGCACCTGCGAACAAGCCCGGAGTTGCCAACACTCATAGTTAAATTACCATTCGCAAAGAAATTTACTGCTGCTAAGGAGTATAATAGTAGTATTGACACAGCTTCACTTGGGTATATAATCAAAATCCAAATCTTCTTTAGAAAGGAGGTGAGAAAAATGGACAAAGATTTAATGCAAAACTATTGGTGGATGCTTTTGATCCAAGGCATTGCTGCCTTGCTCTTTGGCTTTGCCGCTATCTTTTGGCCGGGGTTAACTCTCGTTACCTTGGTCTACCTCATTGCCGCTTTTTTGCTTATCAGCGGGCTTGTGGATATCGTTGTTGGTATTGCCAGCGTCGGCCGAGGCAACCGTTGGTTTTTAACCTTGTTGACCGGCCTTTTGCAGCTGGGCTTTGGGGTCTACTTTGTCAGGCATTTGGGCGTTACGATCGCTACTTTCATCTTGCTGGCCGGATTTATCCTAATCTTACGCGGTGTCTTGGAAGCAGTCGGGGCTTTCCTTGAGGAAGCAACCGCAACCGAAAAGACTATGACTATTATCGGTGGTGTTCTGGCCGTCTTGGCCGGTGTCGTTATTCTCTTGCAGCCGGCAACAACTATCGCTTTTGTCTGGATCCTCGGCCTCTACGCTCTGATCGTCGGTCCTCTCTGGATCGCAACCGCCTTAGATGTAAAAGCGGCTGCAAAAGCCAAATAACAAAATTTTTGGCCACAAAAACTGTTCTCAAGGGACAGTTTTTGTTTATTACTTTACTCGCCGTTTTCTTGTCGTATAATTAAAGAAATAAATAAAAAGGCTCAAAATGAACAAAGTACCTAAAAAGAAAATGGCAAAAAGAGGTTTTGTTAACCTTATTGCCATACCATTTTTCCTTGCTTTCGCTTTCGTTGGTTCAAGTTTGGATTATGCATCCATTACCAAGATGGGTCAAAACAACGAAACGATTAAAACGATTATCGAAGGCGTTAATCTAACTCTTTATCCGGAAAAAGAAGCCAAAGTTTGGTCAAATACTGAATTTTCGGTTTCAAAAAAGCCGGCGCCAAGCTACGCCAAGCAAAGTCCGGCTTACGAAAAAGCTTTTAATTATTTTTACAACACTCCGACCGTTTATGAGACAAAGAAACAACCAACCGGTTGGCAATGGTGGACAAACACCTTTCAACGCTTTGTCAAAAGCCCTGTCCAGACGACTATTTCTACTGTCGTCAATACCGTTTCAAAACCAAAGCACCATGCCCCAACACCAGAAGTGTCTCTCAAAAGTTCAGCAAATTCAGTTACCTCCGGTGAGAGTGTCTCCATTAGTTGGGAGAGCAAAAATGCTACTATGGTCAGCATCAACCCTGGCTTTGGTTATGTTCCCCTTTCTGGTTCTTATACTCTCTATCCCAAAGAAACGACAACTTACACCATCACGGCCATCGGTTCCGGCGGGACGGTTACCAGCTCGACCACTGTTACTGTCACAGTTCAAGCTCCGCCCGAACCTGAGCCACCAAAGCCGGCTGCTCCGGAAGTTATTTTCAGTGCCGATCTGGGAACGATTCAAGCTTTAGGCAGCAGTACCCTGAGCTGGACCTCAAAAGATGCCACCAGTGTCAGTATTGATAACGGTTTGGGCGATGTCCCACTTCAGGGCTCAGCCATTGTCAAGCCAACTACAACCACCACTTATACTTTGACGGCGATCGGCCCCGGTGGCCAGACAGAAAGCACCGTTACTATTACCGTTATCGCCATTATCCCCAAGCCGGCTCCGACAGCCACCTTTACTGCCAGCCCAACGACTATCGGCTATGGTACTTCATCTGTTAGCTCTACTCTGACTTGGTCAACAACCGATGCCAGTAATGTCACTTTTAACCCCAATATCGGTGTTAGCATTGACCTCCTCGGCTCAGCCAGTGTCAGTCCAAGTCAGACTACCACTTATACTTTGACGGCAACTGGTCCCGGCGGGACAGTTTCCAAGAGCGTCATTATCGTTGTCAACCAAGCACCGCCACCAACTCCGGCTCCGACAGCGACTCTATCGCCCAGTCCGGCCGTCATCGGCTACGGTACCAGTGCCACCAGCTCTACCTTGTCTTGGACCACGACCAATGCTTCCAGCGTTTCTTTTAGCCCGGCTATTGGCAGTACCGCTCTAAATGGTTCCAGAAGCGTCAGTCCAAGTCAGACTACCACTTATACTTTGACGGCGACTGGTCCCGGCGGGACGATTACAAAAAGCGCTACCGTTACCGTCCAGGTTGCGCCGCCACCTCCACCGACACCGCCCAAGCCGACAGTTTCCTTCTCGGCTACCCCGGCAACTATCGGTTATGGTACCGACGCCAGTTCTTCAACTCTGAAGTGGAACACAACTAACGCTGCCTCCGTTTCCTTTAGCCCATCGATTGGCAGTACCGCTCTAAATGGTTCCAGAAGCGTCAGCCCATCTCAGACGACTACCTATACCATAAACGTTACCGGTGATGGCGGAATAGCGACAGCCACGACAACCGTAACCGTCAATACGCCTCCGCCACCTCCGCCACCGACACCGCCCAAACCAACCGTTTCTTTCTCGGCCAATCCAACCACTATCGGTTACGGTACAAGTGCAACTAGCGCCAAACTAACTTGGTCGACGACCAATGCTACTTCTGTTTCCTTTAGCCCGGCTATCGGCAGTACGGCTATTTCCGGCTCCAGGGATGTTAGCCCGACAACGACAACCTCCTATACCCTAACGGCCAAAGGTGAAGGCGGCACAACAACTGCTTCCGTTACTATCACGGTCAAGGTTGAACCGGCTCCGCCTACTCCACCACCGACAGATAGTGGCTCGGCTCTCAACGTTACATCCAGTCCCTACAATGCCTCTCCTAGCGCTACTGCCTCGGCCAATACGACCGCTTTTGTAAGTGCAATGAAAGACGCGGTTTCAAAGAAAACTTCGGTATATGTTCCGGCTGGTACGTATAAAGTTAACTCGTTAACCCTGGCTGACAATGTATCGATAAGTGGAGCCGGCAGCAACTCTTGGATAAATGGCCAGGTCTATCTAAGCACTGGCAATACACTTAAAAATTTATCGATCGGCGCAAATGGCTCTTCGACCGGACTTGTTAATAAGATCGTCAAAAACCTGACTGTCGATCATGTTACTTTCAAGGGGGGCGGTAGCGGTGGAGTCTTCAGGATAGATACAGGTCAAACACTGACCGACTCAAATTTCATCGATTGCGTCATAGAAAGTAATAGTGACGGCTCGAGCAACGGTATTTCAATTGTCGATAACGGCGTACCTTCAAGTAATGTAACCAATGTCACTTTCACTAGATTGCACATGATGTCTCAGCCGAGAATCAGCTTCGAGATGATTGGCCGAGCCTACAAGGGCACCAGAACTCTCGCCTATCACCACATTAGCATCATCGATAGTGTTTTTGAAACTTCCGGTGCCGAGACAGTCTCCTTTGATGTTAACGGCAATGCTCACGACCTCTTGGTACAAGGAACCACTTTCAAAGGCTCTGGTACTAGCACCAATCCTAACTATCCTTGGCATCAAACTCTGGAGTTCAATGGCCCAACTAACGTAACAGTCAAAAACAACACCTTCTATCGGTCTGATGGTTGGTGGCTCAATCTGGATAGTGCCAACGCGGTCATCGAAAACAATACCTTTGATTCGACTGTCGACAATGTCAAAACATCGCTAACCGGTTCCGGCAAAGAAGC
>CAYYEV010000001.1:80609-86873 GCA_964471065.1 uncultured Candidatus Saccharibacteria bacterium
GGTTTGCGACAGCTGTACTTTCAGAAACAACACCTTCAACACGACTAATACACAGGGGTACTCCTGGTTTACCAACACGCCCAATACCACCTTTAGCGGTAATACCTTCACCGATACCAGGACCAATCCAGGAAGCTTTAGTTTCCGCGAGAATTCGAAAGGTGTCGTTTTTACCAAAAACACCTTTATCATGAACAAGAAACCGGGCTTTTCAATCGATTCTAGCTCAAGTGTCTCAAAGAGTACTACCTCCGGTGTCTCTGACGACAATACTTACAAAACACCATCAGGTACTCTACTCGCTGGTGAAGCCAGCGCCGAAACAGGAGTCAAGCTATTCCTTGAGAGATTAAAGGTAAATACTTATATCTTCCTGGAGCGCTTCTCCAGTATCTTTTTCTTACCGATCTAATTTGCTTTTAGAGAAGCGAGAACTTCCTTTGGGTTGAGCCAAAGGGATAATATGTTTTGATTTGGAACATAGCCTCGAACATCAATACCAGAGCCACTGTGGATAGCAAAGTGAAGGTGTTTTCTCTCACCGTCAGTCTCGCCGCTGCAACCCTGACCTAAGTTTCCTATTGTTTGTCCGGCCGTGACGGTACTGCCCACTCTTAGAGCGACCGAATTGATATTCAAATGGCCATAGTAGGTAGTTACTACTCTTCCGCTCAAGTTATGTTCTATCACCACTAGCCCGCCATAGCCGTCAACTGAGCTGACTTGCCGGACCGTCCCCGCAACCATCGCCCTGACGGGGACAACTACGTTCATTTCTTCCGGAAAAGCTTCCAGGTCATCACCGTTATGATAACCACTAAAGGCTCGGCCACAGACTAGACTAGTTTCATCGCCCGGCCTAACCAAAGTACCATAGGCATGGATCGTAATCCTCTCATTGTAGCGAGAAAGAGGATAGTAAAACTGAACAGTTGGTTGCTCGCTAGCCTCTTCCTTTTCCTGCTCTACCGGCAACGATTGGCTCTCTTTTGACTCCGGCGCATAGACTTCAGACATGGCAAAGAAAAGAAGGATAAGGCCAAGTAAAGTTAAGCTCAAAAGAATAACCTTTTTCATAGTAATTTATTATACCACCAGCAGCTTATTTTTATGTTAAAATGAAAAATAAGTAACAGAATAACCAAACAACTAAATAACCGAATAACCAATTTGTTGTTTAGTTGATAAGTTATTAGGTTGTTAAGTTAGTCCCGTACCATATAAAGGTACAGATCAGAAAAGGAAGCTTCTATGCCCAAAAAAATCAAACCCCACAAACGATCCGAATACATCGCAGCGATTATCTTTAACCTAGTCGCCGTTTATATCGTAAACAACCTAGAGAATTGGAATGTCCCCTTCCTCGCTGATGGCTGGACCGCCTGTCTCTGGGCCCTAAATATTTCCATTATCGCCGGAATCATCGGAAATTTTGTCCTAATATTTTTGAACTTCCCTTGGTTTCGAGCTCTAATCCAGATGGTTTTGAATATTATCAGCCTTGTCGTTCTCTACACCTTTTACGTTATTTTCCCCTTCGACTTATCCTCTGGTTGGGAGTTAGTGATCAAGATTATCCTCCTCATTGGTATGGTTGGAACAATTATTGGCACTGCCGTTGAGTTGGGCCAGATTCTTCTAGTAATAAAGGACAAGAAATAAAAGAAAGGACAAGATGGGACAAGAAACTACGGGACCAGGACCGTTTGAATGGAAAGCCGGAGAGCCTCTAAAAATCAACGAGGAAATGATCGCTAAATTACCCGATGCTGATGTGACAGTCAGTGATGCAGAAGCAGCGGATGAAGCTATTACTATAGAAAAAGCTCAAATCACCCTTGGTGATGTCGTGGAGCTTGACAAGGTCAGAGAAGCCAGAAAAAAATTAGAAGAAATAGAAAAAGCTTCATAAAATCATGGACACCTTCAAAGCCATCCTGACTCGTCGAAGTGTCCGGGCTTACACGGACAAACCAGTCAGTGATACCGATATCGACGACCTCTTGAAAGCGGCGATGCAAGCACCTTCGGCTGGCAATGCCCAGCCCTGGCACTTTATCGTCATCAGAGACAAAAAGATTCTTTCAGAAATACCGAAATTTCATAAAACGGCACCAATGGTAACAAACGCCCCTGTTGCCATCGCTATCTGTGCCGATTTGAATCTAGAGAAATATCCTGGTTGTTGGGTCCTGGATTGTGCCGCTGCCGCCGAGAACATCTTGCTTGCCGCTCACAGTAAGGGCTTGGGTGCTGTCTGGACCGCCAACTATCCCCTAAAGGAAGTCGAAGCAGGGATGAAAAAGCTTTTCAATCTGCCGAAAAATATCGTTCCCCACTCCCTAATTCCAATTGGTTATCCGGCCCATCCCTATAATCCTAAAAGCTATTACCAGAAAGACAGAATCCATCAAAATAAATTTAAAAGTTAAAAATAAAAACGAAAAGATACAAATAAAAATTGAAAAGTGTTTTTCCTAAATAATAAGGCTTTTTATTTGTTTCTACTTACAAACATTCCTTAATTTTTATTTCTCAGTTTTTAGCTTCTTTAGTGTGGATACTTATCTGGTGAATCGTATTTCGAAGTAAAGGTATCGGTCCTGGTTAGCTTGCCTGCCCCGTCATAGACAAAGCGATAAAAAGTGGCCGTAAAGGAGCCTCTGCCCCGAGCACCGGCGTCATATATAGCTGGATTGACGCTTTCAACGGGATTAACCGCTCCTGCACCATTTGCGTTGCCGGCAAACTTAGCCGTACTGGTCGGCTTCGTTCCAAAAAAGTCAAAGTACAGTCTCGTTCCTTCGATTCTGGTCTGAATCAAAATGTAATGACCGGAGTCGTTGACAAAGACCAAGTCCGGCTTTGGCAGATAGATAGTAGCATCTACTCCATAAGGTCGATAGTAAACGACCGGATAAGCATGCTTTGTCCGCTCCAGGATAGGAAAACCGGCGTTCAAGGCCGCCCGGAAAGCCGTCGATGAGACCTGGCACAAGCCCCCACCATACTGAGGAATGGTTTTGTTTTCCAAGATAACCAGCTCCGGCAGATAACCGGTATAAGATTCGACCGGTCCAAGCACTTTGTTGAAAGAAAATTCTTCGCCCGGTCGGATGATTGCCCCGTCAAATTTGGAAGCTCCGGTCGCTACATTGTGTCTTCTGTTTGCCGGTGATCCGGTAAAGTCAGACCAGCCGGTCGAGACCAGTTCCTTTAGACCCAAGGTTTCTAGGTTGTCTTCTCTCACCTCAGGCTTTATTGTTTCTACTTTTAGATTTATTGACCTATCATTTGTACCAATATTCTCTATTCTGGTCAAAAGGTCAGCCTTGTCCAGGCTGTAACCGATAACGGCCGGGGTTGCCACCCCCAGCAGACCATTTTGAAAGCGAAGCCTGGCATTGACCGGTGTTTGATCAATCTTCTCTGCCAGGCCGTCTAGCCAAGACGAGACCTTCTTTTGACTAAAGAAGCTGTAGTCATCGCTCTCAGGAACGATATAATCGGCTAGAATCAACGTTTTGGGGTTAAGTCGGCCAATCTCTAACCAACTGACCAGTTGCTCACGAGAGACGGTGAAATTGCCTCTCTCCGAGACAAGATAAATCGGTTCGGCCGTAACCGCCTTGGCCTGGCCAATCATCGTAGCGGCTTCGCTTGCCGTCAGTGCTGCTGGCAAAGATTTTTTGACCAGGCTTGTTTCAGCTTTGAGATTGCCCAGATCCGACACTATCTGTTCTTTGCTCTCCGGCAAAAGGACCCTCTGACCCGGGATGTCTAGGATAACATTATCAGACTTCGACAAATCGATTCGAGCGTTAATCGGCGAAGTAGCGTACTTGTCGTACTTTTGTGACAAAATCCAGCTAAGTCTGGTTTCGTTCAAGCTAACCTTGGCTTCGTTTTTTGCTCTCCACAAGAAACCAAGAAGCAAATAACTTTCCTTTTGCTTGGCCAAAGCTTGATCAATGCTTTTTTCCGTCTCTATGCCGGTAGCCAAACCGGTTACTTTGTAACTTTCGCCGTCCAAGGTAATCTGTTCATTTTTATATTTTGACCAAGCTTTGTCTAGAGCCAAAACCGCCGATTTTTTGTCTTTCAAGGAAACGTCCACGCCGGCAATCTGGGTATCTAAACCAAATCTGGTCTCAAAAAAAGCTGATTGCAAAAGAAGAAGCAAAAAATAGACGCCAAAAATTGCGCCTAGGGCTAGATAAATATGCTGAGATTTATCATTATTCTTCGTCATTGGTCATTTGTCACTCGTCATTCGAAATTAGTCATTTTCTAGCAATTCATTAAGCAAATCCTTGGCTAATTTGTTTTGTCTCTTTTCTGATTCTGTGTCTGTCAGAATAGAAAAGACGAAGACGCTGCCTTCGTGAGCTCCCTTTGGCAGTTCGCTTTTGGGCCAAGTAACTTCTCGTCCGCCGACCTTAAAGACAGCTAAATCACCTTCAAAACGATCTATTGTTACCTTTACTTCTGTCATTTTGTTCTCCCTTGCCATATACCACTAGGGGTATATGGCCAACTTAACAACCTAATAACTTATCAACTAAACAACAAATTGGTTATTCTGTTACTTCCTAATCCAGGCCGGCAAAATGCTCTTCTAGCGGCGGCACAACTTGCTTCTTTCTGGAGACTAAGCCCGGCCTTTTGATAATATTACCCTCCAGCTTACCGCCAAAGACGTCTTCGACCAACTCTTGTTCTTTGTCACCACAGATTACAAAGTAAGCCTCTTCCTTTAGGATATCGACGATGACAAAGAGCAAGTAATTAAAATTTTCCTTCTTCTTAATCTTTATCATTTCTTGTTTGAATTCATTCGTTCTTTTCAGAGGATTTTCTGCATCGACCGTTTCAAACATAGCGATACCCACTTTCACTCGTTTGTTAAAGTGAAATTCTTTGAAGTCTTTGTCTATGACATCCGAAATAGCCATACCCGAAATGTCTGATTTGGCTTTGAAGATTTCCTTGGCGTGTTCTATCATATCTATCTCAACAATTTCGTTCAGCCACTCAGCCATAGCCTTATCCAGCTCGGTCGTTGTCGGAGATCTAAACATCAGGGTATCGGTCAAGATGGCCGAAAGCATCATCCCGGCAATATGTCTTTCGGGAACATGGCCGTATTCTTGGAACATTTCGGCGATAATGGTCGAGGTCGAACCAACCGGCTCAACCCGGACAAAAATCGGCTTGGCAGAAGAAAAATCGCCAAAGCGATGATGGTCGATGAGCTCACAAACGTGCTCTTTGACCAAGCCTTCGGCCCATTGGCCGGCTTCGTTATGATCAACCAAGATAACTCCTGCTTCCGGGAAGTCGACCAAGTGAGCCATCTTTGGCTTCGCAACATCAAACTTCTTTAACGCTAAGGCCGTACCTTTATTTATCTCATCTGCCACCAGGGGCGTCGCCTGGATTCCATTTTTACCCTTTAGGTCTGCATAAGCGATAGCGGCAGCGACCGAATCGGTGTCAGGGTTCCTGTGCCCGATAACAAAAAGTTCTTTATCCATTTTGTATCCTTACTTAAAAGACAGCTCTCGCTGTCCTTCAGATTTTAGCAGAAAAGGTTACTTTTCTCAAGATTTGCTCCCACTCTTGGAGGCCGGTTCTGACTTGAATAAGCCCAGAAACCAAGCACCCAGGACCATAAAAGCAGCGGCCGAAAGAAGCAAAGCAACAGAGTATTTGGTCGCAATATTTAGAGACACTATCGAAATGATCGCCAGGGTCAAGCTGACCAGATAGATAATAACGGCTGTTTGCCTGTGGCTAAAGCCCAGGTCAGCGATGCGGTGATGGAGATGAGAAGCATCGGGCTCAAAGGGACTTTTCCTGGCAATAACCCTCCTTAGGATAGCAAAGAGCGTGTCAAAAATCGGTACGGCCAAGATAACTATTGGTAGTAACATCGAAAAAGCGGCGGCGATTTTGACCATTCCCAGGATAGAGACAACAGCCAAGCTAAATCCTAGGAAATTCGAACCAGAGTCGCCCATAAAGATCTTTTTTGTCTTTGAGAAATTATAAGGCAAGAAGGCAAAAGCAGTTGCTCCGAGAGTAAAGGCCAAGACACCGGCATCATATCGGCCGGTCATCAGAGCGACCGCACCCAGAGTCCAGGCGGCGATGCCGGAAACGCCGGCCGCCAAGCCGTCGATGCCATCAATAAAGTTAATCGCATTGGTAATGCCAATAATCCAAAAGAAAGTAAAGGGTAGGGAAAGAAATTCCAGATTG
>CAYYEV010000001.1:86883-92847 GCA_964471065.1 uncultured Candidatus Saccharibacteria bacterium
CCTGACACCTGAATAGATAACAAGCAAGGTCGCTAGGACCTGGCCAAAGAATTTAGTCATCGGCGGCAAGTCAAGGACGTCATCGAGCAGGCCAAAACAGGTCAGAATAGTCGCTCCAATCAGAAAACCAAGGATTTCTGGAGTTGGCCGATTAAAGAAAAGAACAGCACAAAGGAAAGCAAAAAAAATCGCCACGCCGCCGCTTGAAGGTACGGGGATTTTGTGAACTTTGCGGTGATTAGGCATGTCAATAGCACCGTAACGGATAGAAAGGTTTCTGATGGTTGGTGTGATGACGAGAGTGACAATTGCCGCAAGAAGCGGCAAGATTATTAGTTTGGGTGTTATCATTTTGTGCCTATATACTACTACTTTTTGTTATTTTTTGAAAGCCGAATTTTGAAGCGCGTTCTGGTAAAGTCTCTTTGTCTTCGTCCACATGATTTCGGCCGTGAATCTCTTTTTGACAAACTTGTAGGCTTCTTTGGCTTTTTCTTTCGCTTCTGTTTCGTCCGCCAAAGTTTGCTCCAACCTTACTTTTAAATCCTTATAGCTTTTGTTTCTAAAGAGCTTCCCATGCAAGCCATCCTTCAGCATCGCCTTATGAGCATCATTGGCCGAGGCAACAATCGGAATTTTTTGCAGCATCGCCTCAATTATGCTTATCGGCATATTTTCTATTTGTGATGGCTGGACATAGATGTCGCTTATGCCGATTACTTGATAGCCATTGTCCCTGTTACCGGTAAATATGACTCTATTTTTCAATTCGTGTTTTTCAACGTATTTTAAATATTTTGACTTATCCGGACCGTCACCGACTAAAATAAGCTTTATCTTCTTTGGCTTTAGTTCTTTAAAAGCTTTGAGCAAAATGTCATGACCTTTTTCGGCAGTAAAGCGTCCCACATAAGAAATAACTTTTTCTTTTCCAATGCCCAGCTCTTTCTTTATCTTCTCTTTGTTAAATTTCCCAATCTCCGCACCATTTGGGATAACGACGATTTTGTGTCTACCGATGCCTTCTTTTTCTAGATATTCCTTTGCTAGATCAGAAACAGCAATAAACTTGGTCAAGCCCAGAGAAAAAATCTGATTGACCTTGGCTTGGGAAAAAGTTTTTGGCTCTAGCCTGTGAACCGTTTGAAAAATTGCTCCGACCGGTGCTAATTTACTGGCCGCTACGGCCAAGAAATTTTCTCTCATAAAGTGAGTTTGGACGATATCCGGTTTTTCTTTTTTGTAAAGGTCAGCAATTTCTTTGGCGGCTATAGCATCATAAGGCGCCCGCATCTTGACCCGATAAATTGGACAGCCCAATTTCTTTATCCTCTGCTCCAGCGGACCTTCCTGGCCAAAGACAAAGACCACTTCATTGCCATCACGAAGAGCCTGTTTGGCAAGAAGATAAGCATATTGTTCGGCCCCTCCCTGCCCGGGATAGTGGAGTATCTGCATTATTTTCATCTTGCCGTCTCCAGATAAACTTTTTCTGTTTCCCTGATCCACTTATCAATAGTAAATTTCTCGGTTGCTTCTTTTTGCCCGGCAAGGGCTAATTCTTTGGCCAGCTCCGGATTCTTGACCAAAGTTTTTATAGTCAAGGCTAGAGATTCTGGATTTGTATCGGCAGTGATCAGGCCGGTCTTGGTGTCAGTTACAATTTCCGGCAAGCTGCCAACAGGAGTAACGATAACCGGTTTTCCGGCCAACATCGCCTCGATGACCGTCAGGCCAAAGCCTTCCGAAAGTGATGATTGGACATAGATATCTATCTTGTCCACATCTTTTTCCTGGCCCGGCAGAGAGACAACTTCCCCTAAGTTATTTTTTTGCACCAGTTCTTCTAAGGATTTTCTTTCTTCCCCCTCGCCGTAGATAACAAGTTTAACCGGTAGCTCCTTCAGATAGTTCATCGCCTCTATCAGGTTGTGGTAACCTTTAACATAATGCAAGCGGCCAACTGAGCCGATAGTTATTTCTTTTTTAGAACTTTGGTTTTTAGCTTCCGGGAAGGAGGCCCCGTTAACTCCATTGTAGACAACCGAAATTTTCTCAGGAACAATGCCTGTTTCTGTAAGCCTCTTTTTCATAAATTCCGAAACAGCGATAAACTTGGTTGTGTACTTTCTGGTTGCTCTATCTGAAAATCGATAAAGAAATTTAACCAGTTCATTCGGATATTCATTTTCCAGATCGCTATGGATAGTTGTAACCAAAGGGACATTGGCCTTGTGAGCCGCTTTTCTGGCATAAAAGTTAGCTACCACTCCCTGAGAGACCAAAAGATTAGCTTCTTCCGAAGCAACTAGCCTGGCTATATCCGAAATCGTCCTAGGTCTAATCCTTTTCACCGGCAAGACAATAACCTTGTACTTGTCTTTACTCAGCTTTTCCGTCAATTCCCAACAGCCCAGGCTGACCAGGACAAGTTCTAGCTTCTTTCTATCGTAAAATTTAAAAAGATTATCGAGGTAAGTCTCGATTCCTCCCCAAACTTTGGCTCCACTATAGACAACTAAAATTCTTTTAACTTTCACTAAAACTTACTCCCGTAACTAAGGCTACTGTGACTGAAATAGCGCTAAACTCAAGGACGTTAGCAAAAAGACCGCCAACAATAAAGACAATGACGGCACTCCCGGCTACTAGACTCATTATATCCTTTTTTAGCGCCTTTTTGGTTAGCTCACTGATTAAAGAAAGGAAGAAGCCGATAAAAGAGATGAAGCCAAAAACTCCAGTCTGAATCAAAACTTCTAGGGGTTGGTTATCGGTATAATAAAGAGCCGTATACCCTTCTTGGACACTTTCTAGATAAACCGGACTGGCATGACTAACCGCTGTTTTGCCGCCATAGCTGCCCGGGCCGGTCCCTAGAAAAGGGTATTTTTTAAAAATATATAGCCCATTTTGCAAAGACCAAAGACGGCCATCCAAAAAAGAGTCATTTAAGTAACCTTTTGAAAAAACTATCCCCAGTCTGTTTCTGATTTGCGGAATCAAAAGAAAAAGCAGAGCCAACGGTAAATAAAAGACTGTCTTGTGCCTATAGATAAGCAAAAAATAGATGATTCCAAAGGCAAGTGCCAACCAGGCTGAACGAGAATAAGTAAGAATGAGAGCTAGCCCAAAAAGAGCTGAGGGAACCAGCCAATATTTCTTTTTTTCCTTAGGGCAAAGGCCGAGAGAAAGAAGGGTAACGGTGACCATAATCATACCGAAGACATTTGGGCTGCCGAAAAAGGAAAAAGCCCGGGTCAAGTCTTCACCTGGAGAGAGCCAAAGTGCTGAAGTCGGAACACTGACTACCGATTGATAAATACCGACCAAGGCTAAAGGCAAAGCAAATACGGTTATGGATTTAAGAAAAAGACTAGCATTTCTAATCGATTGGACAGCCACCAAGGCTAGGCCAAACTGAACAAAGATGAACCAACCGATAAAAACCATTCTCCCATCCAAGCCAGAAGAGATAGCTATAAGCCCTGAAACAAGAGCAAGTAGTAGAAATACTAAGTACCAAAAATGGAATTTATATATCTTAATCCGGTTTTTGTCTGCCAAAAGAAGTGCCAAGATGATAAGAGCCGGGGCAAGCCAAACTTGGTCTACAATTGGTAAATATTTTACAAGTAAACCTTCATACCAAAAAAGTAAAAGTGCTACTATTAGTAGCGCTTCGGTTGCGTAAGGAAAATAAATTTTGTTAAAAAACTTGATAGCCTTGGACTCACCTGAGACCAAGGGTTTGTTTGTCAAAAAAAGGACCTTAAATATCTTGTAACTATAGCTTTTATTTATATTTGACATCTTGAATCACACCTTGAGCAAAATAGTTGCCATGAATTTCTGCCTTTTGACTAATGAGAACCCTCTGCCCATTGAAAATAGTTTCGCCTTTTTCGATTAACCCCTTAGCTTCAAGCTTTATCTCCAGGGCTGGTGCTCCGTTTCTAGTTGTCTTCGTCACCCCCGTAACTCGGACCGGGAAGTTACTGTTGTTAAAGTAAACATCTTCTAGTTTTGCCGCTTCCGGATAGATGATGTCTGGGTTTCTAGTTACATTAAGAGTCAAAACAGCTAGTTCGCCTTCCGGAACAGTTGGCGCCCTCAAAGCAAAGACAGAAAGAGCGATGACGCCAATGATAATAACGCCCACTAGAACATCAAGCCACAAACCTTTATTTTTCATTTATCTCCTCTTTCTCATTCTGAGCGACCAACGAGAGCCGAAGAATCTCTTTTTACTTTATACTTGATAACTTTATGACTTTCTACTAGTTGTTTCGGATTTTATCTGAAACAACCGTCCACACAAATACCGGTACTGCCCGCCAAATTCGTTTGGCTCGGCTACCTCCTCCGGTGGTTTTGTTTTTATTCATAAACATCCGGTAAAGCCACTCTATTCCGATTTTTCTCATCCATTTTGGCGCCCGCTTGTGAACTCCGGCAACAAAGTCAAACGAACCACCTTCTCCAACGGCTACTCTGACGGGTTTAAGTTTATTTGCATGATCTTGAATCCAATACTCTTGCTTTGGACTACCGTGAGCAACGATTAAAAGCTTTGCTCTAGACTTGTTGATATCATCAATAATCTCTTCGTCTTTATAGTTATATCCTTCATGATAACCGGCGATTACAAGAGTTAGAAATTTTGACTTTATGGCTTCTACTGCCTGGCTTAAAACCTCTTTTTCTGCTCCAAAGAAATAAACCGGTGCTTTTTCTTTTTCTGCAACATCAAGCATCAGATATAAAGCTTCGACTCCAGGAAACCTTTCCGGAATCGGGTCGGTACAATACTTTGGTACAAAAATCAAGCTTGCGCCGGTATAAACCATCTGCCAAATAGCTTGGGCCTGCCGCAAAATAGGTACCTTTGTTACGGGTAGAGACAAATATTTTGCTGCCCAGAGAACACCACTACCATCAGCGATTTTGTATTCAAAATTAGCCAAAGTTTCGGCAAATTCCGGAGATTCTTTTGACCGAAGCAAAAACTCGGTATTTACTTTACCGACCTTTACCAACTTGCCACCCTGCAGGGTTCGCTCCAAGGCGTCCTTTAGCTCTACCTTCGTCAAAGCATTTACTTCGAGGTTAAGAATTTTTATCTTCACAGTTTTACTTTACCGAACGCTTTAATACTATGGTTTAGACGGTACATAAGTGCTTACCATTTTTCTTAACATTATTTTTATCTCACTTGTAGATAAACAGCTATCTTCGGCTAGCTCAGATATTAAATCCAAGTTATTAAGATAAGCAAGCTTATCAAAATTCATGTAATTTTTTGTTCGGAAAACTTTTTTGACTGCCGTTGATTGAGTCTCTTCTTCCTTCACAAGAACTTCCTCATATAATTTTTCGCCCGGCCTCAACCCTATAATCTTAATCTTTATTTCTTTGTCTGGTACATAGCCATGCAAAATGATAAGTAGTCTTGCTAAATCATAGATTTTTATTGGCTCTCCCATATCTAGTACAAACAAGTCATTATTTTCACCTATTATCCATGACTGCAGTATTAAGTGAACAGCTTCAGAAATAGTCATAAAAAAGCGATTTATTTCTCGGTGTGTTACCGTAACCGGACCGCCTTTTTCTATCTGTTTTTCACAGGTTGGTATGAAGCTCCCATTGCTATTAACTACATTGCCAAAGCGTACAGCACAAAACTTGGTAGTATTTTGACTTTCTGCCAGGATATGTAGTATTTTTTCAGCGCCTCTTTTTGTGGCTCCCATTATATTTGTCGGGTTTACTGCTTTATCACTCGAGACTAAAACAAATTTCTTTACCCTATGCTTAATCGCCATCTCAGCTACATTTTTTGTCCCCAACATATTGTTTTTTATCGCTTCACTAGCATTTATTTCCATTAACGGCACGTGCTTGTAGGCGGCTGTATGAAAAACTGTTGTCGGTTTAAATTCTTCCATAACAGCGTTTATT
>CAYYEV010000001.1:92857-93162 GCA_964471065.1 uncultured Candidatus Saccharibacteria bacterium
ACTCTTAATGTCGCCTATAATAAATTCATTTTTAGTATTAGGGAATTTTTCGTTTATATATTCTTGGAGCGAAAACATCCCGTTTTCCCACCAATCAAAGAATATTATTTTTTTTGTGTTATAGGCAGAAAGTTGTCTGCTGAGCTCAGAGCCTATGGATCCGGCGGCTCCTGTAATCAGTATTGTCTCGCCTGCTACGTTCTTGAATAGGTTTTCTTGGTCGGCTTTTTGTATTTCTCCCCCGAGCAAATCTTCCGGTCGGACCTTTCTGATATATCTGAGATAGTCTTCGCTAAAGTCTTGGG
>CAYYEV010000001.1:93220-95709 GCA_964471065.1 uncultured Candidatus Saccharibacteria bacterium
ATTTTCCACCACCTTACGGACCACTTCTCCTCTACCTGAAGGAACCGCGATTATAAGCTCTTTTACGTCATATTTTTTGACTATCTTTTGAATATCGTTAGTGGTGCCCAAAACCCCGGAAATACAAACTGCTTTTCCTTTTTTACTTTTGTCGTCATCCAAAAAGCCTATCACATTGAATGATGTTTCGGGATCATTACCTATGCTCCTGCATAGTAATTGCCCTGCTTCTCCTGCCCCGACTATCAGTACATTAATCTTGTCGTTTTTCATTTCTCTCTACCTTATTCCTTTATATTTTTTATTATATCTTTTATAGTTTCTTCTAGGGTGTGCTGTGGTTCCCAACCTAGGTCATGTCGTATTCTAGAGATATCGGCCCAAGAAGCAACACTTGGTTCAGGCCTTTCTGATACCTCTTTTATGCCCAGCTCTCCTAGACTCAAGCCGTATTCCTCCAAAATTATCTTCAACAATGTCTTATTTGTAGTTTCCTTGCCGGAACCAATATTATAGACATCATAATTTGTCTTTTTTTCTACTATCATCCATAAAGCTAGAGCAATATCATCCACACTAACATAGTCTCGCTTTGAATCCAAACGACTCATTTCTATAAAATCTTTTTTGCCATGCTTAATGCTTTCGATTTGATTGATTAGACTCGGGAGTAAAAGCCTTTGACTCATGCCTGGACCAATAGGGTTAAAAATTCTAGCCACAACAACAGGCACCTTCTTTTTTCTTGAATACTGAAGGCCTATTGCCGTTTCTTCTATTTTGCTCCTTGCGTAAGGATTTTCTCCCCTACAGGGTGTTTCTTCTGTCACTGGCAAAAACGCTCGGTCAACGTTCCCATATTCACCGGCCGAACCTAGAATGATAACTTTATTTACCTTCAAGTTTGTTTGCAATATTCCTTGTAATAAATTTTCCGTAATGACAGGGTTTGTCTCTAGGGCACTTTCGTTATTCTCTACCGTTCCTGCACAATTTATTACGACATCTGGCCTTATCTCTCCCAAAAAATCTTTAACTAGTTTTTGATTCAAAAGATTCAGCTGAATATAATTTGCATCCGTGCGCTTAGTCCTGTCAGCCATAAAAAGTTCATGATTCTTGGCCTTCTCGACTACTCTTTTGCCGATAAAACCATCTGAGCCCAAGAGAAGAACTTTCACGATAATAGTTCCCTATAGAAAGCTTCGTAATTTTTCTTTAATATCTTGTTAGAATATTTTTCTTCAAAGTCTTTTCTGGCATTGTTTTTTATGGTATTTAGCCGAACGTTGTCTTTGTAGATCTTTTGAATTCTTTGAGCTATTTCTTCAGACGAACCTGGGGTAACAACAAAGCCGGTATAGCCATCTTTTAAAATGTCTGGCATGGCTCCAATCCGACTCGCTATTACCGCGGTTTTCATGGCCATAGCTTCAAGTATCGATAGGGGGAACCCTTCTATAGCTGAGGGAAGGACAAAAATATCGCAAACAGTCAAGTATTCGGCAACTTCTTCAGGTTTTTTATAGCCCAAGTATTTAATATTATGGATTTTTTTATCCTCCAGGCTTTTTTCTATCTCGTTTTTCATAGGGCCATCACCAATAATGAAAAACTTTAAGTGCTTATCGGCGACAAACTTTTTTGCTGTTTCTACAAAAATGTCTGGATTTTTTTCTTTTGAAAGCCTTCCAACAAAAAACACTGCTTTATCGTTTTCTTCTAGCCTCAGCCTATTTCTAACTTCTTCTTTATCATAAAGAGCTGAATTAAAATTTTTTTCTCCGTCTATGCCATTTGGTATTACTTTTATATTCTTGTTTATCTCCAGACTTTTTTTATAGGAATCTCTAACTTGATTATTATCGGTAGAATAGTAATCAACCACTTTTTCAAGTTTTAGAGACTCTCCAAAGTACTGGACCTTATCATTGAACATAGTAACAATTACCTTCAAATTCGGATGCTTCCTTTTAAGTTCTGGCAGCATCTCAAAAACATAATTAGTATGTATTATGTGCAATATGTCTATATTTCTTGTTTTAATGTAATTTGAGATAAATTCTAAATACATTTTTTTATCTTGACCAAACAAATTATGAAGATGGTATATATTCGGAGTTATTTCTTTAAATTTGTATTCCCACTCATTTTCACCAACTAACCCTGTAACAAAAGAAATGTTGTAATCGTCTTTTATTTCTTTTGTGAAGTTATAGATCAAAGTTTCTGCGCCACCAAAAGGCATCCACGGTATGGCTATGAAAATATGTTTATTCCTATTGTCTGGTTGCAAAAAATAATTAGGCTAGTCCAGGTTAGTAAACCTTTCTTTATATTCATAAGAGATATTATTTTTTTCTCGTATTCTTTTTAGCTTCCTTACCTCTTCCTTATAGTTTGGATGTAATTCTCTTATTTTTTTAATGTGGCTACCATGATCGGCCTGATCGCTCGTATATCGTGAGCTTAAAACCGTTTTATAATTC
>CAYYEV010000002.1:0-37900 GCA_964471065.1 uncultured Candidatus Saccharibacteria bacterium
GATATGTTCAGAGCGTGGGAATGATTGGAGACTACCAACTCACAAAGAATTGATGCAGGAGTATATTGACGGTTCAAATTTTAACCTAACCAATCCCGGCTACAACTTCTGGTCCGTGACGGAGCGCAGCGGCACGAATGCCTGGTACGTGAACTTGTCCAACGGCTACACGGGCGCCAACGGTAAGTCCACCAGTAGCAACTATGTTCGTTGCGTCAGGTAACCGGATTATTTGGATTATTTTATGATTACCGCCGAAGGCGGTCGGGCGACTTTTTTGAGCTGACCAATTGTTTAATAAATTATAAAAAGGACAGGATGGCACGATACGATCATTTGACAGTTTATCAAAGTACCTACAAGTTAAGCTTATATTTCTTCAAGCTTTCGCGCGGGTTTCCAAAAGACTTCAAATACGGTTTGGCCGAGGAAATCAAATTTCTACTTACCACTCTTATTGACCAGATTGTTATTGCTAATAACAGCATTAATCGAGTCGAGACGTTGCAAGAAGCAACCATAATAATCGAGAGGATAAAGATAAAAGCCAGAATGTTACACGACCTGAATATTATAAGCATTAAAAGCTATGAATATTTTTTCGGCCAATTAATCGATATCTCGAAGCAAATTGAAAAGTGGGCGAATTGGGCAAGAAAAGAACTTCCGAAAAACGTTACAGTCCTACAAGAATAGATGTGCGAGTTTATCTGTTGTTGTGGGCTTGTAAAAAATTTATTAGTCCACGAGGAAGGGCATTAGTTGGAGCTGATTATTTTGAAAAGCTAATAATCAGGTAGACATTGTCCCATTACGGCTGCTACTCCCTCGCTTGAAAAACGAGACGAGCAATTTATCGCGTTATTTATAGAGGGAATAATATCAAATTTTCTTACCTTGCACAGTCAGGGATAGAGAATCGTGTCAAGAAAGTTAGCGGCAGATGTGCATCCCGGCTACAACTTCTGGTCCGTGACGGAGAACAGCGGCACGAATGCCTGGAACGTGAACTTGAACAACGGCAACACGAACAACAACAATAAGTCCACCAATAGCAACTATGTTCGTTGCGTCAGGTACAAGGAATGTCCTTCCTCTGCTAATATCTTTCGACTTAGCCCAAAGAATAGGGGAAGCGGGGCGCAGTATAAAGGATATTGTTCGACCTTGTGGAAAACATTGCAAATCCTTGACAGTTATAAAGAAAGACTAGGTACCATGGAAACATATTTTACGTTTGCCAACATGCACAAAGCTTATATAGACTGTCGGAAAAGAAAATCAAAAACTTTTTATCATTTGAAATTTTCTTATAATCTTGAGGAGAATTTAATGCTCCTGACAAAAGAATTGCAAGAAAGAACCTACAAGCCCGGTCAATCTATCGCCTTTATTGTACAAAAACCAAAAATAAGAGAAATTTTTGCAGCTGATTTCCGAGACCGAGTCGTGCATCATCTGTTATATAACTACCTGTCGCCGATTTTCGAGAAAGTCTTTATTTATGATTCCTGGGCATGCCGAAAAAACAAAGGAACGCACGGCGCCATGCTGCGAATAAAAAAATTTGCGAGCGGAATCGAGAGAGAGAGAGAGAGAGAGAGAGAGAGAGAGAGACGAAAGCCGCCGGCTTTTATCTCAAAATGGACATCAAAAGTTTCTTCACAAGTATTGACAAACAGATTCTTTATGGACTCATTGAGAAAAAAGTTAAAAACGAAGAGATATTGTGGTTAACAAAAACCATAATATTCCACGACTGCGCCCATGACATACCACCTCGGATACAAAGTCAGCCTAGTCTTTTTGAAAAACTCCCTAAGGAAAAGTCGTTATTTACGGTTCGATATGGCAGAGGTTTGCCAATCGGTAACCTAACGTCACAGTTTTTTGCCAATGTTTATCTAAACGAACTCGACCAATTTGTAAAACACAATCTAAGAGCCAAATGTTATGTACGTTATGTAGACGATTTTATTATCTTGTCTGCTGATCGAAAAACTCTCGAATCTTACCGTGCGAAAGTGAGCGAATATATTGCCACGCAATTATTGTTGACCGTGCATCCTGACAAACAATTTATCGCTCCAGTTCAAAATGGGATCGACTTTGTTGGTTATTTTGTGAAACCTGATTATATTTTAATTCGAAAAAGAGTCGTTGGCGAATGGCGGCGGAGAATGGACGGCAAAAATGAAAAGTTAAAAAAACAAGCCTTTATCTCCTATATGTCGCATTCGATGTGGGCAAATGCTTATTTTTTGAGAAAGAGAATGGTAAAAAAACTAAACCCCGATAAATAGCTACACTTGCTTTTACTTTAATAATTTATGTTTTAGTAATAAAATAGAAGTAATATAAAAATACAATTAGGATGGGTATTAAAAAACATACGAGAGTTTTTAAAAAAAAGCTTAAGAATATTCCCGTAAGAAAGAAGTCTTTTTGGTTCCGGACGGGGATAGAGATTGCGCTTATTGTTGCTTTAGCGATTACTATATGGCCATCGGTACAGGAGGCGGTTGTTAAGGGCGACGAAGATGGACCGGAACTTGCGATAACCGGGAGAGCGACATCTGCCCATGGCGGAGATTTAATTTTTAATTCGTCTCCCTACCAAAGCAACGCGGTCATTAATAATGTGACCAAAGATTTTAGCGGCTATGCCTGGAGCGAAGATCTTGGTTGGATCGCTTTGGGTGACGGAGAGGACAATCCGAACGGGCCGGTTCATGTCGATCAGGTTTCGGGCAGAGTAGCCGGCCTGGCTAGAGTTATCTCAACCGGGGAAACGATTGATTTTAATTCTTCCCCTCATGGTAGTAACGTAGTTGTCAATACAAGCGGAGCGTTTTCCGGCTACGCCTGGAGCGGGGATATTGGTTGGATTAATTTTACCGGCGTTAATGTCCCGGGGATTTCTTTCTCTTCACCGAACGCGCCAAGCAATGTCAGAATATACGATGTTTCGGATCGCAACCTTCAAGACTATGCGGTTTTAGTGCGTTGGCAAGAGCCTATTGAATTCGATGAAGATAGTTTTAACGCTTATTTAGTTGAAAGATCGTCTGACGGCATAACTTTTGTGCAGCAATCATCAACTACTTCAAAAGCTTACTACGACACCAATGTCACAACCGATGCGGAATATTATTATAGAATCAAGAGCCAAAACAAAACAGGGGCGACGGAAACGTCGCAAATAGTCTCAATCGAGCCAACCGGCCGCTATACGACGCCGCCAAACTTGGTGAGCGGACCAGACATTAGTATCGGCCCAACCTCTATTGTCGTCAGATGGGCAACAGATCGCGCTTGTAGTTCCTTCGTCCAGATAAAAGAAGGGAATAGCTTTGTATCCGAACAAGGGCAAACCGAACAAGTGACTTCCCATGAAGTTAAAGTGGTTGGTCTTCGTTCACAAAAATCTTATGTTTTTAATATTCGTTCGGTTGATATTGACGGCAATGTTTTAACCGGCGGGGGGAAACAATTTACGACAGCTAATCTGCCCAGCATTTATGATGTTAAAGTCAACAACATTACACTTACTTCTGCTCTAATTAATTTTAAAAGTACAGCAATCGCTAATTTTGAGCTTCATTATGGGCAGACGGCAAGTTATGGCACGGTTATCCCCGAGACATCTGGTTCTCAAACCACAAACCACAGCCTGTCGCTAAGTGGTTTAAAGCCAGGGCAGGTATACTTTTTCAGGTTGATTGGTGAGGACCCGGATGGTAATGAGCTTAGAAGCGATAATTCGTTTTCGACTTTACCTCAACCAGAGGTGACAAAATTTGAGATAGGGGTAGTGAAGGACCAACCAACAACCACAGTTAAGGTTACTTGGAAAACAAATGTAAGCACAGACTCGGTAGTTAGATATAGTACGGATGGAATTAGATATGACGAAAAGTCATCTTCAGAACTTGCGACAGACCATGAAATTGTAATTTCTAATATGGCCGACAACAGCAAATACAGCATTTATGTGACTGGTAGAGATCAATTTGGAAATTTGGCAACCTCGGAGAAAAGCGAGTTCACCACACCAAAAGATTCAAGGGCTCCAAAAATATCTAACGTGGTGATGGAATCATCAAGTATCGGTAATAATTCCACTGACAAGGCCCAGGTGGTTGTTTCTTGGAAAACGGATGAGCCGTCTACTAGTCAGGTGGAATATGGCCAAGGCGTTAATAAAGAAAATTACACAAACAAGACCGTTCTAGATTCAACCCTTACCAACAACCATCTGGTTGTAATTTCTGGCCTTGATCCTGGAAAGCCCTATCACTTAAGAGTTATTTCATCTGACAATTCAAATAACCAGGCCGTCAGCGATGACAGTTTGATTGTTACTGGCGAAGTCCCTCGCTCGGCTCTGAAGATTATTCTAAATACTTTAGAGAGTGTTTTTGGTTGGATGGGAAGATTTTTACAATAGTATGTATGATAGAAAATAAACACGAAACAATTATTCAGACCATTAACCTAAGCAAGACCTTTTTTGTTGGTCATCGCAAGATCGAAGTGCTACAAGATATAAATTTAAAAATATCCAGCACTGATTTTATGGTTATATTCGGGCCGTCAGGCTGCGGTAAATCAACCTTGTTGAATACGATTATTGGATTGGAATTGCCGACAAAAGGCGAAATCTACGTTCGGGAAAATAATATCTATGCTCTGCCCGAAGATGAGCGTGGCATATTGCGTTCAAAAAAAATGGGCATAATCCACCAAATGTCTTACTGGGTTAAGTCTATGACTGTTTTGGAAAACGTTGCTATTCCGCTCCTGATTGAAGGCGAAAAACAGCATCACGCCCTCTTAAGAGCAGAGAAGATTTTGGAAGAATTAAATATTATGGACCTGGAGGATCAATTGCCAACTCAACTGTCCGGGGGTGAACAACAAAAAGCGGCCTTGGCCAGAGCCTTGATTACCAACCCGTGGGTTATCATCGCGGATGAACCAGCCGGGAACCTTGACAGTAAAGCGGCTGAAGAAATGATGACCCTTCTTACTGATTTAAATAATAAAGCAAAAAGGACGATTATTCTGGTTACCCATAATCAGGAGTGTTGGGATTTAGGAAATAGAAGACTTGAAATGAAAGACGGTCGGATAATCGGAGACGAAAATCATGGATAGAAAATTTATTTTCAGAATGGTTTATAAGAATTTAAGCTCGCGGAAACTTAGAACGTTGCTAACTTTATCAGGGATTGTGATTGCTATATCAGCAATTGTCTTTTTATTGTCTTTCGCTCTTGGCATAGAAAAGTTAGTTACTAACGAAGTAAGCAAAGGCAATGCGCTTCTGCTCTTAGATGTTGGCACCGGTAACTCTCGATTGATGGCGCTAGATGCTAAAACTATTACAGAAGTTAAGAATTTGGAAGGTGTGAGGTCTGTCTCCGGTCTGATCAGCGTCGGCGCTAAAGCTCAAAATAAAAATCGTACAGCTGAAGTGTCTTTTTACGGTACGGACAAGCAGTATTTGTCTTGGTCAGGTTTAAACCTTAGAGCAGGACAAAATCTACCCGATAATGACGCAAAGCATGTGCTAATCAATACGGCTTATCTGCAATTACTTCGTATGTCTTCTGAGGATGCGTTGGGGCAAAATATAAAACTTGGTCTTACGATTCCTAAGGAATTAAGCAAAATAGGTGTGGAGAAAGTAGTAGAGAACCAAGAATATATAGTGGTTGGAATAGTGCAAGATGATTCAACGCCAAAGGTCTACACAAATTATCAGAACTTAATGGATATTGACGCTTCAAACTACAGCCAACTTAAAGTCGAGGTTGTTTCAAAAGATCGGGTAGAGGTGGTGCGAAAGCAAATTGAAAGCATCGGACTTAAAACGGACTATGTCGGTGATACTGTCTTGCAAATTGAACAGGTTTTTTTGATCTTCAAGATAATACTGGCAAGCTTTGGTTTTATCGCTTTAATCGTTGCTCTCCTCGGCATGTTTAACACTTTAACAATTTCATTATTAGAGAGAATCAAGGAAGTTGCTCTCATGAAGATGCTGGGAATGAAGAAGAAAGATATTAAAAGAATTTTTATAACCGAAGCTACGATATTTGGTATCATCGGAGGTCTTCTCGGCCTTCTAATCGGTGTAGTTTTAAGTCAAATCGCTAATTACATCCTCAACTATTACGCCACAAGGTCGGGCGGAGAGTCAGTTACTGTTTTCTACTATTCATTACGATATGTTTTACTAATTTTTATAATTTCTTTTCTAGTCAGTTTCTTGACTGGATTTTATCCTGCACGAAAAGCAACGAAGATAGACCCACTGGAAGTATTGAGATACGAATAATTTTCAAATAATTAGAATAGCCACCCGATTTGCCTAATTATCAACCTCGGGACGCTCAAATCTATGCCGTCGATAAAAATTTTTACCAACCCTTTCGCTTATATGCGGAGGATTCAGTTCATTCCCCCTAAAAACAACTTCTTGAAATAAAACCAGCGAAAAAATAGAATGTTAATATGGACTTTGAATTTCTCTATGAATCACTTTTGACAACAGCCCGGATTGCTGTCATTATCATCCCGCTTCTTTTTATATTTGATCTTTTGAACCATCGCTATGGTCACAGGATTGAATCAGTTCTAACTAAATCGCGTCTTTTTATGCCATTTCTTGGAGCAATTTTGGGCTTGCTTCCTGGTTGCAACGTTGCTGTTATTGCCGCTGTTTTTTATGCCAAAGGTGTCGTTACCCTTGGAACATTGCTGGCAGTAATGATTGCCACTTCCGATGAAGCTCTCTATGTCTTTATCCCGCTTGGTTTTAACTTCATACCGATCTTGGTCGCAAAATTAATTTTAGCGATAATAGTTGGCTATCTTGTAGATCTTTTTATCAAAGGGAAAATCATGTCTGGAATCAAAGCAGATACAGGAGAGGTTGATTTCTGCTGCTCCAAGCACCCTCATAGTGACACACCAAAAAAGATGTTTTTTCATGCCCTAAAACATGGGTCCAGGATAATCTTGATAGTTTTTATCGTCTTGGCCGTCTTAAACTTTGTTCAGGATAGAGTTCAAATCGAAAACTTTGCCTCGGCTTTCGGCATTTTAGGGCCAATCCAACCTCTTGTTTTGGGCTTGATTGGTCTCATTCCCGGCTGTGGTACCTCTGTCGGTATCGCCACTTTGTACGCAAAAGGTTTTATTACTTTCGGAGCTGTTGTCGCCGGTCTATCAACGGCCAGTGGGGAAGCGGTTATTGTTCTTTTGGGCCAGGGGGTCGAAAAGAAGAGGATAATAAGGATTATCACTATTCTGTTTGCCTTTAGTGTCCTTTATGGGATGACTTTATCTCTCCTTGGTATTTCTTACTAAATTTGTTCTTTTTGTGTATTGACACAATTTTTAAGTTGTGATATAATTTTGTTGTAAAAATTGTTAAAGCAAAAGTAAAATGTCTGATTCAGTTTCTATATTCGATAAGATTGTCGAGGCAGAAGAAGCGAAAAAGCTTCGCGGTTTTGACGTGGAAGAAGAACTGGCTTATCTCTTTTCTTGCCCAAAGCTTAAAAAAGAAAGGGATAAAGAAGTTTTGATTGCCCGTCACGGCCTCGATGGACAGCACCCAAAGACTCTAGAAGAAATCGGCCGGGGACTGAAGATTACTCGGGAGCGGGTCAGACAGATCGAGAAGTCGGCCAACAAAAAGTTGGTTGATTATGCCAAAACCGAAAAAAGAGCCTTGAAAGCTTTTCATATTATAAAAGAGACCATCCACAAAGAGGGTGGCATTTCGACTAATTCCAACATTTATGATTTACTTTTGGGCGAAGGGAACAAAAGTAGCAAGCTCAAAAATCAACTAATTTATTTTGTTTCTTTAAATCCTTCATTTGTTGTTATAAACGAAACACAGACGACAAAAAGGGGAGTTTCGATTAAGTTAACTCTAAAGGAAATAGAAAAAATTATCTTTGCCGGCACCACCATTCTGCAATCAGAAAACAAGCCGGTTGAAGAAAAGGTTTTTTTGGCCAAAATAAAAAAGGAAATAACAAGCTCTCTAAGCGAAGAAGAAATTCGGGCTGCTATCTCTCTGGCTAAAAATATTATAAAGACAGAAGAAGGCCACTTGGGCTTGAGTCATTGGCGGGACATCAACCCTAGAAGCATCCGCGATAAAACTTACTATATTTTAAGAAGACACAAAAAACCGCTTCACTTCAATGATATCGCGGGGCGCATCGATAGCTTGGAGCAAAACAAGAAAAAAGTAACCAAACAGGCCGTTCACAATGAACTTATCCGCGACGACCGGTTTGTTCTCATCGGTCGAGGCATTTATGCCCTCAAAGAGTGGGGTTACAACAAAGGAGTAGTTGAGGAAGTAATCGAAGAAGTTTTGATCTCGGCCGGTAAGCCAATGCACAAAGATGACATTATAAAAGAAGTGATGAAAAAACGGATTGTCAAAGAAACAACCGTTTTACTCAATCTACAAAAAAATCGCTTTGAGCGAGTCGCCAGGGCAACTTATACGGTTAAGAAAAAACAGTGAGGGTAAATGGAACTAATCCAGGAAATAAGCTTAGCAATACTTAGAGGTGGCTGGACTCTAATCGTTTGGACATGGTGGGTCGTCATTCCGGTTATTCTGTATTTTGCCTGGAAGAATCTAAAAAAAGCCCGTTATGTAGAACAAGCCAAACACATAGTTCTTTCTATCAAAATACCAAAGAACAACGACAAAGGGCCGGTTGCGGCCGAGATGATGTTTGCTTCACTCCACGGTATCCTTCAGCCCAAAAAGTCCAGAAACAAAGGTGACGTCGTTCAGGAACATTTAAGCTTTGAAATTGTTGCGACGACAAATGCGATTGAATTTTTCGCCTGGGTGCCCGAACATCTCCGTGATTTTGTCGAAGGACAGGTCTACGCTCAATATCCGACGGCCGAAATTACAGTTGTTGATGACTATACCAAGAACTTAGACATAGACAACGATAAATTGGATGATTCCATCGCTGGAACCGAACTAAGTTTGGTCAAAAACTCAATTTATCCGATAAAAACCTTTCAAAACTTTGATGTCGACCCTTTGGCCGGCATTACCGGCATGCTTTCAAAATTAGAAGGCGGGAGCGAAAGAGTCTGGATCCAGATCCTGGCCATGCCGATAGATGACGACTGGAGAGAAGGCGGCCTTGGCTACATCAAGAGCCGAAAAGATTCGCCCCAGAAACCAAAAGGGATTTTTTCTGATTTTCCGGGTTCTCTTTTTGCTGCTATTCCGGAAATAATCAGCTGGACTGTTTTTAATCTTTTTTATGGTCTGATTGGCGGTCCGGAGAAGAAAAAGGATGAGAAGAAAAAAGAAGAAAAGCCAAAATTGTCACACCCCGAAGAGGTAGAGCTAACAGCAATTGAAGAAAAGGCTAATAAGCTTGGCTTTCGAGTTAAGGTTCGAGTCCTATATCTGGCCAAATCGACGGCCAAAGCCAAGGAAAGAATTCAGTCCGTTGTTGGTGCCTTCAAACAATTCAATACCACCAACCTGAATGGTTTTCAGGGTGACGCTATCTATACCGGTCAAGAATTTTTGAATGCTTATAGGGCTAGGCTAATAACCGAGCCGTCATACATTTTAAATATCGAGGAGCTGGCCAGCCTCTACCATTTACCTCATGTTTCGGTTGAGACGCCCAATATCGTTTGGACCAGTTCAAAGAAGGGTGAGCCACCGGCTGGGCTACCTTATATAGAAGATCTAGCTCATGTCGACCCAGAAATAACACCGCTAGCGATGACGACTCACCGTGGCGGCAATAAGCCTTTCGGCATCAAAAGAGACGATAGAAGACGTCATATGTACATCATCGGTAAAAGCGGGACGGGGAAATCAAGGTTACTTGAATCTTTGGCTATAAATGATATCCGAAGAGGCGAGGGTGTAGCTATCGTTGACCCACACGGTGAATTGATTGACCGGGTTTTGAAATATATCCCCAAAGAACGGGTAGATGATGTTGTTTATCTCAGCCCGGCCGACAGAGACTTTCCGATCGCTTTTAATCCCTTGGAGGCTACTCCGGAATTCCGTGAAGAAGTGACTAACGGCTTTGTCTCGGTCCTGAAAAAGCAGTTCGGCTATTCTTGGGGGCCAAGACTGGAATATGTTTTGAAACACACCGTTTCAGCTTTAGTTGAAGTTGAAGGTTCAACGATGCTTGGCATTGTCCGAATGTTGACCGACAAAAATTACCGCAAAAAGATTGTCGGAGAAGTAACCGATCCGGTCGTTCAAATGTTTTGGCTCAAAGAATTTGCCTCATATAACGACAAAATGGCGACAGAAACAATTGCTCCGATCCTAAACAAAGTTGGTCAATTTACCGCTTCACCGATTATCAGAAACATTGTCGGTCAACCGCAAAGCAAGCTCGACTTCGCTAAAATTATGAATGAACAAAAAATTCTTTTGGTTGATCTCTCTACCGGCAAGATAGGGGAAGCTAACTCGGAACTCATCGGTTCGATGCTAATTACTAAGATTCAGCTTGCCGCTATGAGCCGGGCTTACATCCCGGAAAATCAGCGAAAAGATTTTTATCTTTACGTTGATGAGTTTCAGAATTTTGCGACGGAATCTTTTGGCGTTATCTTATCAGAAGCCAGGAAATATCGGTTATCATTGACGGTCGCCAATCAATACATCGCTCAGATGGATGAGAACGTCCGTGACGCCGTTTTTGGCAATGTCGGGACCCTGATATCATTTCGGGTTGGTGCGACCGATGCGACCTATCTAGAAAAGGAATTTGCCCCGGTCTTTGTCCAAAACGACCTCATCAACCTGGACACTAGGAATGTTTACCTTAATATGCTTATTGATGGCGTCGCTAGTGTCCCTTTTAGCGCCATGACTTTGGACTCACCAAAGATCACCGAGGACTTGTCAGCTGTCATCACCGCCGTTTCCAGGGAAAAATACGGTACGCCGAAAAAAGAAATCGAAGAAAATATCCGAAGATGGTACAACGTTGACTCGGTTATTGCCGGTGTCAACGCCAACGAGGCAGAAAATCCGATTAAGCAAAAAACCGAAAGAGAAACCGGAGAAAAGAAAAACGATTTAAAGAAGGCTATACAGGAAGCTTTGGATGATTCAAAAGTAATAATTAAAAATGAAAAACCACCCGCCTCCGCTAAAGCGGAGTTTATCCGCCCCTGGCGGGGAACGGGCAAGCAAAACAAAAAAGTTGCCGAAGATAGGGTAGAAAAAGCTGAAAATCAGCCTACGGCTGACCAACCGAAGGTTGGAAAAACCGAGAAGAAAAGGGAAGAAAAAGCCGTTTCTTCTCCCGTCATTGCGAGAAGAAAACTCGACAGCCTGCCCGACCTCCGGCGGGAAGCAATCTCGGGCCAGTCAACAAATAATAGCCAGATTGGGAAAGACTATAAAAAAATTGATAAAAATATCCTTCGGGATATTATCAAAGAAGTGACCAAGCCAAGCGACCATCGTCGTTCAGAAAAGAATTTAGAATCTAGAGTCCAGAGTTCAGGAGGAGAACAGGGAAGCCACAAAACGAAACACAAGGAGACAAAAGGCGAGGATCATGATAAATTTACTCATCTTCACCAAAAAAAGGTGAGGGAAGTAACGGCCGAAGAATTCCACAAACTTCGAACGATAGAGCCACACGAAAAAATTAAAATAAAAGAAACCAAAGAGATCAAACCGGGTGAGACAGTCAAGTTTTAATTATTTTAATAAATAAAACATAATTTCTTTTTGGCAATAGTCGCGGAGAGAGGGCGGGGGAAAATAATTTAAAATTATTTTCTTTTTTATTTATTATCTACCCCGCCTCCCCTTCAAAAAACAAAAACTGACAGCCGGTAAACTAGGTGGCCAAGTTATATTATTTATTTAATTAATTATTATATTTGGGCGAGCCTTGGACAGGAAAGAGAAGATCCGGATTTCTCCCTAATGTGATATCAGTTAGACCAAACGCCCCTGCCATCTCTTGATAAAGACTCTGTCGCACAATGTATCTTGCACGACTTTTAAGAATTTTAGACAAGGCCGATAGATAGGTCATTTTTTATAGAACGAAATAATAAGAAATACTTATTTATAAGTATTATTTGGCTTTTTGTTTGTCACTTTTCCTGTCATTCCATGTCCATCCTTTTGTCATTCCCTCGAAAGCGGGAATCCATCTAAATAGATTCCGGATCAAGTCCGGAATGACATTCATAAATTTTATAAATTGATTTGTAATTTGTAATTGGTCATTAGTAATTATTGTTGTAGGGTATCGAACCGGATCTTTCTGCCAGGGACCAAGTCCGTAATTATTTTTCAATTATTTAATTCGTCATCCGGCTCTTCTCTCTCCCCTATTTTTCATTTTTGTAATTTTTAATTTATTAATTGCAATTTCTTAGTCTCTAGCATTTCTCTTCACAAAATACTTGACAATATCATAAAGCGTTAATGTTCAGAGAGGACGCAAAATGGACGACGACCACAGGAAATGGGAAGACCAGCTTGCCCGGTTCTTTGAGGACCACCTAGACGGCAAGGAGCCTCGGCTTTTGTCGCCGCCCTATGTCGAGCTGGGCAAGCATGTGTCTGAGTGCCAACACTGCCAGGCAGCCTACGCCACGGTGTCACACTCGTGGATTACCAACCCCAATTGGTCGCCCGAGGAGGAGGTCAGAGAGGCCATCGAGGCCGAATTCCGGCACTTTGGCATCACGCTAGACCGAAGTCCTGAACAGGTCGATCTTGAAAAGGAGTCTGAGGTGTCCTAGTAGAAGCGCTTCACCAACAACATACATATGCGCCCGCCGCGTTCGTCAAGGATGTGAGCCCTCACAACGGGAAGGCAACTCAGCTATATGCTGAGCTAGCCAAACCGGGGTGAGGGCTCGATCCATTCTTAGCCATTATTTTCAACTTTGTTATTTTGTTGTTTTGTTATTTAGTTATTTAGTCTTTTACTATATACTTTTTGCCTCTGAGGCCTTCGACATAGATTTTGTGCCAGGCAACCGGCCCGCAGACAAAGCCAATCAAGGCGCCGATAACGACTGCCAGCCCGTAAAGGACGACCAGAAGATTTAGCTCGTCATAGATCCAATACGAGACAAGCTCTAGGATACCGGCAAGCATAACGGCGATTAATACTCCGGTAATAACCCAGAGGACTAGATAGGTGATTTTTTTGGTTGTTCCATTCATTTGTTTTTAACCCCAGCGCTGCAAGCCGGAGCCCTTTCTTCTTATAATAGTTTAATTATACACTTTTCTAATTTTTAATTTGAAGTTTGTAATCAAATCCAATGATAAATTTTAAATTAATCAACAATTTCAACGTTTTCCCCGACGTTACAGTCGGGATTTTCGACAACATTTCAACAGCTCTCTTGCCCAACGTTTTTAACAATTTCAACGATTCTTTTTCTTTTTTAGCTTGACCGTCCTCTCCCCTTGTTATATAGTTGTCTCTATTCACAAAACTAAAGTTGTGCGTACCACCCGTGTCCGGCGCTTACAAAAGTCAAAGCTAAGGGGACTCTTTCCGGTATCAGTCGTCACTCATAGGGATAGGCTTGGGGGGCCAAAAGTGATTGGAACTATCGCGATCAGCCTAGTGGTGTCAATCCTGCTCGCTTACTGGCTGGCTCTGAACGAAAGTCGGATTCGACGAGTCTTTCGTCTGTTCGATTACCACACATCCCTGAGATCAGCCATCAAGGCTGCCAGGGCGAGCCACCCCTACCCCACAGAAGTCCTCTGCCAGTTCTACTGTGCAGAGGACTGGGAACGAGAGCGCCAGGAGCTATTGGACGATGACCCGGATGACCCGGGGCTCCGTCGTTTCATCGCCACTCATTAAAGACACCAAAGTACGTGTCGGGCACAAAAAAAGAGCGTCGCCTACCGGAAGCGACGCTCTTTCCTATTTATAAAAAATTTTATTATCAATTCTAAGATCGATATATTCTAAACTTCTCTTGCCCGATCTCCTTGCTTCTTCGACAACTCGAGCCAGATTTATAAGTTCATTTTTAGCCGTTCTGGTTGTATCGAAATAAGCATACCAACTGGAATTTGAGTAAGCTTTTAGTTCACTCGTTGTATCGACAACTTCCAGCTTGACCATCTTAGCACCAGTAATCGTTTCAAAGTCTTTCTTCAAATCCATAACAAAAGTAGCAAATGATGGCGGAACCGGTTTCTTGCCTATCTCGGTCGGAATGTTCTTGGTATCGATAACGACCGGGGTGTCTCGAAATTTATCTTCAAAGTTGCCCCAGATCATACCGGATTCATCCACCAGATATCTGTGGTCCAGAACCTGCCAAACAAAAGCCGGTTCTCTCTCGGCAACGACAAGAGACAAGGCGTCGGGATATTTTTTACTTATCCGGACAGATTTAATCCCCGGGATAGCCAAAATCTTTTTTTCGAGACCTCCTCTATTAAAAGTAATTAGGTTTTGATTCAAAATAAAACCTGTTTTATAAGCCTCAACCGGTTTTTCGACATTGGCTCGATCTTGATATTTGAGATCGTTTAGCTCTACCCTTTTTATCCTAAAGACCGGCGAGAAAAGAATTAAATAAGTAATCCCAATGAGCGTAATAATCAAAAAGACGGCCAGAAAGCCTTTCTTGAAATCCCTCCTGACTATATCCTGTTGGGTTCTGGAATAGATAGAGGGCTGTCTCCGGCCTCTATCTAGTCTCCCCTGCCCTAATTTACTCCTCCTTATCATCTTCTTCTCTGGCCAAAAATTCTTTTGCTACTTTGATAATCTCGCCTGAAACCAACTTAGCAGCCTCTGTTTTGGCATACTCGTGAATGTGCTCGGCCATTTTCTTCATATCCTCCGGCTGTTCGACCAAAAGGTCGATTTGGCGGGCCAATTTCTTTCCGGTCAAATGTTCCTGAAGCATAAGAAGGGCCGCTCCTGATTGAGATAAAATCTTGGCGTTTGTTAACTGATGATCATTGGCCGAAGTCGAAAGCGGAATTAAAATAGTTGGTTTTGATAGCGATGCCAGCTCGGCGATAACATTGTTCCCGGCTCGAGAAATGACCAGGTCCGAAACGGCAAAAGCATCTTTGAGATCACTTGATAAAAAATTATAGAGATGGTAGTGCTTGGCCAGTTTCGGAGTCAGTTTTTGGGCTCGAAAACTAAGCCAATCATAATCCCTCTCTCCCGAAACATGAATGAGTTGATATTTTTCTAGCAAAGCGTCCAAACAATCCGAAATCAATTGATTTATAATATAGGCGCCTTGACTGCCACCGATCACCATGACCACCGGCCGGTCTTTGTCCAGACCAAACTCTCTGATTCCCCTCGCCTTGTCCCCTTGATAAATGTCATCACGGATTGGATTACCGGTATAAACTAAGTTTTCCAACCCCGTCTCCTTGTAAGCTTCCAGAGGATATGCGACACAAACTTTAGCCGCTTTTTTGGCTAGCAATCGATTCGAAAGACCAATGACGCTGTCCGATTCATGGATAACCAAAGGATAGCCCAGACTAATGGCTGCTTTACCAACCGGTAAGCTGACATAGCCACCTTTAGTAAAGACAACGTCAGGGTCAAACTCTGAGATAATTTTTTTGGCTTCGCCTATCCCCTTTTGATAACGAAAAAAATCCCGGCTGTTTTTGAAAAGAGTTGTCGGGTCAACTACATTTAGAAGCTGGTTTCTGTGATACCTTCTAAATTTGCCACAAGGAATTGATTTGAAGTCGATGCCCGTCTGAGGAATAATTTTGTTCTCCAGACCTTCCTCTGAACCGATATAAAGGATTTCCGTCGAAGCATCATAAGTTTTTATTTCATTGATTACTGCCAAAACCGGGGATATATGCCCGCCAGTTCCGCCGCCAGAGACGATTATGCGCAACTTGCTCTCCTTTCTGAGTGTGCTTACTTATATTCAATAGTATACCAGAAGCAAACATCAACATAATAATTGATGATCCGCCGTAACTTATAAAAGGCAACGGCACACCGGTCAAAGGCATCAAGGACAAGATAGCCATGATATTGATCAAAGACTGGCCAACGACCCAGGTCGTGATACCGACAGCCATTAATCTGGCAAAAGTGTCCGGCGCTTCCGATGCTACCTTGAGACCACGAGTGGCATAGCCGACGATAAGGACAATCACCAGAAAAGCGCCCAAAATGCCCAATTCTTCTGTAATAACAGCAAAGATTGAATCTGTTGCCGCTTCGGGCAAATAATTGAACTTTTGTCTGGATTTGCCAAAGCCAAGACCCAAAATACCTCCCGAGCCAATGGCTAGTAGTGCCTGATTGACATGATATCCTTGTCCGCTGCTATCTGCAGTCGGATTCAAAAAAACGGTAAAACGGGCCATTCGATATGGAGCACTTTTTATTAGATACACGATCATCCCTACAGCTAGAGCGAGCATGCCTAAGATGTGGACTTTTCTTGCTCCGGCGACCAGATAGATAGCGCCGGCAATTACCGCCAGGACAACGGTCGTGCCCATATCCGGTTCTGCAATAACCAAACCGCCGACCAGGGCCAAGATCAAAAGAAAAGGTAATGTCCCACTAAAAAGCTTCTTTACTTCTGTCCCCTTGCTTTCAAACCAAGCTGCCAGGTAAATGATAAGGGCTAGTTTCGTTAGTTCGGATGGCTGAAATTGCATAAAGCCAAGGTTAACCCAGCGGTGAGCTCCGTTTCTCTCAACTCCGATACCGGGCAAAAAGACAGCAATTAGGGCGAGAATGCTTAGAATCATAAGAATCGGGGCAAATTTTCTCCAGAAGCGGTAGTCAAGTTTTAGCCCAAGAAAAAATAAAATAAGACCGACGCCGACACTTCTAAGCTGAGTGAAAAAATAATAGTTAGGGTTTCCGGCTTCTTGCTGACTAAGGACGACTGAGGCCGAAGAAATCATAATCAGACCAAAAATCAAAAGAAGCGCCGTAATGACAGTCAGGACCGGATCGGGGCTACCCAACCCACTCTGGGCTCGTTCTTTGACTGCGCTTCTAGATAAAGCCATTAGAGGCTTCCCCGCCCAACCAAAGCAACAGCGACGCCGAGGACAGCCGTAACTGCCCCGATAACCCAGAACCTCATTGTTACTTTAGTCTCCGGCCAGCCTTTGGCTTCCAGGTGATGATGAATCGGTGCTGACAAGAAAACCTTCTTGCCGTGTCTTAATTTCTTTGACGTTAGCTGAATAATGACAGAAAGAGTTTCGGCGACAAAGACAAAACCAATTATTGGCAAAACCAAAACCGTATTTGTCAACATTGCCACGACGCCAAGGGTCGCCCCCAGGGAAACTGCTCCCGTATCGCCCATAAAAAACCTGGCCGGAAAAATATTAAACCAAGTGTAGGCTAGGGTTGCCCCGGCAACAGTACCGCAAAAGATAGCCAAACCGTAATTGCCTTGGAAAAAAGAAATGATAGCATAGGCAGCAAAAGAAGTTGACAAAAGTCCACCCGAAAGCCCGTCCAAACCATCAGTGATATTGACAGCGTTAGCCGTGGCAATCACGATAAAGATAAAAAGCGGAACGTAGAGCCAACTGATTGTCAAATCCCCCCAAGCCGGAATATGAATGATATTCCAACCAAGCTTGGCATAGAACCACCAGGCACCGATGGCGGCAAAGATGATAAGCCAAGTCATCTTGAATTTCGATCTCATTCCGGCCAAACCGCCGGTTGAACGGATGTTAATATAATCATCGACTAAGCCCAAAAGACCGATTGTAATCATCGTAAACAGTGGCAGCCAAGTCTGAGCTCGGTCAAGGTTAAAAAGCAAGGTCAAGATAGCCACTGAACCCCAGATGATAACGCCGGCCATTGTCGGGATATGCCTTTTGTGCTTGGCCGCATGAATTTTATGAAAAACCGGTATTGCTTTGCCGCCCATATCCTCAGTCTTTACCTGTTTCCACCATTTGTATTTATAGGCAAAGTGAGTAAAAAGCGGCGTCAAGATGATCGCCAAACTAAAAGAAGCGAATGAAAAGAAGAAGAGCTTGATCAAAAACGGAGTAACTATTTGTTCATTGATAACGATTGATGTAAGTTCCATTTGTTTTCTCCTCTGCCCCACATACCGTACTGGTATGTGGCCTGCCGTTAGACTTTTATTTTATCGAAACATCGGGGACGTTTACTGTCGAGGCTATTTAAAGCATTTCTCTTTTTTCTTTTGCCAAAAGCCAGACTGCCGAACCAGCTCTTCCCCTGCTTTTGCTGGTGTAGCCATAATTATTTTAACCGTTTCTTCAACAAAGACTTTATTCTGTGACCCTTTGACTAGGATGATATCACCTTTCTTGATAGTTTTCTTTAGATATTCTCCGGCAGCGTAAGGATTATCAAACGACTGGATGCTTTCCTTTTTCATCTTTGCCTCGGCCTTTGGGACAATATGAGCTTTGGCCAGTTCTCCGACCGTAATTAGAATATCACAGGCCTCTCCTGCTTTCTCCCCTACTTCTTCGTGCCCTTTTCTTTCATAATCACCAAGTTCATTCATATTGCCCAAAACAGCAATTTTCCGGCCAGGCATTCTTGAAAGAACGTCCAGGGCAGCTATGGTTGAAGCAGGATTAGCATTATAGCTATCATCAATGATAGTCGAATCATTTGTCCCCTTAACTAGATTCATCCGGCCAGGCACCGGCTTAAATTCTTCTAACTTCTTTAGAAGTTTCTTTGGCTCTTTGCCTAGATAGAGAGCAGCCGCAAGAGCAGAAAAAAGAGATGGCAAAAGCTGAGGAGCAATAATTTGTAAATTCAAAGAATGTTTCTCTTCTTTCCAAATGAAGTCAACCGAGGTGCCGTCCGGAGAAATTTGTTCTTTGCCCCAAGAAAGATCAGAGCCTTTCCCTTGGCCAACAAAAAGGATTTGGCTTTTTGTTTTTTTGGCCATTTTTCTGACCAAGATGTCATCATTATTCAGAACCGCTAAATCGTTTTCCGTCAAGCTTGATAAAATTTCGCTTTTCTCCAAAGCTACCGCCTCAACGTCTTTGAAGTTTTCCATATGAACAGGCAAAACTGTCGTCACAATAGCGATGTGGGGCTTGATAAAAGAGGTCAGGTGAGAGATATCTCCCGGCCTGTCTGCGCCCAGCTCTAGAACAATTCTTTTGTAGTCGGCTTTTTTGAAGATAGTTAGAAACATCTTTAACAAAATCTTAAGCCAAGAGCCAAGGCTACCAATCCTTTCCGGCGTCCGAAGTTTAAAAACAGCTAAAGGGACCCCTATCTCCGTATTGTAGGCTTCTGTCGGGGTATATATATCAGAGTCAGTCAAAAGTTGAGCCAGAGCTAGTTTGGCGGTTGTCTTGCCAGCCGATCCAGTAATAGCAATTACCTCAATCCGGTTTTTGGCTAGATAAATCCGGGTCAGGGCCGCCAGAAGAAAAGTGATTATTTTTTTAAAAATATTTTTCATTATCTTATTTTCTCTGTCGGTGGAATTTGGTAATACTTCAACAAAAAGTCTAACATCTTTCCGACAATCGGAGCAGCCGAACTTTCGGCCCAGGGGATTCCTTTGGGTTCATCAATCTTGGCCAAAACAACAAATTTCGGATTGTCAGCCGGAGCAAAACCGACAAAAGTACCAATATTTCTACCCGAGCTATAGCCGCCTCTCGGGTCCGGTACTTGGGCCGTCCCTGTCTTGCCGGCGACTTTATAGCCAGCAACCTTAGCCTGATAACCGTGACCGTTGTCAACAACTGAAACCATCATTTTTGTCATATCATTGGCGAGACAGCCTGTCTTATTTCTTTTGGCTCGGTTTTTTTGGTTTCTTCCTTGTTGTTGTCGACCGTTTTTTGGACTATATAGGGCTTCATCATCTTGCCATCGTTAGCAATGGCAGCAAAGCTAGTCAGCATTTGAAGCGGGGTAACCGAGATACTTTGGCCAAAGCTCATCGTGGCATAACCATGGTCGTTTAGCTCTTTGGGACTATAGACCTTACCCGATGTTTCGCCTGGAAGCTCTATCCCCGTCAGCTCGCCAAAGCCGAAATTATTCACATATCGATAAAAACTATCTTTTCCGAGTTCTCTGGAAACCCAGGTTGAACCCGTATTCAGAGATTCTTCCAAAACATAAGTCATGGTGCAAATGCCATGAGCTTTCTTGTCAGAGTTTCTGATTGTATAACCATCTAGGGTTATCTGACCGGTATCTTCGAATTTAGTCTCGGGCGTTATCTTGCTTGCATCCAAACCAGCAGCCAAAGTTATAACTTTAAAGACTGATCCCGGTTCGTAAGTATCATTGACGGCCCCATTTTTAAAGATATTATAGCTACTCAGCTTGATTTCGGCATATTTGTTGGGATCAAAGTTCGGGTTCGTTGCCAAAGCCAAGATAGCGCCCGTTTCAGGCTCCATCACAATAACTTGGCCGCCAGCTGCTCCAAATTTTTTGACTGCGTCATTTAACTGCTGCTCGGCTTGTCCCTGGATGTATCTATCAATTGTTAGGTATAGATCGGTGCCATCAACCGGCGGTTTAGAAACATTATCGCCAAAGGCAATTTCCACGCCGGCATGGTCTGCTTCGGCCTTCAAAAGTCCGGGGGAGCCACTCAGGTCTTCATTGTAATACTCTTCTAGGCCATAGTTGCCCTTAAACTCAGCATTGACGAAGCCTAAAAGATTTGAGGCTAATTTTCCTTCCGGATAGTAGCGCCAGTTTTCAGCCGTTAGGCCGATTCCTGTCATTTTTTTATCACGAATTTTATCGCCTTGCTCCTTTAAAAGCTTGTGTTTTATCGGAACATAAGTGTCAGAAGTGCCATACCCAAAACTACTGATAAAAATTGGGCTGCCTCTTCTTTATTTTCTAACTTCTTTGGCTCGACAAAAACCAAGTCTAGGGCTTGGTTCGTTGCCAAAAGATAAGGCGAACTAGAAATTGTATCCGCAGCATAGATCTTGCCTCGTTTGGCCGGAATAACATCTTTGATCCAATGCTGAGAAGCAGCTAGCTTAAAAAAATAGTCATGTTTTACTATTGTTAGTTCAACGACACGATAAGAAATTATTGCGACGAGAGCGACAAAAATAAAAAAAACCCAAAAAACCCTCTTTCGCTGAACAACTGCGTTGTGATAACTTTTCATGAAGCCTAATCCTAATGAACCAATGCGTCTATTTTACCTGAGAAAGCTCACTTGTTCAAAGCAATAGTGGTAGGCGCTGTCACATAATTTATTTTTTTGACCGGTACCATGCCGGAACTCTTAAGTCCACTTTCGATTTCTTGAATCGATTGTAATCTTGATGCCTCAATTTCCAAACGCTCTCTTTCGGCCAAAAGTTCCTGTCTTTCTTGTTCCAGTTTGGCAATATCATAGCCCCTTACGGCCATTTTGTTGGATTGGGAAAGATAAAGCAAGCCAGAGGCCAGGACCAAGGCCAGAACAACGAATATGAAGCCAAACTTTCCCAAACGGAAATGTGGCCTATAATTCCTATTAAATTTTCTTCGCCTTGTTCTATCCTTCATCTTTCCCTCCCCTTTCGTCCCTCCGGCGCTTATTTTGAGCACTAGAGAGTTTTTTGTTTTTATCTCGGCTTTGTTCACCCCCGATACCTGTTGCCGGGGTGCCCTCCTTTAAGGCTTCTTGTCTTCTTTTTTATATCTTTTCCGCCACCCTTAGTCTGGCACTTCTGCTTCTTGGGTTGTTTCGGATTTCTTCTTCTCCTGGTTGAATTGACTTTTTGGTAATGATTCTTATCTTTGGCTTGCGCCCGCAAACGCATTCCGGAAAATCCGGCGGGCATTTGCAAGGGTTGGCTTGTTCTCTGAGAAAGTTAGCGACGATCTTGTCTTCTCTGGAATGGAAGGTAATGACGGCAATTCGAGCTTCTTTCTCCAGAAGACTTGTAGCTTTTGGTAGAAACTCGGCCAAATGGCCAAGCTCGTTGTTTACTTCCATCCGAATTGCTTGGAAAGTTCTCGTTGCCGGATTGACGCCTTTTTGCCGGTATTTTTTGGGGATACTGTCCCAGACTATTTCTGCCAGCTCAGAAGTCGTTTTGACCGGTTTTTTTGACCGGGCAATATCTATTCTCTCGACTATCCGGGTGGCAAATCTTTCGTCGGCAAAATTTTTTAGGATTTTCGTCAGTTTATCGACCGGATAACCGTTTACGACCATTTCGGCTGTTAACTCCTGGCTTGCGTCCATTCTCATATCAAGCGGCCCCTCTTTAGTAAAGGAAAAACCTCTCGAAACCTCATCAAGTTGATATGAAGAAACCCCCAAATCAGCCAGAATGCCGCCTGTGACCTGGATTCCTCTAGCTGCTTCGTCAATCCTTGAGAAATTACTAAGTTTGTCTCTGAATCTGTCTCCATATTTCTCCAATCTTTTTTTTGAAAGATGGAGAGCTTCGGTGTCTTGGTCAATCCCAATCAGAATTCCGTTGGGAGCTGTTTTCTCTAGGATTGCTTCGGCATGACCGCCGAAACCACAAGTAGCATCAATAAAGTTTTTGTTTGCCTTTGGCGTCAAACACTCTACTACCTCATGTAAAAGAACCGGGATATGTTCTTCCTTCATCTATTCCTTTCTCGAACAAGTAGCTAGCAGTCAGATGGCCCTGATGGGCCAAAAAATGAGTTCGTTTTGTTTTCATTTTTATTTTGATTTTCTAGTCTCACTAGATTGCTTTTTAAGGTGGAAATTTAGTTGGGCTAAATTTGAGGTGGATGTTTGTTCTAAGGTGCTCGCTGGCTGCTAGCTACCTGCCCAAGGTGACTACTTGTTAGATCCCTAATTCTTCAGCGATATTGACGCTGTCTTTTTCAATGTTCTCTCTATACTCTTCCCAAGTCTTGGTCGACCAGATTTCGACGTGATCGCCCAGACCGGTAACAACTACTTGATTTTTGACCCCGGCATATTGCCTCAGGGCTGACGGCAAGTTAATCCGTCCTTGCTTGTCTATCTCCGCCGTAAAAGCACCGGAAAGGATAAACCGGGCGTAGGCCCTAGATTTACTCTGAGTCAATGGCAGGCTTTCCATCTTCTCTACCATCTTGTTCCAGGCTTCTTCTGGATACAAAGAAAGACAGTTGTCCAAACCCTTCGTCACAACTGCGCCTCCAGCGAGGCGGTTGCGGAATTTGACCGGGACAGCCAGTCTTCCTTTCTCATCGATATTGTGAATGTATTCACCTATAAACATTTGCATCTTTTCCCTGGGTTTGGTAGGCATTTATGCTCATAATTCCCCACTTATCCCCACTTTCTTCCACTTGATACAAGTATATACCACTATTCCCCACTTTGTCTATAATATTTTTTTGATAAGAAGGTAAAAAAGTAGTATACAAAAAATAATGGCTACTTGTAGCCATTATTTTTAAATTACTCTTATTTTAGCTTTATATTTCTAGCAAGTTTTCCACAAGACTATTTATGCTCTATCTTAAGACTTGGACCCATTGTCGTTGTGATATAGATACTTCTGATATAAGTCCCCTTAACACCACTCGGTTTTACTTTGACAAGGGTCGTTACTAGCTCTTGATAGTTTTTGACCAGGTCAGTTTCGCCAAAAGAAACCTTACCGATGATTGTATGGACGATACCACTCTTGTCAGCCCGATACTCGATCATCCCTGATTTTAGATTTTTGACTACTTTGGCAATATCTTGGGTCACTGTTCCGACTTTGGGATTTGGCATTAGCCCTTTTGTTCCCAAAATTTTACCGATTTTACCGAGACTTGGCATCATGTCCGGAGTGGCTACAACGACTTCAAAGTCAAGCCAGCCTTTTTCTATCTTTTCAATCAAGTCAGTGCCGCCGACATGGTCGGCACCGGCTTCTTTGGCTTCCTTTTCTTTGTCAGGGCCGACAATGGCCAAGACTTTTTTGATTTTGCCCGTTCCAGCCGGCAAGACGAGGCTGCCCCGGATTTGCTGATCCGAATTAGCCGGATCGATATTGAGTCTGACATGAACTTCGACGGAAGCATCGAATTTGACAGTTGAGGTTTTTTTGACAAGATCAATCGCCTCTTCTGGAGTATAAAGCTTACCTGGCTCAAGTAACTCCGCTACTTTTCTGTAGTTTTTTGAGTATTTCTTTTCGCTATTTTTTAATTTATTCTTCTTCGGTTTAGATTCGGCCGATTTTTCTGCCTTTTTGGTTGTCTTTCCAGTCTTCTTCCCTGATTCTTTTTCGGCTCGCTTTAGGTCGGTTTTTATTTCCGCTTCGGTGGGCTCTTCTGTAGCTTTTTTCCCAACCTTTTCAGGTTCTATCTTCTTCTTGGTGATCTTTTTCTTCTCTGCCATATTACTCCTTTGTGGTTCGAGCGATATTTTAAATACCTCCCACTAAATTAGTTCTTTATACAAAATTCTTTATTTTTTCATTTTTAGTTTTTATTTTTTAATTATTTTTCTACCTCTATCCCCATTGACCGAGCAGTGCCAGCGATAATCTTTTCTGCCTGTTCAATCGAGTGAGCATTGAGGTCTTCCATCTTTGCTTCAGCTACGCTTATAAGTTGGGCCTTGGTCATCTTACCAACCTTCTCTTTTTTAACCGAACCAGAACCTTTGGACAAGCCGAGTTCTTTTTTGATTAGCTCAGCTGCCGGAGGTTGCTTCATAACAAAATCAAAGGTTCTATCTTCATAGATAGTGATGACACAAGGAATAACTGTTCCCATTTTATCTTTCGTCTTTTCGTTAAAAGCCGAACAAAAATCCATAATATTGATGCCAGTTGGGCCTAACGCTGTACCCACCGGTGGTGCCGGGTTGGCTTGGCCTCCTGGAACTTGTAATTTGACCTTTTTTAATACCTTTTTTGCCACTTTTTCTCTCCTAGAGGATTAGATTTTCTTTACCTGCAGTGAATCCAGCTCGACCGGCGTTTCCCGACCAAACATATTGACCATAACCCTGATTTTGCCTTTTTCTTGGTCAACATGGTCCACAGTCCCGTCAAAGCCTTTGAATGGACCGTCTGTGATACTGACTAGATCGCTTGCGTCTAAATCTATCTTGAATTTCGGTTCCTCTAGACCCATTCTTTTCTGAATTGTCGAGACTTCAGCCTCACTCATCGGAATCGGAGTTGTGCCGGAACCAACAAAACCAGTCACTTGAGGCGTGTTTCTAACTACATACCAGCTTTCATCGGTCACGATCATTTCAACCATGACATAGCCGGGGAAAATTCTTTTTTCGACTGTTCTTCTGCGACCATTCTTGATTTCAATCGTCTTTTCTTTTGGCACGATGACGTCAAAAATCTTGTCTTCCATCTTCAAAGACTTGATCCTTTGTTTCAGATTTTCTGCTACCCTCTCTTCATAGCCAGAATACGTATGGATAACATACCAGTGGCGTCCTTCGCTGTGCTGTTTTGCCATTTTCTAAGTTACTCCCTATTTTCTAAGCGTTAAAATATATGCTAATATTTTGCTAAAAATGTAGTCATAGAGACCCAAGAAAACACCGACAACCAAGACCAAAATGATAACGGCGATCGTTATGTTAATAACGTGTTTTCTGGTCGGCCAGACGACCTTTGTCAGCTCATCCCGCGACTCTCCAAAATAACTAAAAATCTTCTTAAAAGCTTTTTTCATATTTTTCCGTTTTTAAAAAAGCCTTGCGGCTTTGTGCTTAAATCATAGCTTATATAAGCTAAAATGTCAACGTTTTTTTGGCAGAAGTAGAATAATTAAAAATTAAAAAGCAATAAGTAATAAGTTAGTCAAAAATTGGCTTATAGAAGAATATGCTCTATCATAGTTACGGAAGCTTAATTACGTTGACCTCGAGCCCATTTTCTACTATAATATCAAGGTTAAAAACCTAGGGTCTAGGCCGATGTAGCTCAGTGGTAGAGCATCTGTTTTGTAAACAGCAGGTCGTCGGTTCGAATCCGACCATCGGCTCCAGGGGAGGTACCGAAGCGGTCAAACGGAGCAGACTGTAAATCTGTTGGCATTAGCCTTCGGGGGTTCGAATCCCTCCCTCCCCACCAGGCCCACCTAGCTCAGTTGGTAGAGCGCATCCATGGTAAGGATGAGGTCACCGGTTCAATCCCGGTGGTGGGCTCCAGAAGAAGCAATAAACCAGAAAGGAAAATATGGCAAAATCTAAGAAAGATATCCGACCGGTCATCACTCTTGAATGTACGGGGTGCAAAGAACGCAATTATGCAACGACTAAAAACACTCGCAACACAACTGATCGATTGGAAGTAAAGAAATTCTGCAAGAGAGAACGCAAACACACCTTGCACAAAGAGACAAAATGAGAGAACATCCGACAAAATGTTTTCTAAATTTTGTCGAAAGAGGAAGAGCTGCGAAAAGTTGTAACAAACAGAGTTTGTAAAATGTGAAGCAAGCTCTGACGTAGGGGTATAGTTCAACGGTAGAACGACGGTCTCCAAAACCGTTAATCCGGGTTCAAGTCCTGGTACCCCTGCCAAAATAAAAATAACCCCTGAGAGGTTATTTTTGTTATCTCAACTTTTATTTTTACCTTTCATAGAAGATATCGAAGGCCCAGTACTACAAAGCTCTAACTAAGGTTTTATTTCTTCTGAATGTTACCGTAAAGGACGCCGGCAATAAAACCGATCGGAAAGCCCAAAAGAACCCCGGCTAAGATGTTTTGGAAGATTAGTCCGACACCAAAAGCCAGAACAACCCCAAAGGCAATACCGTATTCTGATGGAGTGATTGTTGATTTGGTTTTTTCAGCCATTTATTTTCTCCTTTAATCCTATTATATCTTTATTTTTCCAGTCGCGCCAGATTTCTTTGCGCTTCCAAATTATCCGGTTCCAGCTCGACAATTTTTTGCAATGTCTTTTTGGCTGTCCCTTTGTCATCTATCTTCATTGCAACTTCAACTAATTTTTCTAGATAATCTATATTATTCGGCTCCAAAGAAACGGCTTTTTCCAGAGCAGAAGCTTCTTCTTTGTGTTTTCCGGCTTTTTTGGCCGCCAGGGCTAGATTAATGAAACGATGAACAACTTTGTTATTCAAGGCAACAGAATGTTCATAGGCCTTGACTGCTTCGTCGTATTTGCCAATGTTAAAATAAGCCAGGCCTAAGTTGTTGAAAGCTGAATCATTTGTCGGCGCCAACTCACAAATCTTCTTGAAGGCTTCTGCTGCCCCTTCATATTCCTTTTGTTCCAGATAGATAAGGCCCAGGCCATGATAGGCTTTGATGTTGCCGTGGTCTTCTCTAATGATGCCTAAGTATTTTTTCTCTGATTGCCTAAACCTTCTGGCCCTATAAAGTTTTGACGCCTCTGTCGCAACCGAGCTTAATTTTCGTTCTTGCTTTTTCTCGGTCTTTTCTGTATCTAAAACGTTTTGGATTCTTTCGCCGATCTCCCGGATATTTCTCTTTTGTCCAACAATAATTTCTGTATCGTTTGTCGTTATTAGGGTGGCAACATAAATAACAAAAACAGCAAAGATTACTATAACAAGCAGAGCTATAATCATTTAGCGCTCCCCTTTTTCTTTTTGCCGGCATCTTCAAAAGCCAAGCAGCACATCAAGCGGCCACAAAGGCCGGTTACCTTGTTGGCATTGACGCTTGTCTCGTACTGGTCCCTAGCCATATCCATCGAGACACTTTCGGCTTGTTTCAAAAATCTGACACAACAAACCTGTTGGCCACAAATGCCGTGGCCGCCAAGCATTTTGGCCTCATCTCTGGGGCCAATTTGTCTCATTACCACTTGCTTTCCGATATGTCGTGAAAGTATCTTAATTAGTTCGCGGAAGTCAACTCTGTTCTCGGCCGTAAAATAAAAGATCGCTTTTTCACCATCAAAAGAAAATTCGACTGTAATCGGTTTCATTTCTAGGTTTAACTCCCCGACCTTCTCTCGAAAAAGCGGCAAATATTGATAACCATCCTCTCTCATCTTGTTCCAACGATTGAGATCTTTTTCGTCTGCCACCCGGACAATTTCTTTGTACGGCTCATCACTGTCTTTTTGAGAAACTTCTTTGTCAATATAAACGACTCGGCCGATTTCCATGCCTTGAGTGGTGGTAACAACCACTTGGTCGTTTATCTCAACTTTATTCCGGCCCGGTTTAAAATCATATATTTTAAGGGATGATGTAAATTGAACCCCGATAACTTTTAGCAACTTATACTCCTTGCAACAAGAGTGACTCTAGAGCCAACTTTGGATTAACGTTTTTTTGGATATATTCTTTTGACTGTGCTATTTTACCTGTAATTGCCACTATTTTCAATGATTCTTCGTCTCCTAGTTGCCTGGAACTCAGCTTTGCTTGGAAGTAATTCTCAAGAAAATTCAAGTGCTCTATGAGGCTTTCTTTCTCTTCTGCCAGTGACCCCGCTAGAAGAATCGCTTCGGCATAAGACTTTTTACTCAAAACAGTCAGAAATTGCCGCAAAAAGAGCTTGAGCCTCTCCGTTTTCTCAATGTCTTCTGCCAGGCTAGTAGCCAGACCGATCTTGCCGGCAGAAAAGCCGACCAATTCTTCTGCCTTATCTGGAGCAAGGGAGTATTTCTTTGAAAGGTAATCGGCTATTTTCCCCCGGGGGACAAAAGAAAATCTGATAATCTGAGTTCGAGATTTAATCGTGGGCAAGATGTTACCGTCATTTTCACAGGTTAGGATAATAATAGTATTTGGTGCCGGTTCTTCCAGAGTCTTTAGAAATGAGTTAGCAGCCGAGACTGACATTCTTTCTGCATGAGAAATAAGAGCAACCTTTACTTGTGATTGATATGGCTTTAGCTCCAAAAAATGAATTAGATTTCTAATTTCTTCAACATTTAAATTCTCATGGCCGTCAAAGAGCAAAAAGTCCGGCTGATTGCCAAGATCAAGTAATTTACAGCTAGAACAGTTGTCACAAGGCTCCCCGTCTTTAGGTTGTTTACAAAGCAAACTCTTAGCAAAATGTTTAGCCAGATGGGTCTTGCCAATTTTTTCCGGACCAACAAAAAGATAAGCATGTGAATATGCTTTTTTCTCTACAATTTCCTTTAACCTAGAAAGGCCTTTGTCGTGCCCAACAATCACTTATTCTCCTTCTGCCATTATACAGAATAAGCTCGGCCGCTTCAATTATGATAGAAGAACTGTCAGCCTTTCTTGTAGCTCCTCTGGCAAGGCCGCTAGATATTTTACTCTTTTCTTTGTTTCGGGATGGATTAGTTCTATCTCCTCTGCATGCAAAAACATTCTTTCTGCAGAGCTGTCTTCTCCTCCATATCGCCTATCTCCTAGAATAGGAAAACCAAGTGAGGATAAATGAACTCTAATCTGATGAGTTCGGCCGGTCTCGGGGTTTACTTTCAAATATGTGTATTTGTTGGTTTGTTTTATCACTTTATAAGTAGTTTTGGCTGACTTCCCTTTCTCTTTCGGACTGATTTTGTTTCTTTCACTAATCCCCCTACCTAAAGGCAAGTCGATAATACCCTCACTTGGTTCAAGCCTGCCTCTGACCAGAGCAAGATAAGTTTTTTTGATTTTTCTCGACTTAAATAAATTCTGGAGAAAAGCTTGATCTTTTTCTGTTTTGGCAAAAATCATAATTCCTGAAGTTGGCTTGTCTAGCCGATGGACCAGATAAACATTTCTTTTCTCTCCCAATATTTCTATAGCCGTCTGCTCTTTTTCTCCAGGCGCCGGGTGAACGCTAATGCCGGCCGGTTTATCGATAACCAAAAGATGGTTGTCTTCGAAAATAACCGGGATAATGGGAGTTTTGTTTTCTCCCCTATTTATAGAATTTTGAGTACCATTTTTATCCAGAACCATCTTAGACTTTGCCTTTCCTAAGTTCATTCTATCCAAAATGATAGTTGCAATCAATTATAAAAGACCCCGGCGGGGTCTTTTATTAACGTTTTGAGAATTGAGGCGCTTTTCTCGCTCTCTTAAGACCGTATTTCTTTCTCTCTTTTTCTCTTGGATCCCGGGTCAGGAGACCGGCCTTCCTTAGAGCTAGTTTGTTGTTTTCGTCATAGGAGACAAACGCTCTGGCTAAACCCAAGCGGATACTATCGGCTTGCCCGGACAGTCCCCCACCTTCGATTTTAACGCTAAAATAGACTTTGTCATTTTGACCGCAGAGCTTAATCGGCTCATATAGACTTTCTATCAGAAGTTGGTTTTTGCCAAAATAATCTTCAACATTTTTGTCGTTAATCTGAGATTGACCCTTGCCAAAGAAAAGACGGATTCTTGCCTTGGCCTCTTTTCGACGGCCTAGGCCATAATAATATTTTTCTGTTACTTTTTGCTCTGTCATATCTTAAACCTCTATTTTTTCCGGCTTCTGAGCCTCGTGAGCGTGTTCGGCCTCCGGGAAAAGCTTTAATTTCTTGATTATCTGATCTGCTAGTTTATTTTTTGGTAGCATCCCCTTGACGGCAGTATAGAGGACTTTGTTCGGATCTTTTTCCAAAACTTCCTGCAAGGTTTTGCCTTTTATCCCACCGGGATAACCGGAGTGATGATAGTAAACCTTACCTTCTAACTTGTTGCCGCTTACTTTTACTTTTCTAGTATTTATAACGACGACGAAATCGCCACAATCAACAGTTGGTGTAAACAGAGGTTTATTTTTACCACGAAGAAGATCGGCAATTTTTGTTGAAAGACGGCCTAGATTTTTGTCGGTCGCATCGATTAGAAACCACTTCTTCTCTATCTCTTTTGGTTTTGCTGAATATGTTTTCATTTCTTCGCTTCCCCACCCTTAGGTTGACTTCCTCCAGCTTTTTTGGTTTCCTTTTCCTCACCTTTTTTGGCTTTTCCCGACTTTGCTTTATTCGTCTTGCTGTCAGCAGCTTCAGTCTTTTTGGTTTTGTCTTTAGCCGGTGTTTTCACCTTTTTTTCTAGCTTTTCAATATCTATAAGCTCGATCACGGACATCTTGGCATTATCGCCAACCCTACTGCCAACCTTGGTGATTCTGGTGTAGCCGCCTCTCCGTTCTTTGTAAAGAGGAGCCAGTTCAATAATCAATTTTCTACCGGCGGCTTCATCCAGAAGATAACTTTTTATCGCCCTGATGCTAACCATATCGCCTTTTTTGGCTAAAGTTATCATCTTCTCAACAATTGGTTGAATTCCTTTGGCCTTGATATTGGTCGTTTTGACTTTTTCATGCAAGATAACAGAAGTTGCCAAATTGCGAAGCATTAGTTCTCTTGGCCCTTTGTCCCTTGAATATTTATAACCTTTGTTAGCATGTCTGTGCATAAAAAATTATTCTTCCTCAGTTTCGGTTGTGAGCTCTGTGCTTTCTGCTTTGGGCAAGCCTAATTCTGCTAATTTTTCTTTGACTTCATCGAAGGCTTTGCTGCCGAAGCCTTTAAGTGTTTTTAGATCGTTATCTGTTAACTTCAGAATGTCGGCAATTGTTTTGATATCGTTGTTCAAAAGAGCATTAGTCGTCCTGGGAGAAAGATTTATCTCTTCGATTAGGATGTCACTACCGGCTTCTTCTGTTTCCGCTTCTATCGCTTCACATTTTCTGCTAACAACTTCTTTGCCGGATAGAACCAAGAAGTGATCGACTAGAATCTCTGAAGCCTGAGCAACCGCTTCTTCCGGAGTTATAACACCATTTGTCTCTACTTCAAAAACAAGACGATCGAGGTTTGTCATTTGGCCGACACGGGTACTTTCTACATTGTAACGAACTCGCCTAATCGGACTATAGAGAGCGTCAACAGCAATAACGTCGATTCCTAACTTACCGCCGTCTCTTTTTTCGACCGGAACATAACCACGACCTTTTTCAACCGTAGCGACAAGATGGAACTTGGAGCTTTTGTTGTCAAGGGTGGCAATGACATGATTAGGGTTTACTATCTCCACATTAGGATTTTTGCTGAATTGCTTGGCCGTTACCACGCCAGCCCCTGATGCCTCAAGAACAATCTGCTCCTCCTCATCAGAAAAAGACTTAACACAAAGTTTCTTCAGATTTAGGATGATCTCAACAACATCTTCTTTGATGTCTTTTATAGTTGAGAATTCATGGCTGATACCGTCAATTTTGACGGCGGTAATGGCTGCGCCTGGCAAAGACGACAGGATGACCCGACGCAAAGAGTTGCCTAAGGTCATGCCATAGCCTGGAAAGAGAGGCTCTATCGCAAAGACAGCCGAGTTACCCTCTTTTTGAATTGTTTTAATCTCTGGGAGATGAATTTCGTGTAACATTTCATCCGCTCCTTATACTTTAAATTATTTCGAATATAACTCAACTATTAGTTGTTCATTTATTTCTGGATCAAGCTCTAGTCTGACTGGCAGAGCAATCAGCTCCCCGGTCAATTTTCCCGGATCGTATTTCAACCAGTCTGGGACATCTGTTTTTTTGGCTTGTTCCTCAAATGCCTTAATCAGTTTTTCATTTTTGGCGCTTTCAGCAATAACGCTTATCTTTTGGCCGGGTTTAACTTGATATGAAGGAATATTGACTTTTTTGCCATCAACCTGAAAATGGTCATGGGAAACCAATTGTCTGGCTTGCTTCCTTGATGAAGCAAAACCTAACCTATAAACGACGTTATCAAGACGGGTTTCCAAAAGCTGTAAAAGATATTCACCGGTTACTCCTTCTTTGCGATCTGCTTTTTCAAAGTAGTTTCTAAATTGACGCTCCAGGATGCCATAAATTCTCTTGACCTTTTGTTTTTCTCGAAGCTGCATACTATAATCACTCATCTTGCTTCGTCTGCTCAAGCCGTGCTGACCGGGAATATAGTTCCTCTTAACCAAAATACACTTTGCCCCTTGGCATTTCTCGCCTTTGAGGAAAAGTTTTGTTCCTTCTCTTCTACATTGTCTACATGATGGTTCTAACATTCTCGCCATATAAAAATTTTCCTAAAAAACTTAAGGCTTCCTCGGTTTTGGCGGTCGGCAACCGTTATGAGGAATCGGCGTCACGTCTTTGATCGAATTGACATACAAACCGGAAGCATTTAGTGCCCGAACGGCCGAATCCCGACCTGAGCCGATGCCCTTAACAAAAACGTCAATTTTATCCACACCATGTTCTTTGGCTTTTTCAACCGCTATTTCAGCGGCAATTTGGGCCGCATAAGGCGTAGACTTTCTCGATCCCTTGAAGCCGCTAGCACCACTCGAAGCCCAAGTTACAACATTACCGCCGTTATCCGTAAAAGTAATGATAGTATTATTGAAGGTTGACTTGATGTGGACTTGACCGTGGCCAACGCTTTTCTTAATTTTCTTTTTTCTTACAACTTTTGCCATAAATCTCCCTACGGTCGCTTGTCACTTGTCATTAGACTTTTGTCTTTCGCTAATGACCAATGACCAACGACTTGTGACACTTTACGTCTTCGCCGCAGCTTTCTTGCGGCCACTTCCGACAGTTACTTTCTTTCCTCTCTTGGTCCTGGAGTTGGTTTTGGTTCTCTGGCCTCTAGTCGGTAGGCCATTTTTGTGCCTTAGGCCTCTATAGCTTGTGATTTCTTTCAAACGATTAATGTTTTGGACCACTTCCCTTTTGAGGTCACCTTCTATCTTGAAATTTCTTTCGATACTTTCCCGAATTTTATTTAATTCACCATCAGTCAGGTCTTTGACCCTTGTGTCTGGACTGATATTGGTTTCTTTTAAGATTTTTTGGCTTCTAGTCAAACCAATACCATAAATATAGGTCAAGGAGACTTCAACCCTTTTTGCGTCCGGGATGTTGACACCTGCAATCCGAGCCATTAGTTGCCCTGCCTTTGCTTGTGTTTTGGATTATCACAAATAACCCGGACAACGCCTTCTCGTCGGATAATTTTGCATTTCATACACATTTTTTTAACTGATGGTCTTACTTTCATAATTTTTAATTTGTAATCAAATTCAATAATAAATTATTAATTAATCAACATTTTAGCGGTTTTGTTTTTTATAAATATCCCTTAATTTTTTATTTTTGAATTTATTTGTGTCTATAAGTTATTCTGCCTTTTGTCAGGTCATACGGCGTCATCTCTACCGTTACCTTGTCCCCGGGAAGGATTTTGATATAGTGCATTCTCATCTTACCGGAAATATGCGCTAAAATAACATGTCCGTTCTCGAGCTCTACTTTAAACATGGCGTTTGGTAGGGTTTCAAGGACGGTTCCTTCGATTTCAATTACTTCCTTTGTATCACTCATTCCGGCTAGTTTTTCCTTCCGTATGCGGACAGTTATAAATTATAAACAAAATCTACAAAAATTACAAGGCTTTTCTAGAACTCTTCATAACTTCTAATAATCATTTGGGCTTCAATTTGATTTTTAACCTCAATCGCTACGCCAACTACGATCAAAAGACCCGTTCCGCCGACGGTTAGATTGACATCCCCGGTCAGAGGTTGAACGATATAAGGCAAAATCGCAATCACACTCAAGAACATTGCCCCCCAGAGAGTGACCCGGTTAATAAGATAATGCAGATATTTCTCTGTTTGGGTCCCCGGCCTGATCCCGGGGATAAAGCCACCTTGTTTTTGAATGTTTTCAGAGACATCTTTTGGTTTGAAATACAAAAAGGTTGAGAAAAAGGTAAAAGCAAAGACTAGAATAAAAAGAAGAACGGCATAGGGCCACTTGTCAGGTGAAAAGGTTGTTTGAGCCCATTTGGCAGAATGAGCAATCCAAGCTGTCTTGGCACTACCTAAAAAGCCAATCATTGTCGGCAAGTTCATAAAGGCCGCGGCAAAGATTATTGGGATAACCCCAGCCATATTCAATTTGACCGGCAGATGAGTATCGATACTACCATAGAGCTTGGCACCTCGGACTTTTTTGGCATAAGAAATCGGTATTTTTCTCTGGGCTTCGGTAATAAAAGCGATTAGAGCGACCACCAGGAGGGCCAGGACTAAAACAATCGCTATTTTGGCCAACTCTTGGCTGTCAAAGCCACCAACAAAAAGCTTTTGGGTTGTTTGGCCAACAACTTCGGGCAATCTGGAAACAATGCCGGCAAAGATAATAATACTGATACCGTTACCGATACTTTTTTCCGAGATAAGTTCTCCTAACCACATCAAAAAGACTGTTGCGGCAGCAATTGAGGTTAGCATCATAAACCACTGGAAAAAAGAAAGGTCAGAAAAAATACTTTGGCCAGATTGGGCACCAACTGATTGTAGGAATCTGATCATACCGTACCCTTCAATATAGGCCAAGGGGACCGTAATCATTCTTGAATATTGATTCAGTTTGCGTCTACCCTGCTCACCTTCTTTGGATAAAGCTTCAAACTTTGGAACGACGACGGTCAAAAGCTGGATCATGATTGAGGCCGTAACATAAGGTCCTAAGCTCATCATGACAACAGAAAAACGACTCATGCCACCGCCGGAAAAAACATCGATAAAGGACAAGACCGTATTACCGCTAAAAGCAGTACTTATAAATTCTTTGACTGCCGCCGGATCCGGACCAGGGATAGGAATATGAGCCAAGAGACGATAGACCATGAGCAAGGCCAAAACAAAGATGATTTTTCGCCTTAACTCTTTATTCCCCAAGATGCGTTTAAAATAACCCATAGACTCCCTTCGGTCGTGTCATCTGTCATCAGCTATTAGCTGTCGGATCCCTTAGTTTTTATTTTTTCATTTTTACTTTTTATCTGTTTTCTGGCGCCTTCGGTCATTTTGATATTATCAAAATTTAATAACTTTTGAAATTTTTTGCCGGCTACAACCCGATAAGGAGTCCTGTTGCTTTTGATAAAATTTTCTTTAACCAAAAACTCCAGGTTGATTTTCGACCCGTCTTTGTATTTTGCAAATCGGTCTAAACTGATTGTCACTTCTTTTGGCCGGATTGATTTGAAACCAGGGGTTTTTGGCAATCTTTTAGTCAAGGGCAATTGGCCACCCTCAAAGCCGGGTCGAATCTTTTTACCCGTTCGAGAAAGTTGGCCCTTGGTCCCCCGACCGGCAGTTTTCCCTTTACCTGAGCCAATACCACGACCAATCCGTTTGCTGTCTTTGGCGATATTGCCATATAAACTTTCTAGCTTCATGACTTAGTTTCCTTTTTATCCGCCTTGGTACTTTTGGTAGATTTGGTCACAGGCTTCTTCGCTTCTGGTTTTACTTGTTTTTCAGCCCCTGATTGATCGGCTCCAGACTGGTTTTTTTCTTTTTTCTCATTTTTTACCTGTGATTTTTCATTTTTATTTTTTACCTCTAAATTATCTGGTGCTTCCCTCAAAGACTTTAGGGCATCCATCGTCGCATAAGCGTTATTAATTTTAGAATTTGAGCCATACATTTTTGAAAGAATGTCTTTGACTCCGGCCGCTTCCAAGACAGCCCGGACAGCTCCGCCGGCAATAACGCCGGTTCCTTCGCTCGCCGGCTTAAGGAAAACCCTGGCTCCGGCTTTTTTGGAATAAACTTCATGAGGGATAGTTGTTTCTTTTAGGTTGACATTAAACATTTTCTTTTTAGCCTGAGAAACTGCTTTGGTAATAGCAACCATTACTTCTGATCCTTTTTCGATACCAATGCCAACTCGACCGTTTTTGTTGCCGACAACAACGGTTGCTCGGAATCTCATTCTACGTCCACCTTTAACTACTCTTGTAACCCGGTCGATTTGAATTACTTTTTCTTCAAATTCTTCGACGGGTAGCTCTTCTACGGCTTGTTTCATTTGTGTGTTCAGCTCATCTTTCATAAAAAGTCTCCTCTCGGCCTAAAACCTTAATCCGCCCTTTCTTGCACCATCAGCCAAAGCCTTGACTCGGCCGTGGTAAAGTCTGCCGCCGCGGTCAAAAACTACCTCGGTTATCTTTGCTTTCTTAGCGTTTTCAGCGATTTTTTCACCGACTCTAAAAGCCGATTCTGTTTTAGTCATCTTTTCCTTGTTTTTAATATCCGAAGCAGAGGCAAGCGTCTTTTTGTTCTTATCATCAATCATTTGAGCGACAATATGCTTATTACTAACACTAACAGAAAGCCTGGGCCTGGACGCTGTTCCTTCGATCTTGGCTCTGATTCTTTTTTGTCGTTGTTCTTTTTTGATAAATCTGTCTAACATTTTCTTAACCTTTAATTTGTAGTTTGAAATTGGTAATTAGCAATTTTATTTTGCCCCTGTCTTACCGGATTTCCTTCTGATAACTTCATCAACGTATTTGATCCCCTTGCCTTTATATGGTTCGGGTTTTCTAAACGAGCGGATTTCAGAAGCAATCTGACCGACTTTTTGTTTGTCGGCGCCCGAGATGGCAAGGTTGTTTTTTTGGACATCGATATGGATGTCTTCAGGGATTTTGTAATCAATTGGATGCGAATAACCAAGATGAAGAGTCAGAATGTCACCGTTGACTGCTGCCCGGTAACCAATGCCATTGATTTCCAAATGTTTTTTAAAACCCTCTGAAACACCGGTTATCATATTTGCTATAAGTGTTCTGGTCAGGCCATACAAAGAAGCGCTTTCCGCGTCTTCTACTTTTTGAGTGACAAAAACTTTACTCTCTTCTATCTTAACTTCAATTTTCGGACTAATAACAACATTAAGCTCCCCTTTGCTACCTGAAGCTTTGATTAGATTCTTCTCGGCAGTAACGGTTATGCCTTGGGGTATTTCGATGGGTAATTTTCCGATTCTTGACATTCTTGACTCCCTATGGGACCCCGCCTGGGGCTCCTACCAAACTTTACACAGAACTTCCCCGCCCAAGCCTTCTTTCTTGGCTTTTTTGCCGCTCATAACCCCTTTTGCGGTTGATAGAACGACCAGG
>CAYYEV010000002.1:37966-43553 GCA_964471065.1 uncultured Candidatus Saccharibacteria bacterium
ACTGGAATTCTTTCCTTTGTCGAATAAACTCGGCGTCCCGGCTTGGAAACACGGATCAGCTTTTCAATGTTTTTATTCAAATTGACATTAATAATATTACTATCTTTATCGAGGCTAAAATCAACTATATAACCTTCCTCTTTTAGAACCTTTAGAATTTCCAGTTTTAGCTTGGAAGCAGGGATAATAACTTGCTCACGCCTAAGCAGGCTAGCGTTTCTTATTCTCGTCAACATATCTGCGATTGGATCTGTAATTGCCATATTTTCTCCCTTCGGGACCCCGCCTGGGGCTTATTACCAGCTAGATTTGGTTACTCCCGGAATTTCTCCTTTGTTCGCAAGCTCTCTAAAGCAAATGCGGCACATTCCGAATTTTCTCAAATATCCGTGCGGACGACCACAAAGCCGGCAACGACGGATTGTCCTGGTTGAATATTTTGGTTTTCGGTTTGCTTTTGCAATCAATGCTTTTCTTGCCATCTTTTAACTCCTAAATGGAAAGCCTAATGCCGCAAGGAGCGCTTTCCCCTCTTCATTATTTCTTGCCGTTGTTGTGATATTTACTTGCAAACTGACTGGTTGAGAAGCTTCTTCAAAGCTTATTTCCGGGAAAAAGCCATGTTCTTTGAGCCCCAAATTATAATTGCCGGTTCCGTCAAAGGCGCTTACCTTCAGACCTCTAAAGTCCCTGACTCTGGGAAGAGTGATACTGATCAGCCTGTCCAGAAATTCGTACATCTTGTCGCCTCGCAAAGTGACTGAGACACCAATACTCATTCCGTCACGGATCTTAAAGCCCGAAATAGACTTCTTTGCTTTAGTCACCACCGGGGCTTGACCGGTCACTTGCCTTATTGCTTCCTTCGCTTCGTCCATAAACTTGGAGTTAGCAACGGCCCGACCGACACCGGCATTAATGACGACTTTGGTCACTTTAGGAACTTGATGGATATTTTTATACCCAAATTCCTTCATCAGGTTCTTTTTGACTTCACTTTTGTATAAATCAAGTAGCCTTGGCATTTCTTTACTCCTTGATCGCTTTCTGACAAGCTTTACAAATCCGTTCCTTTTGACCGGCTTTCGTTACTAGAATGCCAACCCGGGTTGGCTTGCCACAGGCCGGACAAACCAAAGCAATGTTAGAAATATCAACCGGCTTGGAAATTTCGATGATACCGCCAGCCGTATTTTTTTTGCTTGGCTTGGTTGCCTTTTTGACTACATTCAAACCGGCAATAACGACTTTATTTTTGGTCAAAAGGACACGGTTAACTTCTCCGGTTTTGCCTTTATCTTTGCCGGCTATAATCATAACTTTATCTTTTTTCTTAATCTTTGCTTTCATTTATAAAACCTCTGGCGCCAAGGAAACTATTTTCATATAACCTTTTTCTCGAAGTTCACGAGCAACAGGCCCAAAAATCCGAGTCCCTCTGGGTAGGCCTGATTTGTCTATAAGGACAGCTGCATTGTCGTCAAATCTGATGACAGAACCATCTTTTCTCCTGTAGTCTTTGCTTACTCTAACAATAACCGCCTGGACAACTTCTTTCTTCTTGGCATTGCCGCCCGGAATAGCTTGCTTGACCGAGCAAGTAACAACATCGCCAAGAGTAGCATATCTCCGTCTGGTTCCACCCAGAACCTTGATACACATCAATTCTTTGGCGCCGGTGTTATCGGCTACTTTTAGTCTGGTTTGCTGTTGAATCATTTCTTTTCGTCCAGTTCTTTTGCAGTTACTTTCTTTTCTACAATCCATCGTTTCTTTCTGGAAATCGGTTTTGACTCGGTGATGGCAACGATATCGCCTTTTTTAAATTCATTCTTTTCATCATGAGCCAAAAACTTGCTGGAAACGGTGTAATTCTTCCGGTACAAGGGATGACGCTTGGTCCTTTCGACCAAAACGGTTACTGTCTTGTCAGCTTTATCAGAAACAATTTTTCCTTTTAAAACTCTCTTCATTTTTTATCCTTTTCAACCTTCGGTTGACCAGTCCCAGATTGATCTTTAGCTTTCTCTGATTTTTCTTTTTTGTTATCTGTTTTATTTTCAACAGGTTCCCCGACGTTATTGTCGGGATCTTCGACAACAATTTCAACCTTCTCTGCTTTTTCCTCTGCAGCTAGCTCCCTTTCTCTCAAAATTGTATTGATTTGGGCGATAAGTTTCCTTGACTTTGCAATCTCGGTAATTTTAGCTAATTCCCGGCTAGCAACAGCAAAGCGGTCTTTGACCAGCTTGGCTTTGGTCTCAGCCAAAAGCTTAGCCAAGGCTTTGTCGTCTTTTTGACTCAATTCTTTAATCTTCATGGACTTCGCTCCCGTGATCCTTCGTCACTATCTTGGTTTTGATTGGTAATTTGTGGCTAGCCAAGCGCAAAGCTTCTTTGGCAACCGAGATAGGGACACCGTCCATTTCAAACAAAATTCTTCCCGGCTTGACAACAGCGATGAAATGATCAGGATTGCCCTTGCCTGAACCCATTCTGGTTTCATTCGGTTTCTTGGTAACCGGCTTGTCCGGGAAGATTCTAATCCAAATTTTGCCACCACGTTTAATATATCTAGTCATCGCTCGACGAGCCGCTTCAATCTGTCTTGAGGTAATCCAAGCTGGTTCGGTTGCTTTGATCCCGATTTTGCCAAATTCAATATTTTGACCTCGGGTCGCTTTGCCGGTTTGAGGATTCTTTTGGCTCTTTCTGAATTTTGTTTTTCTGGGCATTAACATTTATCGACCTTCTCCTATCTTTTCAGTTGGGCCAGAAACAAAAAGGTCACCTTTTTGTTTGCTGACTGATTTCTCAGCCATACCGTTATAAACCCAGACTTTAACTCCTAGGATGCCATAAGTCGTTTTGGCCCGGCTGGTACCATAGTCAATCTGGGCATCAAGAGTAGCCAGAGGGATTTTACCTTTAATCGAATGTTCGCTTCTAGCAATCTCGGCCCCGTTCAGACGGCCGGAAACCATCACTTTGATTCCTTTGACCCCTTCTCTCGAAGCCTTTTCAATCGCTTGTCTCATCGCTCGCTTGAAAGGAATTCTCTTTTCGAGCTGAGCCGCAATGTTGTCAGCGATAAGCTGAGCATTGGTTTCGGCTTTCCTAATTTCCAAGATATTGATATCCTTGATTTTGCCTTTGGTTAACTTGGAAATCTTGGCTTTAAGTTCATTGGCTCCGACGCCGCCTCGACCGATGACCACACCGGGTCTCGAGGTATGAATATTGACACTAACTTGATTGGCGTTCCTCTCAATTTCAACTTTAGCTACGCCCGCCCGCATTCCAAGTTCACGAAGGATGTGCTGACGAATCTTCAAGTCTTCATGAAGCATATCGGCATAGCCCCGTTTGGCAAACCAACGTGATTGACAGTTTTTATTCACTTGTAATCTGAAACTAATCGGACTAACTTTATGACCCATAATATACCTCTATCCTGTTTTCCTTCTAAACATCGTATTTTTTACATCGACCCGCGGTGCAGCCTTATCTTTTTTAACAAATTCCGGCTTTTCTATTTCCATCTTATGTGTTTCTTCTTCGGTAGTAACTTTTTTCTCTTCTACCTTTGGTTGGGGCTTTGCTACCGTTGCTTTCTTGCTGGTCTTGCTAGTTGTTTTTTGGTCAGAGACAACAACAGTAATGTGACTTGTCCGTTTCAAGATCCGATGACCCATTCCCTTGGATACCGGCCGGAATCTCTTGAGACTGGGGCCGCCATCAATGGAAATACTTTTGATAATCAGATCATCGCTTTTTAGACTAAAATTATTCTCGGCATTGGAAACGGCAGATTTAACCGCTTTGTAGATAATCTTGGCGCCTTTTTTGGGCGTAAACCGCAAAAGAGTCAAAGACTCCATTGCTTTTTGGCCACGAACAAGATCGGCTACCGGGCGAGCCTTCTTTGGTGATATTCTGATAAATTTTTCTACTGCTTTTACTTCCATTTCGTTTCACTCAATGTAAACTATCTTTTACTCTTAAATTCTCTATTCTATCTTCTGCTTCTTATTTCTGGGCTTTGGCCAATTTGCCGCCGTGGCCTCTAAATTTACGGGTTGGCGAGAATTCGCCCAATCTGTGACCGACCATATTCTCCGTTACAAAAACCGGGATGTGTTCTTTGCCATTATGAACGGCGAAGGTGTGTCCAACCATTTCAGGCGTAATCGTCGCTGCTCTAGCCCAAGTCTTGATAACTTTTCTATCGTTGCCAAGCTTTCTGACTTTATCGAGTAGTCTTTCATCTAGATACGGACCTTTTTTTAGTGATCGTGACATTTCTTTCTCCTACCTTCGACCCTTCTTGCGTGATCGGATAATTAGGTCATTTGATTTTTTCTTCCTATTTCTCGTCTTTAAGCCTAAGGCCGGTACACCCCAAGGTGTCTTCGGATTGACAAGTCCGATAGAAGTCGAGCCTTCTCCGCCACCATGAGGATGGTCAACCGGGTTCATTGCTTTTCCTCTGACTGTTGGTCTGATGCCTAGATGTCTTTTGCGGCCGGCTTTGCCGACTTTGATATTTGAATGTTCCGAGTTGGAAACCATACCGATACTGGCTAAACAATTTTCAGGAACGATTCGAATTTCTCCTGAGGGCAGCTTGATCTGAGTCATGCCGCCTTCTTTGGCCATTAGCTGAGCCTTGGTTCCGGCTGATCTGGCAATCTGGCCGCCTTTACCTGGAAACATTTCTACATTATAGACAATTGTTCCGACCGGGATATCTTTTAGAGCCTTTCTGTTTCCTGTTCTAACCTCGGCCTCTTCACCAAAAGTCAATTTGGTACCGACTTTTAGCCCGGTTGGAGCAATTATATATAATTTTTGACCATTTTCTTTTTTGACTAAAGCGATTCTAGCAGAACGATTCGGATCATATTCAATCGCTTCGACGGTAACTTTAGTATTTTCAAGAAGTTTAAAATCAACTAACCGGTAAGCTCTTTTGGCCCCGCCGCCCCGGTGACGAACAGTAATCTTGCCCTGAGCATTCCTGCCAGCTTTCTTTTTTATTGGCGCAAGCAAAGATTTTTCCGGAGATTTCTTGGTTATATCCCGAAAGTCATCTACGGACATTCCTCGTCTGGCATTGCTGGTTGGTTTTAAAACTTTTACACCCATTAGATACCTTTAAATTCCTCTATTTTTTCACCTTTTTTAATCGTGACAATAGCTTTCTTGTAATCTTTTCTTCGACCATAAATCCGGCCAATTCTCTTGACTTTCCCTTTGATAGTAATCGTATTTACGGTCAAAACGTGAACCTTAAAAGCTTTTTCAACTGCCTGAGCAACTTCTACTTTGGTTGCCTCTTTTTGAACGAGAAAAACATATTTGTCGTTGTCGGCACTGGCAAAGCTTTTTTCACTAATTACGGGTTGTTTTAAAACTTTAATCGTTTCCATTACTGACTCAAAAATTCCGTTGTTTTGGTTAGGGCATCCCCGACAAAAACTAACTTTTTAGCTTTCAAAACATCATAAACATTCAGGTTCTTTAAATCACAAACTTTGACACTTTTGACATTCCGGCTCGGTAAGACTTTCTTTGAATCTAGCTC
>CAYYEV010000002.1:43563-48639 GCA_964471065.1 uncultured Candidatus Saccharibacteria bacterium
ATAATTTTGTCAATTAACTTTTGAAAATCTTTGGTTTTTTCTACCTTGACCGATTCGATCGTGATAATATCGGCTTTTTTGCTCGAAAGAGCGGAAATCAGAGCAGCCCGTTTTTTCTTCTTGGGAATATTTTTGGTATAGCTTTGTTCTCCAGTCGGACCAAAGGTAATACCACCACCAATCCAAACCGGATTACGGTTGGAGCCGGATCTGGCTCGACCGGTTCCCTTTTGGCGATGAGGTTTCTTGCCCCCGCCCGAGACTTCGCCCCTGGTTTTGGTCTTGGCGCTGGCCAAACGACGGTTAGACATTTGAGCGACAACGACCTCATGAAGCAAAGCCGGATTTATGGCTGCCTCAAAGATAGGGCTTTTAAGCTCTTTGTCTTCTTTCTTTTCTCCGGTCGGTGTATAGACTTAACCTTTTATCAGGATAATTCCCTTTTTAGGGCCGGGAACGGCGCCTTGGATTGCCAATATATTATTTTCCGTGTCAACTTTGATAACTTTTAGATTCCTGACCGAAACTTGCTCGTGTCCCATCTGTCCGGGCAATTTTTGTCCCTTGAAGATGTGTTCGGGGTAAGCAGCGCCAATCGAGCCCGGAGCCCGGTAGTTTCGTGAACCGTGAGACTTGGGCCCTCGATGGAATTTGTAGCGCTTGATCGTGCCGGTAAAGCCTTTGCCTTTGGAAATGCCGCTGACTTTGACCAAATCACCTTCACTAAAAATATCGACTTTTACTACCTCTCCGGGCTGTATCTTTTCGTCGATATTTTCTACCCTTACCTCACGTAAGGTTTTGGTTTCCGCCTTTGATTTCTTCAAGTGGCCAAGCAAGGGCTTGACGATGTTCTTGCTTTTAGCAAAACCGATTTGAATGGCGTTATAGCCTTCTTTCTCAATCGTTTTGACCTGAGTGACAGTACAAGGGCCGGCTTCAACCACGGTAACAGGAACGAAGTTTCCTGCTTCGTCGAAAAGATGGGTCATGCCTAGTTTTTTTCCAATGATTGTTTTCATGGTTTTTTACATAAAAATATATATGTCGGCAAAAAGATAGTTTCAAATTTCTTTGACTTGTCTAATCCCCGCTTGGTTTGTTTGTTAAATTGTACAAACGCAAGAAAAATTATATTCAATTTTGCTTTAAAAGTCAACAGTTTCTCTTCTGTTTTTAACAGAAGAGAGTTTTTGTTTCTTAATTTGTAATTTTTCCCCGACGTTCTTTTTTAAAGAAGTCGGGATCCCGACCGCAAGCGTCGGGGAATCAAACTATCAAATTCAATAATAAATTGCCAAGAGTCAAAGACTAATAGCCAATGGCTAACATCATTGACATTCTCGTTATTTTATGTTATTTTATAGAAACTTAGTACCTACTATCGAAAGGAAGCCATGATCGGGTATATCCCTCTTGCTTTGTTTTATGCCCTGGTCGTGGTTTACGACATCGGGTTAGTAGTCAAACATCGCAAATTCCTAGACTGGATTCTCTGGGTAGGATTAGTACCTGTCGCCGCTATCATAAACCTTCCCTGTTGGGCGGCGGCCGCTTATATCTACCATTGGATCCTTGTCCCCCCTGAAGCTTTGGCCGGGATGGGTTGGTCCAGATACTTCTCTATCGGCATTATCTCCCTTCTTTTCGCTCTGGTCCCTATTCCTATAACGCGAGACGTCTTGGTCCCGCACTGGAAAAAGGACTACGAGCAGAGACAAAAAAACCGGGTAACAGTGAGGTGACGAGATGAGACAAGGGCCATCTGTCCAGATGGCCACTTGCTTCCCTTTCGGGAAGATTCGTCGTTTGGGCGAGAACTTGACCGGCGAGTCAGAGAAGAAGGAGCCGAAGAACCGGTCCCAATCTCTGAGGAGGAATGCCTCTACTGTCAGTGGCAAGAGAGCTAGAAGCGGTCATGGAACCTACAGAAGCCTTGGGGCTAGTGGCCTTCTGCCAACAATGTCAGAAGACCGTACCGATGCAACGAATCCAGTTGGTCAGGGTGAAAAACGGAAAAGACATGGCCAAAGGTTACTGCGAATGTGGCCTGCTTGTCTTCATTCCGATTCCGACAGAACTACCATCGGATTCGTGTTTCGACTAAAGGAAGAGTTGTCTGACAAATAGGCGGCGACAAGATAGTCGGGGTGCCAAATGGTAGACAAGCATGAGCCCAAATACATCCTAGTCCGGTGCCCCAAAGGGCACCAAAGACCCGTTTGGGAAGGGTCTTCTCTAGGAGACGAGGCCAAACGGCGAATGGAAGAAGAAGGCTGGGAAGAGCCCGTACCAATCGCCGAAAGCGATTGCCCTGACTGTCAGCGAGAAACCGACTGACTGTCTGAAACAGGTACTTTTGCTGGGCCAGGGGTGCGCAAGACGCGCACCCCTGGCCCTTTGCTTTTTTGCCCTCATCTTCTCCAGCCTCTACAAGGACCCTGGATGACAAATAAAAAAGAACCCTGAAGAAATCCAGGATTCTTTTTTATTTAGTGAAGTACGCTTACTTATATCAGGCGCTCACATTTTAATTTCGATATCCACTCCTGCCGGCAGATTGATATTCATCAGGGCGTCGACCGTTTTGTTGGTATAGTCGGTGATGTCGATTAACCTTTTGTGAACTTTCATCTCGAACTGCTCACGAGAGTTTTTGTCGATGTTACTCGAACGCAGAACGGTAATCGGAGTGCGATCTGTCGGTAAAGGAATCGGGCCCATAATGTTGGCTCCGCTCCTTTCGGCCGCTTCGATAATCTGAACCGAAGACTGATCGATGATCTTGTGATCATACGCCTTGAGCTTAATTCGGATTCGTTGTTTCGTTTTTTCTTCGGCCATACTAGCTAGACTTACTTAGTGATCTTTGTTACGACACCGGAGCCAACTGTTCGGCCACCTTCACGAATAGCGAAGTGAAGGCCTTCGTCGATAGCAATCGGCTGGATTAATTTGACACCCATTTTGACATTGTCACCGGGCATAACCATCTCGCCTTCAAAAGCAATCTCACCGGTAACATCGGTTGTTCGGATATAAAACTGAGGTTTGTAACCTTTGAAGAATGGGGTGTGTCGTCCGCCTTCTTCCTTGGTCAAGATATAAACTTCAGCGTCAAATTCGGTGTGAGGAGTGATTGAACCTGGTTTGGCCAAAACCATACCCCGTTCAATGTCGGCTTTTTCAATTCCTCGAAGCAAAAGACCGGCATTGTCTCCGGCTTGACCTTGGTCAAGTTGTTTCTTGAACATCTCAACTCCGGTTACAACTGTTTTTCTGGTTGGCTTAATCCCAACGATTTCAACTTCGTCGTTAACTTTGACAACACCTTTGTCGATACGACCGGTGGCGACAGTACCACGACCCTTGATCGAAAAGACATCTTCGACTGCCATCATGAAAGGTTTGGAAGTGTCTCGTTCCGGTTCTGGAATGTAGCTATCAAGGGCGTCCAAAAGCTCTTGGACTGATTTTTGAGCTTCAGCGTCACCTTCGTAAGCTTTGAGAGCTGAGCCGCGGATAATCGGAGCGTTGTCTCCATCAAATTCATATTTGGTCAGGATTTCTCTGATTTCCATCTCGACCAAATCAAGCATTTCCGGATCACTAACCTGGTCAACTTTGTTCATATAGACAACAATCTTTGGCACACCAACTTGGCCAGCCAAAAGAAGATGTTCTCTAGTTTGAGGCATCGGACCGTCTGTAGCGGCAACGACAAGAATTGCTCCGTCCATCTGAGCGGCCCCGGTAATCATATTCTTGACGTAGTCAGCATGACCGGGACAATCCACATGAGCATAGTGCCTTTTTTCTGTTTCGTATTCAGAGTGGTGAGTAGCAATGGTAATACCACGCTCCCTTTCCTCTGGAGCGCTATCGATTTGTTCAAATTTTTCTACCTTGGCCATGCCTTTGTCACCTAAGTATTTTAGGATAGCAGCGGTCAAGGTTGTTTTGCCGTGATCAACGTGGCCGATAGTACCGACATTGACATGAGGCTTGTTTCTTTGGAATGTTTCTGCCATTTTTTCTCTCCTATAGGATCCCGGCATTTATCGTCGGGGTGCCTTTCGGCTTGTCAGCCGATCTCGTCCGCAAGTTTCCCTACCAGACGGATTAGATTAATGTTAAATTTTTAACTAAACAAACTTTTCCACATCCCAGACGAGGCCCTAGATAGACCCTTTCTTCTGGCGTGGTTGTTGGTATTTATTTGTTGCCAACACATTTTACTATAACTTTCTATCCTCTGCAACAGTTTTAGGCTTCGACCGGCTTTTTGCCCCGTTTGGCGATAATCTCCTGAGCAACGTTGCCCGGAACTTCTTCGTAGTGGTCAAACTCCATCGTATAGTTACCGCGCCCCTGGGTCATTGACCTGAGGTTGGTCGCATAGCCAAACATTTCGGCCAGCGGGACAAGGGCATCAACTACTTTGGCCGTCCCTCGATCGGACATCTGCTGGATGCGGCCACGCTTGGAGTTCAAATCCCCCATGACGTCACCCATATATTCTTCCGGGACGGTCGCTTCGACTTTCATAATCGGTTCAAGAATAATGGGGTTGGCTTTTCTAACTCCATCCTGGAAAGCTATGCTACCGGCAACCTTGAAGGCCATTTCCGATGAGTCAACGTCGTGGAAAGAACCGTCGTAGAGAGTAACTCGGACATCAACCACCGGATAACCGGCAATAACGCCGTTGGCCATTGCTTCTTTGACCCCGTTTTCGACTGGACCGATGAATTCTTTGGGAATTGTCCCGCCGACAATCTTGTTGACGAACTCAAAGTCCTCGCCTTTTTCGACCGGTTCGATTTCCAGCCAAACATGGCCGTATTGACCACGACCACCGGACTGACGGATAAATTTGCCTTCTTGCTGAACCTTCGTTTTGATCGTTTCACGATAAGCGACCTGGGGCTTACCGACATTGGCTTCGACTTTAAATTCCCGCTTCATCCGATCAACGATAATTTCTAGGTGGAGTTCGCCCATTCCGGAAATAATGGTTTGGCTGGTTTCTTCATCGGTTTTAACCCGAAAAGTCGGGTCTTCTTCGGCCAGCCG
>CAYYEV010000002.1:48649-53786 GCA_964471065.1 uncultured Candidatus Saccharibacteria bacterium
CAAAGCCAGACCCATCTTTTCTTGGTCAGCTTTGGTCTTGGGCTCGATCGCAATCTCGATGACCGGCTCCGGAAAAGTAATATTTTCAAGGACTATTGGATGAGCGACGTCACAAAGAGTGTCTCCGGTCGTTGTTTTGCCGATACCGACAGCAGCAGCGATATCACCAGAGTAAACCTCATTTAACTCTTCCCGGTGATTGGCATGCATTCGGACAATTCGACCAATTCTTTCTTTATTACCAGTAGAAGCGTTCAAAATATAAGAACCTTTTTTCAAGACCCCCCGGTAAACCCTAAAGAAAACCAATTTACCGACAAAAGGGTCGGCCGCAACCTTGAAAGCCAAGGCAGCAAAAGGTTCATCGTCGGTTGCTTTTACCTCTATCTCTTCTCCACTCTTTGGATCGGTTGCTAGAGCTGGTTTGACATCCAGTGGAGACGGCAAATATTCAATAATCGCATCGACTAAGAGAGAGACGACGACTCCGCGGCCATCACCACCAAGAAAAGGATAAAATTCACCGGAAACGGTTGCTTTTCTGATAAGTTTCTTTAGTTCGTCTGCCGAAATCTCTTCACCGGCTAAGTATTTTTCCATCGCCGCATCATCGTGTTCGACAACTTTTTCGATGAGCTCTTCACGATATTTTTTGACCTTGTCGGCCATTTCGGCCGGAATCTCTGTTTCTTCCAGTTTTTTATCAGTATATTCTTTGTATTTATAAGCTTTCATCTCAACCAGATCAACGGTTCCGCAGATGCCCTGTTCAAAGCCGATAGGCAGCTGGATTGGATAAGTATTCCTGGATAATCTTTCGCGAACAGAGTCTAAGCTTTTGTAAAAATCGCCACCAGTTTGATTGATTTTATTGGCAAAAAACATTCTAGGAACAGAATATTTGTCGGCTTGGCGCCAAACCGTTTCGGATTGAGGCTCGACTCCCATCTTGCCGTCGAGGATAACAACAGCCCCGTCCAGGACTCTGAGAGACCGTTCTACTTCGACGGTAAAATCAACGTGTCCCGGAGTGTCGATAATATTGATCCGGTGATCTCGCCAAAAGCAAGTTGTAGCGGCAGAGGTAATGGTGATACCCCGTTCCCGCTCCTGCTCCATCCAGTCCATCGTCGCTTCACCTTCGTGAACTTCACCGATCTTGTGGACTCTTCCTGAGATATACAAAATCCCCTCCGTCACTGTTGTCTTGCCGGCATCAATGTGAGCAATTGTTCCGATGTTTCTTGTTTTTTCTAAGCTGTATTCTCTGGCCATAGGTTCCTTGTCTTCCCTTCGTCATTGCGAGGCTACAAAGTAGCCGTGGCAATCTCTTGTTTTTTGAGATCCTCACGCCTTCGTATATAAGATTCGAAGGCTCAGGATGACAGGAAGGGTGGTTTTTAATTCTTAATTCTATATTCTGTATTCTTGATTCTGCTTTCTAATACCTGGCGAAATGTGCAAAAGCCTTGTTTGCTTCTGCCATCTTGTGGGTATCCTCTCTCTTTTTGATGGCCGTACCGACATTGTTGTAGGCATCCAAAAGTTCCTGAGCCAAAGCTTTATCAAAAGGCATGCCATTTCTTCCTCTGGCCGCGTCACGGACCCAAACTATGGCGTAGTGAAGCCGGCGACTACCTCTAACTTCCATCGGGACTTGATAGGTCGCACCGCCGATTCGTCGTGACTTGACCTGAAGGACCGGCGAAACATTTTTGATCGCCTGATCGAGAACTTCAAGCGCCGGTTTGTTGGTTTCTTTTTCCAGCTTTTCTAAAGCACCATAAACTAAGTTAGTAGCAACTGTCTTCTTGCCATCCAGCATTACTTTATTGACGATTCTGGTAACTAAAACACTTTTATACTTTGAGTCCGGCTCCAGCTTTCTCTTGGCAACTTTTCTTGGGTCTCTCGGCATCTTGTCCCCCTATCCTTTCTTCGCTCCATAACGGCTTCGACCTTGTTTTCTATTTGCCACTCCGGAGGCATCCAAAGAGCCCCGGACGATATGATACCTAACACCGGGTAAATCTTTGACTCTGCCGCCGCGAATCATAACGACACTGTGCTCCTGAAGGTTATGACCGATGCCCGGAATATAAGCCGTTACTTCCATTTGGTTGGTTAGACGGACGCGGGCAATTTTCCTGAGAGCCGAGTTTGGCTTTTTGGGCGTGGTTGTCGTTACCTTGATGCAGACACCCCGTTTTTGCGGGCTATTTGTCGTAATGGATTTGTTTTTAATCGCATTATGAACTCTTTGCAAAGCCGGTGATTTACTCTTGGCTTTGGTGCTTTTTCGCGGTTTTCTAATTAGTTGATTGATGGTTGGCATTTTCTCTCCCTTTGGGATCCCGACATTTGTCGTCGGGGCTAAATCTTAAGAATTTTATCAGTTTAGCTCTTTTTCGTCAAGGATTCATCGAAGCCGGTTCCGGCCGGAATGAGCTTACCGATGATAACATTTTCCTTCAAGCCTTTTAGCTCATCGACCTTACCGGCGACAGAAGCACCGATCAGGACCTTGCTAGTTTCTTGGAAAGAAGCGGCCGAGAGGAAACTATCGGTAGTTAAAGCAACTTTGGAAATTGGGAGCAAAAGGTTAGTTGATTCAGCTGCTTTACCGCCCGCTCCTTTGGCTTTCTTGTTGGCTTTATTTAACGATGTCCTGGAGACGATTTCTCCGACAACAAACGGTGTATCGTTGGCTTCATCAATTCGACATCTTGAGAACATTTGCCGGATGATGATTTCAATGTGTTTGTCGTTTATGGTTTGACCCTCGGAAGCATAAGTCTGTTGGACTTCCTTGACGATATAGCGTTGAACGGCTAGCTCACCCAGGAGCTTGAGTGCTTCACTCAAATTCCATGAACCTTCGGTCAGAGCCTGTCCCCTTTCAACGATGTCTCCGTCTCGAGCCAGCAAGCCGACTTGAGATGAGATTTCATAATTCTTGGCATCGGCTTCTTTGATCACTCGGATCTGATGGTCTTTGACTTTGACAATACCGGCATTTTTGGCTTTGATTGGCTTTTTACCTTCCTTGGTCGCCAGAATGTCGCGGACTTCAACTACTTTGTTGTTTTTGACTTCAATTTCATAACCGGTTGCGTCATAAGTATCTTCATTGACCTCTTCTGACATAACGGTAATCTTGTGTTTGCCTTCGGCCGTTTCGACAAAGATCTTGCCCGGGATTTCAGACAGAATTGCTTGACCTTTTGGCGCTCTTGCTTCAAACAACTCTTCGACCCGAGGCAAACCTTGGGTAATGTCAGCTCCGGCGACACCGCCGGCATGGAAGGTTCTCATCGTTAGCTGAGTCCCAGGCTCGCCGATGGATTGAGCAGCAATGATGCCAACCGCTTCACCAAGGGCAATCAAACCACCTTTGGCTAGATCAGCACCATAACATTTCTGACAAACGCCCCATTCGGCTTTACAGTTGGAAATAGCCCGAATGTAGACTTCATTAATTTCGTTCTTGGTTATTTGCTCTAGGATATCATCGTCAATCAAAGAGCCTTTCTTGGCTAGAATTTCTCCTGACTTTGTCGCGACCAAATTATCGGCCAAGACCCGGCCTTTGAGCCGGGCAAAGAAATCTTCCCCGATCGTTTTCGATTCGGCTCGAGAGATGAGGGTGTGCTCTTTGGTCCCACAGTCTTTCTCCGTCACGATGACATCTTGGGAAACATCGACTAGACGTCTGGTCAGATAACCTGAGTCCGAGGTCTTAAGAGCTGTATCGGAAAGACCTTTTCTGGCTCCATGCGTTGAGATAAAGTATTCCAGAGAGGATAGCCCTTCTTTATAATTTGACTTAACCGGCAGTTCGATAATCCGGCCAACCGCATTGACAACCAAGCCCTTCATCCCGGCCATTTGGGAAAATTGTCCCATCTTACCACGGGCACCGGAGGTCATCATGACATAGGAGCTGCTTTCTGCATTCATTTGCTCTTTCATGTCTTCTTGAATTTTCTCTCTAGCTTCGGTCCAAACTTCAATGATTTTGTTCGTCTTTTCTTCCTCGGTAATCAAGCCCTGGAGATACTGGTTATGGATATGGGCTTCTTTGGCTTCGCTTTCTTTCAGAATGTTTTCTTTAGTCGAAGGGATGGCCAAATCATCCATCGAGAATGACAGGCCAGATCTGGTTGAATAACGGAAACCGAGAAGTTTGATTTTGTCGACAAAGGTGACTGTCGTTTCTTGTCCGCAAATTTTAAAGACACTATTGACTAGTTCGGTCAGTCTACCAATGTCTAAAACCTCATTAACGAAAGGAATCTCTTTTGGCAAAATTTCGTTAAAAAGAAGTCGGCCGACAGTTGTTTCAACCAGTTCTTTCTCTGTTTTGACTTTGATTAGTTCCCTAAGGCCAACCAGGCGAGAATCATAAGCAGTAATCGCTTCTTCTTTGTCGGCAAAAATTCTGGTTGCTTCCTTCCCCTCTTTTTCGATTCGAGTCATCCAGTAGATACCAAGAACCATATCCTGGCTTGGCTTGACAACCGGTTCACCGGCTGCCGGCTTAAGTAGGTTTTTGGTTGAAAGCATAATCTCTCTGGCTTCTCTTTGAGCTTCAGTCGAAAGCGGGACATGGACAGCCATCTGGTCTCCATCAAAGTCGGCATTGAAAGCAGCGCAGACTAGCGGGTGGATCTGGATTGCTTTACCTTCAATCAAAACCGGTTTAAAAGCCTGGATACCCAAGCGATGGAGGGTTGGAGCTCGATTCAAAAGGACGTATTTGTCTTTGATTACTTCATCGAGAGCGTCCCAAACTTCGTTTTTGCTTCTTTCGATCATCCGGCTAGCGCTTTTGACGTTGTGAGCCAAACCGCCAAGGATTAATTTGGAGATGACAAACGGTTTGAAAAGTTCCAAGGCCATCATCTTTGGCAGACCGCATTCGTGCAAACTAAGCTCTGGTCCGACCACAATGACCGAACGGCCGGAGTAGTCGACCCTTTTACCGAGTAAGTTTTGTCGGAAGCGGCCTTGCTTCCCTTTTAGCATATCAGCCAGCGAGCGTAATTTTCTCCTCGAAGTGGCAGTAGCGACATTTTTGTCTCTTCTTGCCCCATTGTCAATCAGGGCATCGACCGCTTCCTGGAGCATCCTCTTC
>CAYYEV010000002.1:53796-54555 GCA_964471065.1 uncultured Candidatus Saccharibacteria bacterium
GTTTCGGCAGATGACTTCTGGGGCATCCATATCCAAAAGCCTCTTCAAACGATTATTTCTATTTATGACTCTTCTATATAAATCATTCAAATCGCTGGTCGCAAAGCGGCCACCATCAAGCTGAACCATCGGCCTTAGGTCCGGTGGGATAACCGGCAAAACGGTTACAATCATCCATTCCGGACGGATCTTGGCGTTGATGAAGCCTTCAATCAATTTCAGCCGCTTCAGGGATTTCTTTCTTTTGACACCTTGAGAGTTATCAACTTCTTGGCGCAAACCTTTGGCCAATTCCTCTAGATTAATTCTGGACAAAAGTTCTTGAATCGCTTCTGCTCCGATGCCGGCTCGGAAAACTTCGCCGTATTTAAGAGAAAATTCCCGGTATTTGGACTCTGAGACAATCTCTCCGATAACGATTTGGCCAAGTTCTTCTCTGGCACTATTTCTATATTGCTCTAATTCTTCGATTTGAGTTGCCGCTTCATCCGCTTCTTTGACCGTATTTTCGATTTCTGTCTTTCGTTTTTTGAATTCCTCTTCAATTTGCTTCAGAGAACTTGTCTTTGCCTCTTCATTGACGTCTAGAATAATGAAATTAGCAAAATAAACCACTTTTTCCAAATCCCGGACAGAGAGATTCAAAGTTAGGCCGATTGAGCTTGGCGTGCCTCTAAGAAACCAAATATGAGTCACCGGAACGGAAAGTTTGATGTGTCCCATCCTCTCCCGCCTGACAATCGAGCGGGTTACTTCGAC
>CAYYEV010000003.1:0-516 GCA_964471065.1 uncultured Candidatus Saccharibacteria bacterium
AAAGTTTGATGTGTCCCATCCTCTCCCGCCTGACAATCGAGCGGGTTACTTCGACACCGCAACGATCGCAGACGACGCCTTTGTAGCGAATTCTTTTATATTTGCCGCAGTAGCATTCCCAGTCTTTGGACGGACCAAAAATCCGTTCGCAGAAAAGTCCGTCTTTTTCCGGCTTCAAAGTTCGGTAGTTAATCGTTTCCGGTTTAGTTACTTCGCCTCTAGACCATTGCATAATGTGGTCCGGAGAAGCAACCATTAGCTTTACCGCTTGGAAATTATCGTTTTTTGTCTCGCTTATAATCATTTGTTCCCCCAACCTATTTTTCTTCGGTTTCTTCCAAAACTTCGAAGTCATCTTTAGACTCATCTTCGGCAACGTCGACCACGGGAAGTTCTTTCTCCGCTTCGTTTCCGACCATCATTTCAGCATCGCTTAATTCTTCGATGTTTTCTTTGTAAGTTTCTTCAATTACTTCTTCGGCTTCAATTTCTTTTTGCTTGCCGGCTTCTTCTTGA
>CAYYEV010000003.1:526-1100 GCA_964471065.1 uncultured Candidatus Saccharibacteria bacterium
CAGGCCCAAGCCTTGAAGTTCCTTGACCAAGACGTTAAAGGATTCCGGTACTCGTGGCTCCTTGATTTCTTCACCTTTGATGACTGATTCATAAGCCTTGGACCGGCCAACGACGTCGTCTGATTTGATCGTCAAGACTTCTTGCAGGATATGAGCGGCACCATAAGCTTCCAGGGCCCAGACTTCCATCTCGCCGAATCTTTGGCCGCCGAATTGGGCTTTACCACCAAGTGGCTGTTGAGTCACCATAGCGTATGGCCCGATCGAACGAGCGTGAATCTTGTCTTCGACCAAGTGGAGAAGTTTAAGCATGTATTTGTAACCAACGACCGTTCTCTCGGCAAAAGGTTCACCGCTTCGACCGTCATAAAGTTGAGCCCGGCCATCTTCAGGCAAGTTAGCTTTGCCAAGTAAATTTTTGATCTGATCAATCGTTACCCCATCAAAGACCGGCGTAGCGATTCTCAGGCCTAGCATTTTAGCGGCCCAGCCCAGATGAGTTTCTAGGACCTGACCGAAATTCATCCTGGAAATAACCCCTTGCGGGTTCAAGATAATATCAACCGGCGTGCCA
>CAYYEV010000003.1:1110-3585 GCA_964471065.1 uncultured Candidatus Saccharibacteria bacterium
GACTTTGGCGATGACGCCTTTGTTGCCATGACGACCGGCCATTTTGTCACCGACAGCGATTTTGCGCATCTGAGCGATGGTCACAAAAACTTGTTTGATCACTCCGACTGGGAGCTCATCTCCTTTGTCTCGGCTCTTGATATTGATATTAACAATCTTGCCATGAACACCCGGCGAAACGCGAAGTGAGCTGTCTTTGACGTCTCTTGCCTTCTCGCCAAAGATCGCTCGAAGCAATCTTTCTTCGGCTGTTAGTTCGGTCTCGCCTTTTGGCGTAATCTTACCAACCAGAATATCGCCGGCAGCGACTTCTGCTCCGACTCGGATGATTCCGCCTTCGTCTAAATCGCGGAGAGCATCTTCACCGACATTAGGAATGTCCCTGGTAATGATTTCTTCACCGAGTTTGGTGTCGCGGACATCAATGTGAAACTCTTCCAAGTGGATCGAGGTGTATCTATCGTCCTTGACCAGTCTTTCGGAAAGGATAATAGCGTCTTCGAAGGTGCCACCTTCCATACACATAAAAGCGACTAGAACGTTTTGGCCAAGAGCGATTTCTCCGCCCTCAATTGCCGCTCCGTCAGCCAAAAGGTCACCTTTTTTGACTTTTTGTCCCTTCGAGACAACGGCTTTTTGGTTGATACAGGTATCGGTATTTGATTGTTCAAACTTACGAAGAGCGATAACTTCTTCGTTGCCGCCTTTGTATTTGATTGTAATCTTCTCGGCCGTAACCGAAGTAATTTCCCCATCCTTTTTGGCCTGGATGATCTGACCGGTATCAATGGCCACTTTGTTTTCATTGCCGGTGCCAACAACCGGAGCTTCCGGTTTGACCAGAGCGACGGCTTGACGTTGCATGTTTGCACCCATCAAAGCCCGGCGAGCGTCATCATGCTCAAGGAAAGGAATGAGAGCAGCCGAGATGCCAACCGGTTGTTCGGTCGCAACGTCGATGTAATCAATCTCGCCAACTTCTACTTCATCGGCTTCTCCGGATCGCCTGGCGATAGCCGTTTTGTTAATAAAGTTACCGCTAGCATCGACTGGCGTTTTGGCCTGGGCAATAATGACCTTGTCTTCTTCATCGGCCGTCAGATAAACGATCTCATCGGTTGCTTTTGGCTTGACCCTGACGTTATCATCGCCATTGCCAACTAAGGATTTGGCTGCGGTTGCGCTGATTTTGTTCCCGGCTTTGGCGGCAATTTTGCCGTTTTTGTCTTTGAGATCGATCGAGGCAATTTGGCCGACGGCCGCTTTGCCGTCATTTTTGACCTTACTCAAGACTTTACGATATGGCGTCTCGATAAAGCCAAATTCATTTATCTTCGAAAAGGTCGAAAGGGAGCTGACCAAACCAATGTTTGGCCCTTCCGGTGTCTCAATCGGACAGATTCGGCCGTAGTGAGTCTTGTGAACGTCACGAACTTCAAAGCCGGCTCTTTCCCGGGTCAGACCGCCCGGTCCAAGTGAGCTTAACTTTCTTTTGTGAGCCAACTCACTCAAAGGGTTGGTTTGATCCATAAATTGTGACAATTGAGAACTGGCAAAGAATTCCCGGACAGCAGCAACAATCGGTCGAACGTTGATTAGCTGACTGGCGGAAACGAGATTAGGATCGTTTGTACTCATCCGGTCACGGATAATTCTCTCCACTCTGAGGAGTCCCATCCGGAATTTGTTCTGCAAAAGTTCACCGACCGTTTTGACCCGTCTGTTACCGAGATTGTCAATGTCATCAGCCGTGCCGTGACCATTGTTAAGCCGGATAATTTCTTTGATTATCTCGACTAAATCTTCCGGGCGGAAGATGTGGTTTTCTCTGGTATTTTTGACCTCGAGATCAAGCCGTTTGTTCATTTTGTAGCGACCGACTCTAGAAAGGTCGTATTTTTTGACATCAAAGAAGATGCTTTCGATATAGCTTTGAGCGTTCTGAACCGTTGCCAGGTCGCCCGGCCGAATCCTCTTATAGACTTCGACAAAGGCTTCACCTTGATTGACAGCCGGATCTTTCTCCAGAGAGTTTTTGATGTAGTCCCGGTCCGGATTGGTATTGACGTCCTTGAAGATCTCAATCATCTCTTCGTTGGTTTTGAAACCAAAAGCCCGAAGCAAAGTGGTAATAGGAATTTTCCTCTTGCGGTCAATTTTGGCATAGATGACATCCTGGACACTGGTTTCCATCTCAAGCCAAGCGCCCCGTCCGGGGATAACCTTGGCACCAAAAAGTTCTTTGCCACCGGTTGTTTCCGAGTTAAAGAAAACGCCGGGAGAACGAATCAGCTGAGAAACAACTACTCTCTCGACGCCATTTATAATGAAAGTACCCCGGTCAGTCATGACGGGGATATCGCCCAAGAAAACTTCTTGGGTCTTTTTCTTATTATTTTCCAGATTAGTTAGTTCAACATTTGCTTTGAGCGGAGCTTCATAGGAAACTTTCTTTTCTTTGGCCAGTTTTTCGGT
>CAYYEV010000003.1:3595-9796 GCA_964471065.1 uncultured Candidatus Saccharibacteria bacterium
GCCATGGCGCGAGTCATGAGTTTTTCGGTGTATTTGGGCTCACCAAGCCAGTAGTCTTTGATATCAAGAGACATAATCTTGCTGGTATAGTCTTCGATCGGAAAAAGCTCATCAAAAAGTTCTTGCAATCCATCCTGGATGAACCACTTAAAACTATTGGTCTGGACTTCGATCAGATTCGGTAATGGGAGGACATTTGGTGACGCGTTGAGGAATTTGCGTCCGGTTTTGTTTTCGCTGACAAAAAGGGCTTGTTCTTTGGCCATAAAAATACCCGCTCCTTGTTATTTTTATAAAATAAAATTTATACTCTTGTAGGAGTTTTTTCTATTCTCGTTGTCTATTCGCGCTCTGGATTGTTTAGAACTGATGGGATGTGCGCTTTAAATGCACTAAAACACACATTCGCGACCCATTCTTAAAGTCGTGATACAAAGTTTATGTTATTTTATAACAAATGTCAATACTTTATTTCTTGCCTTCGATAATGCCATCGACCAAACCGTAGTCTTTCCCCTCTTTGGCCGTCATAAAGTAGTCTCTCTCGACATCGACATTAACTTTACTTAATTTCTGGCCGGTGTGTTTGGCCAAGATTTCGTTGAGCTGTTTTTTCGTCCTTAGAAGTTCGTTGGCATGGATCTCGATATCGGTTGCCTGTCCTTCGAGTCCGGTGACAATCGGCTGATGGATCATCAGCTTGGCATTGGGCAGAGCAAAACGCTTGCCTTTGGTCCCGGAGGCCAGGACGATGGCCGCCCCGCTGGCCGCCAGGCCGACACAGATGGTTGAAACGTCAGAACGAACATATTGGATGGTGTCATAGATGGCCATGGAAGCCGAGACGCTGCCGCCCGGGCTGTTGATATATAAGGTAATGTCTTTTTTGTCGGTATGCTCGAGAAAGAGAAGCTGAGCAATGATCGTATTGGCAACGGCATCGTCTATGGCCGTCCCGAGAAAGATAATTCGATCTTCGAGAAGCCTGGAATAGATGTCATAGGCCCGCTCCCCCAGATTGGTTTTTTCTATAACTGTTGGGATAAGTATTTGATTCTTCATTTCCATAAAAACTCCTTGCTTAACTTAATAGCTTACTAACAAAACAACAAATCGGTTATTCAGTTGTTTGGTTGTTCTGTTTTTTAATTATATCAAACCAGTAAATTCAGGTCTTGGGTGCCCCGCCTAAGCGGGGCACCCGTTGATGGCTCCTTGAGGAACCCAGCTACTGGCACCGCAGCAACATCTGGCCAGCCGGTACTCAATCCCCTGGCTGTCGATGTAAGGAAGATGGGTGTCGTCGCTGACGTCTTCGAACGGACCGTTACAGCCCGCGACCAGATGCTTGGCCCAGAGCTTCTTCTTCTCGATCTTCTCGAGAGCGAGGCTGGCAGCGATTGCCGCCGGTACCACAACGAGGATGCCCAGGCCGACACCGGTCCAAATGACCTTGTCTCTTGTCTGCAGATGCAAGCTCACGATTTCTCCTTTGCTACATTTCCAGATCTGGGGCCAACCGCCTATCGGGCGGTGCTATTAGCTATCCGTCTTCGGCTACCAGCAAAAAGCTGATGACTGTTGGCTGACGATCGATGACGCCGTTCTTCTAAGGACAATAAGATAAGAGCAAGAAAAGGAGCTAGCTCCTTTTCATTATTTCCTATTATGCCATAATTTACTTTTTATTTCAAGAAGTTGCTTACTGTTTTATTGTTTTCAAATTCCCGTTTAGAATTACCGGGTTAAAGGTTTTTACTTCATTCTCCAGATAGGGCTGATCCGGTATCGGATTCAAGAGAAAAATCTTTTTGCCCAGAGCGTAGGCATAGCCCATTTCCAAAAAAGTATTTGCTCCAATGTAATTTTTGATACCATTTTTGTCAAAATTTAAGGCCAGAATAGCATCAGAAGCTTTGATCATTTCATAGTATTTAATGATAGCCGTCCTTTTTGTCTTTATTTCATCATCATCCACTCTTACTTTTTGGCCACTGGCAAAAAGTTCAAGATTCTCAGAATAAAGACAACTATAGCCCATGGACAGAAGCTCATCTTTAACGGCCAGCGTTTCTCTAGCAAAGCTGACACTAGCACAAAGGACAATTTTCATTCCACCTCCCTGTCATCCTGAGGCGGAGGCGGAGCCTGTCTACCGACAGGCAGGGATCTAGATTCTTCGCTTTGCTCAGAATGACATTATTTTATGTTTTGTCTTTTACTTTTTACTTTTGAATTATTAATTAATTCGAACAAAGTTCGAATATATAGTTCAGGACTTTCTCACCAATAATGGCGTTCTCTATCTGATGGTGGCCTTCGTGGGAGTCGAAAAATTCTTCGGCTTTCTTTTGCTCTTCCGGCCTGACTTTCTCTAGTTTTTTGGCTATCTCAGCATGGACTTCTTTGTCAGCTGCATCAATCTTTTGGCTTTTGGCAATTTCCGTCAAGACCAAGCCAACCTTGACTCTCTTTTCCGCTTCAGGCTTCATCTCTTCTTCCAACTCTTCCTTGCTTTTTTTGACCATTTCCAGATATTTGTCGAAGGTCAGACCTTGGTGAGCTAAGTTGTGTTCTGCTTCATGTAAGAGGCGATGGGTCTCTTCGTGAACCAGTTTCTCCGGAGCTTTGACTTGGATTTTGGCGGTAATTTTTTCCAAGATTTCCGACTCAACCCGATTTCTCTCCTGAATAACTTTTGTGTTCAAAAGCTCTTTTTCTATATCTTCTTTTAATTTAGCTAGGTTGGCAAAAGGACCAACCTGGGCAGCAAACTTGTCATCCACCTTGGGCAAGACAATTTCTGCGACTTCGTGCATTTTGACCTTAAACTTGGCTTTTTTACCAGCCAGGTGTTTGGCATGATATTCTGTCGGGAAGGTAACTTCTATCTCTTTTTCTTCTTTCTCTTTCATCCCGACGATTTGGTCTTCAAAACCAGGGACAAAGTTGCCCTGACCGAGGACCAAGGGGTGGTGTTCACTTTTGTTGCCGTCAAAAGGCAGGCCATCGACGAAGCCCTCAAAGTCTATTTCTACCTTATCCCCTGTCTTGGCTGCTCTGTCAACTTTGGCTGTCTTTGACAACTGCTTGGCCAAATCATCCAAAACTTCCTGAACCTCTTTGGCTTCAACCTTTGGTTTCTCTCTTTTGACCTTGATGCCGGAAAGGTCCGGCAACTTGATCTCTGGTAGAATCTCTACTATCGCTTCATAGGTCAGGCCGTCGGTTGGAACAAATTTAAGCAGCTTGATTTCAGGTGGACCGACCGGATTGATCTTTTCCTGGATAATCGCTTCATAGTAAGTTTCGGGGATGATCGTATCCAAAACTTCGGCGTTGATCCTGTCCTGGCCGATTTCTTTTTCAATCATATATTTTGGCGCTTTGCCCGGACGGAAGCCAGCCACTTTGACACCTTTGGCCAGCTCGGTATAAACGGCATCGTATTTCTTTTTGACCGTCTCCGCTTCAATATCAATAATTAATTTAATCTTGTCGTCAACTTTTTCTCTCTGAACTTTCAAACGCTCTCCTTTCGTCTTGACCATCCAGTCGAGACGACTTAACAACACAATAACTTATCAACTGAATAACAATTCGGTTGTTTGGTTATTTGGTTATCCCCTTAAGACTCTCCTCCAACGACTCCTCATCCTGCAACCCTACCAGCGTCTCAACTGGCTTCCCTTTTTTAAAAATAACCAGGGTTGGGATACTCATGACGCCGTACTCCTGGGCAACGGCCTGGTTTTGGTCAAGGTTGAGCTTGGCAAATTTAACTTTATCTTTATATCTTTCACTTATTTCTTCAAAAATCGGAGTCATTGCTTTGCATGGGCCGCACCAATCAGCATAAAAATCAACAATAACCGGCTTTTCCGACTTGATTACTTCTTTTTCAAACTCCCCTTCTTTGATGTTTACTACGGACACTTTCTAATCTCCTTTCAGTCGATTAAACTAACGACTTATTAACAGAACAACTGAACAAGCAAATACAATTTGTTTACCGTTTATAGCCCTATGAGTTTAGCAAATTTGGATATCTTTATCAATAAATGAAGAGGCGGTACCCGTCGTAAGACGGGTACCGCCCAGTTTCGGCCGCCAGTCACACCTGCCTGGCAAGAAATTCCCTTCCCTTGCCGACTTCGGTATTGACCGGCACACCGCCCGCACAGAGCGGACACTCTTCTGCGCTCCAAGCGGCGAGATCGACCTCGACTACAGCGAAGAGTTTGCCATCAAAGCCGACATCTGCCGGAGTTACCTTACCCCGGTTGCAGAGAGCGCCCAGCCCAACGACTTCGCCTTGGAGTTCGTTGACCGCTTCGATCACCTTCTTGACCGAACCGCCAGTCGTCAAAACGTCCTCGACAACCAAGACCCTCTTTCCGGCCACAATCTTGTCGTAGCCGCGTTTGAAGATGAACTCCCCCGTCTCAAAAAAGATACCTCGCATGAGAGGATCGGGAGCGCTGGCATGGCTTAGTTGCTTCTCCGCATAGACCGCCAGGACCTCACGGCCAGACAACTTGGTCAAAGCGTCAGCTGTCCACTGAGAAAGGATGATACCGCCTAGCGCCGGCCCAACGATAACCTCAACGTTGTACTCGACAAACTGACTTGCAATTGTCCAGCAAAGCGCCGACGTCAACTCGGTATGCGGGTAAACCGCGTCTTTGTTGACATAGGCAGAGCCGTGCTTGTCCGAAGTGTATACGATGTGGCTGTCAGTGATGATTGCGCCGACTTCCTGAAGTAGAGCTAGGTTTTTGCTTTGTCCTTCTGGTTCCATCTGATCTCCTAGAGGACACTTGCGATTTCCTCGGCAATCTTGACAACCGCCTCGGTCGGATTACCGATTTCCGGCGGCGGATCGGTGATCGGCCGGCCGATGACAACATAGTCCGCGCCAGAGGCAATAGCTTCGGCTGGCGTCATCACCCGTTTCTGATCGTTCTTCGCCGCCCAGGTTGGACGGACGCCCGGAGTGACCCGAAGCATTTTCTTGAGAGCCGGTTCGTTACTCAAGATGCCGAGTTCCTTGGGCGAGCAGATAATGCCATCGCAGCCCGCCTCATGAGCATCAAGCGCAAACTCAAACACTTTCTGCTCACTGGAAGTGTGGTAAATGCTCCAGACATCTTCCTCGCTAAGCGAGGTCAAGACAGTGACAGCCAAGACGAGGCTCCTCCCCTCCGCCTCATCCACGGCTCTTCTCATTGCATTAATCCCACATGATGCATGGACATTGAGCATCGAGACGCCCTGCTGAATAGCAGCCGCCGAAGCCTTACCGACTGTGTTTGGGATGTCGGCGAATTTGCCGTCGTAGAAGACATCTCCTCCGTAGGAGCGAACAAACTTGACTGCCTCTGGCCCGCCAATCGCCGTGATCAGCTCAAGCCCGATCTTGACGCAGCCGACCCTATCCCCTAGTTCGTTCATCAGCCCAGAGACCGAGTAATTCTTGCTCTCCAGCTTCGAAACATCGAGTGCAATGATAATCTTCCCAGCTGCTTCTGCTAATCTATCGACCATCTTCCCCCTCCAAGCCATGTCTAGGTACAATTTTGGCCAAACCCTACCGGCTTGGCCTCCTTTTCAATGCCCTACAAAAATACTCTATTTTTTCTTTTAATTCAATCCTTTCCCACGCCTTAAATAGTCTACCAAGCCCTCCTGAGGCGGGTAAATCCCAGGCGAGATCCCGTAGGGACTCCGCTGGGATAAATTTGGTGCCCGAGGCGAGACTCGAACTCGCAAGCCATTTCTGGCACTAGTTCCTAAGACTAGCGCGTATACCAATTCCGCCACCCGGGCACGTTATCTGTTATCATAAGGTGCCTGCCTGCTGCAGGCAAGTATACCTCAGCCTCCGGCTGATCATCCGAAGGATGAAATTCCGCCACATCCGTTCGTCATTGCCCTGTCATTGCGAGGCTGTAGGCCGTGGCAATCTCACTAGATCCTCACGCTTTTCAGTGTAAGACTGAAAAGTTCAGGATGACAACAAAATAGCGAAACATTTTGTCGGGGCTAAAATACTTCGTAATTTTAGCATTTAGGAGCGTCTTTTTCAATCCTCGCAGCCAAAAGCCGATAGCAGATGACTGTTAGCGGATAGCAAACCGCCGCAAGCGGTTTCCCTTGACTTCTGCCTACTTCGTGGTACTATTTTGCCACTAACGACAA
>CAYYEV010000003.1:9806-31384 GCA_964471065.1 uncultured Candidatus Saccharibacteria bacterium
CTAAAACACTTCGTAATTTTAGCATTTAGGAGCGCCTTTTTCAATCCTTGCAATTAAGAGCATCTGGCTGATAATTGTTTTCTTGCTTGTAGCTGATAGCAATTGACAGATGACAAACCGCTACTGGCGGTTTGTCTTGACTTCTGCCTACTTCGTGGTACTATTTTGCCACTAACGACAATGATTCCGTGAAAGGAATGGTACCATGACATTGGAAGAGATGCCGGGGCAAAGAGCAGTCGTTGTCTATCTCCTCTGGGACCGTAAGGAATACAAACCCGAACAAGAGATGGGACCGGATAATAGCGTAAGCTTCTTCAACGCTTTCGGCTATGTCATCAACCGGGACCTTCTCGTCATCGAGGCAAAATATTCTCCGAGAAGCTTCAGCCAGCTTCCTGCCCCCAAAGACTCCAAAGGCTATGGGAAGCGAACACCAAAGATGAGAGTTGAACAAGCCGTCCAACTCATTGATGATCCCAAGAGTTGGCTCCAGAAATACCGGGCCAAAACAAGAGAGGAAGGGACGGCTCTTTGGTTCGCCGATCGACTAGTGGAAAAACCAACAGCCGTCTTACAAGCGATGTATGACTCACCGGGAGTGGAAGCTGGGTGGGAAAACGGCACCTACCGAGTCAGAGGCTATTTGCCTTTGTCTGACCAGCAGCTTCTGATCTCAGCGGAAATCAGGAAAGCTCAAGACCGGGCTGACAAGAGCCAGGGCTCCAAGGAAGGATAAAGCTATGACACTGAAAATCCGTCGGGGAAGTTCGCGTCCACCTTTGTTAGATATCGCCAACATCGGACACCAAATGACACTAGTCGAGATCTTGTTCCTCTTCCAGGCATTTGGTTACAAGATCGACAAGCACTACCTTCGCTTGGAGATGAGGCACAACCTCGATGACTTCGCCAAGGATCCTAACCCGTACCAATCTGAGCGGGATCAGATGATTGTCGGCAAGGCACTGGAAATCATCGACGATCCGCACAGCTGGCTTCAAAAATATGGTAATGATGCCAAGAGGTACAGTGTCCTCTGGTTTGCCAAAGAGCTTGGTCTCCGGCCGGTTGGCCTGATGCAGACTCTCCAGGGGATTCCCAGCTTGGTCGCCTACCGCGATCGGAACGGAGTCTATATCGTCCAGGATAATCCGGACGAGGCAAAAAGAGTCTTCCAGGAAGAAGTACCAAGCCAGCCAGAGGATGAGTCACCAGCTGAAGAACCCGTGGAGGTTGAGGAGCCAGAGTCAGCCGTTCCGACAGAAGAAGTCCCACCGCCAGATGACTATAACCCCTTTGCAGACGAAGATCCTGATGCCTCTACTGGCCTTGACGACTGGTTCACGCCTGAGGACGACGAGACCCCAGCCTTTGACCAGAGGAAAGCGCACCAACTTCTCGGCTGGGCAGTCGAGCGGCTCAATGTAATCCAACAAGGGATTCTGGCCCATAAAGATCCCAAACGTGAGGAGATGGCCGAGATTGGCCTGGCCTGGACTATACAAATAGCAGCCAGGTTCGCTCCTTCTCATGAGCTCGACTTGGAAGAGGTCTTGCTGCCCTACTCTGGCAAGCTCAATGAGCTAGAAAAGTAGGCGGCCATGGGCAGGGCCGAAACTATTGAAGGCGACTACGCGTGAAGCGTGGTCGCCTTCTTCCATTTTTAGATAAAGACTATTTTGACTTCGCCGGGATGGGAAGCTTGAAGATAGATTCTTTTTTGAAAACGATTTTGTAAGCGTTCTCGATGAAATCACCACCGGCATAACCGGCAAGGAAGGTATAGAAAACAGTAATCGAGCCGGTATCGTTTACAATCCCCTTGACCAGCCAACCTGTCGCCAGGCCGACGACACCGGAAAGCAAGGTCATCATTAGAAAATATGTCCATTTGAAAGGCACATTTTTGTAATTAAAGTGATACTTCAGATATCCGACGATGCCGCGGATAACTCCGCCGACAATAAAAAGAAAGCAACAAGTAGACAAACTATTTTATTTCAAAAACTTTCGTTCTAGACTTTTGACCTGAGACTAGGGTTACTTGCGATTTACTGACATCAAAATACTCAGCTAGGAGTTGAATGACTTTTTTATTTGCCTCGCCCTCGATTGGTTTGGCGTGGAGCCAGATTTTGTATTCGCCACAGCACCTTTTGGGAAAAGTGCTGGACAGGTTCTCGCTTATCTTTTCAATTTTTTCGAGAGAACTATTCGGAATTACTTTTACAACAATCTTCATTGGGAGATCCTTCGTTTCACTCAGGATGACACAATAAGGTAGGGAGGGCAAGCAACTTGGTTAGTACGATTCGACAAAAGTCAGGGCTTTGCCCGATTTGTTACCCCGTCCGGTCCGTCCAATCCGGTGGATGTAGTCTTCGTAGGTATTTGGAACGGTGTAGTTGATGACATGGGTTACATCTTTGATGTCAATGCCGCGAGCGGCGACATCGGTCGCCACCAAGACCTGGACACTGTTATTCTTAAAGGAACTTAACGCCCTTGCTCTTTGCCCTTGGCGTTTGTCGCCATGAATCGAATCGGCCTTGAAGCCGTTTTTGTTAAGGGCAATGGCCAACTTCTCGACTCCTCTTTTGGTTTCAGAAAAGATCAAGACTTTAGAAAGTTCCGGATCGGTCAAAAGTTCGGTCAGAGCATCGAATTTCGCGTTTCTGTCACGGACTTTGACAACATCCTGGTCGATGCCGTCAGCCGTTTGACCACTCGAAACCGAAATCGTAACCGGATCGTTAGCAAAGGTCGAGACCAAGTCCCTGATTTTCGGTGGGATGGTCGCCGAGAAGAAAAGCGATTGTCGCTTTGCCGGCAACTGATCGATGAAGCGTCTGATTTCGTTGACAAAACCCATATCGAGCATCCGGTCGACTTCGTCCAGAACGACATTATTGAAGCTCGGCAGATTGAGTAACCGGCGGTCGCACATATCCTTTAGCCGTCCGGGTGTCCCGATGACAAAATTCGGATTTCGGCGCAGAGCCGACATCTGTTTGCCCATCGGCATACCACCGACACAGGTGGCATAAAAAATTCTCATGCCCCAGCTAAATTGATGCAGTTCGGTTTCGATCTGTAGCGCCAGCTCTCTAGTCGGCGTGATGATAAGAACCTTTTGGCTCTTGTCCTGCATAACTTTATTGATCAGGGGCAGCAAAAAAGCAGCCGTTTTGCCGGTACCGGTATTGGCCAGTCCGACCAGATCACGGCCGGCCATAATCGGCTTAATCGCCTGATCCTGGATCGGCATCGGCGTCCGGTAGTTTCGTTTTTTTAAGTTAATTTTTAGTTCATGACAAAAATCGAAGTCTTCAAATGTATGTTTTATCTCCGTTTTTTCGCTTTCTACCTTTACGGCTTTACAAACAAATTTACTAGGATCGATGTATTGACCCTTAGTCCCTTTGTTTCGTCTGATGTTTGTCGGGCCGAATGATCTGTGCCCTTTTTGCGGCCTGAAATTGGACGCATTGTGCCTTGAGAAACTGCCTTTGACAGTTCTTACTTTGTTCATATTCTCTTTCCGTGCCGCATTTAAGCGGCTTCTGCGCCAGAGGCGCATTTAAAAATAATCTTCTTCAACTTAGTAAATAGAACGTCGAAAAAGGTTATTTCCGGAAATCTATTAGTACTTTATTAAAGTAATTAATTCTAACATTATTTTTTACTATTTGTCAAGGGGAGAAAGCCCATAAGGCTTTCTCCAGTGAAAAGTCTGTAAAGTTCATAAAGTGTATAAAGTAACCCTCTGAATTTTTAATTTGTAATCAAGTTCAATTATTAATTAATCAACAGATTCAACAATAGTCTATTTTCCTTGACTTTTAGCATGTTTTATGATATTATATCGTAGTCATTTTGAAGTACCTACTATCGACTCTTGGAGGAATCATGGGGCTTGAATATCAGATTTTCGCCACAGTAGCTGTTATCTACGTCGGTGTCAGCCTGCTCATCGACGATCTTGAAACAATGGCCAGTGGTCGCTGTTTCTGGGGCACGGTATTCTCTATCTGCGCCGGGGCTTGGGTTATCTCTACCATAACCTTTCTTTTCAAAGTCTGGTGACCTTGACCGGGTCTCAACCAAAACCAACTGGAGAAGACATGAAGGAGCCCATCGTCAAATTCGTGATAGTAGCGTTTCTTGCTGCCTGGTCTGGCGGTCATGGACTTGCCTACCTGCAGCAAGGAGGAGGTGACCCCGTTTTTCTGTTCATCCTCTTTGGAGGCTCGGGGCTCTGCCTGGGTCTAGCTGTACACAGGTATCGCCTACTCTGGCTGGCCCACGATGCCCAGAAGAAGCCAGGTCATCCTGACTCGTACCCAAATTGAGGAATAAGGCCATGAACAAGCACTTCTTCAAGTTCATCGTAACGGCAATTGTCGCTGGTTTGTTCCTCGGCTTTGCGATTAGCTGTCTTTACCAAGGAGCCCGCCTTAGCTCCCTGGTTTTCTTGATAGTTAGCATCGCCTGGACAGCCCTAGCCGTAATAGAGTATCACCTGTTTTGGCTACTTCGTAATCTCCAAAAGCTCCTCGAACGATCAGAGGAAGGAGAGGAGGAACGAGCTTCAAGTCACACCACTCCAAGAGTCACGACGCCCCCTAGCAACTACGGTTGCAGGGGGCGTTTTGCATTTCTGGCCATTGGCCAGAATAAAATAATCAACTAGTGGCTAGTATTGTGAGATTCTTCGCTTCGCTCAGAATGACAGTTTTTTATATATAAAAGAATTGGGGCGGGGTGCGCATTTCTGCGCACCCCGCCCCGGGTGTGGCTAGGCCCCCGCTCTAGCCACAATGGCAGAATCACCATCCGTTGACAGCATGGATCATGGCAATCCTATCTCCATTCTCCAGACAAATCTGGAGAATGATCTCGTTCATCCTTCCGGTTGCCCCCTTCTTGGACAGCCGGCAAAGTTCTGCCCAGCGTTCAAGCTGACCTTTCCAGATGGGCGAGCTCTCTGCTAGCAGATGGGTCCTTTTTCGAATCTCCGGGACAAGCTCCATCATCCGTTGAACCCGTTCCCAGTCCTCACTATTACGAGGGTAGCAGGCAGAGCCTTCTCTGGACATAAGGATCAGACGAGTGAAGAGATACTGTTCCAGGCGGCTTTTGGTTCCGCTCGAGAACATCCATCTCTGAGCCGCTTCACTGAGATCTACCTCAGAAATATGAATCGTGCTCATGTGATCACCTCCTCCGTGATCAGGCCACTTTCTCGAACCTGAGCCCCACTGGCTTGTAGACGACTCCGTCTAGCTCGACCGCCTGGAGTTCAACCAGCTCACCGGTCCATCTTTTAGCATCCGCTTCGGTCTCGGCCGGGAAGTTGTCTGTATGGATCAGCCAAACCACCCTTTTCCCCTGTTCATCTTCCTTGATGACCGGCTGTCTGTAAACAAACTTGTATCTCCCACTCATTGCCCCTCCCTTTTTGACATCAAGGAACATTCTCATAAGAAGTGGTTGTTATAATAACATTTTTTAGGATAAATACAAGAGAGAGATCCTCATCCGCCAAAGATCGGACAGGCTGTCGTAATTTCGACAAATTACTCCTCTCCGACGAGTCCGATACGACTGCCGAAGTCATCGGATAGGATGACAAAAAAGGAAAAGCAAGACAAATCATTGACTTAGTGGAGCATCTATGTCATTATGTGGCAGTCTTGAAAACGAGTTCAGGGGGCATCATGTCACGCCAGCGGTTTGCCGGTCACGTCCTCTTTATCGTCGCGAGTCTGGTCGGTCTAAGCATCATCCTCCTCGGAAGCTCTCTTTGCGTCATCGGAGACCAAAGGATTACAAGTGCCAAACCAGCTATCTCCCGGCTCGGAATTCAACTGGTTGAGGGCGGCATCTTCGTTTTCGCCCTGGGAGTCGCCGTCCTCATCGCTACCATCTTTCTTCATCGTCGCTGGTGTCGGCAGCACCTCCAGGCCAGACGAGCCCAGAACGGGTAGGCTCATAAGACAAAGCCCCCGATTGCCTTCTGGCAATCGGGGGCGATTCAATTTATTTAATTGGAAGGGGGCGGGGTGCGCATTCCTGCGCTCCCCGCCCCGTGTGGTCAGCCCTACCCTGACCACAGAGTCAGACAACCGGCGTCAGAGAGACGGAAGGAATAGCCAAAGAATCCTCGGCTAAGTGTTGTTCGGCTTCCGCCAGCTCCCTCGCCTCTTTCTCCGCATCTTCACGATCGATGGTAAAGCCGACGATTTTTTTGCTCGTCACCTCGATAATCTCCATGATCTGCGGCTGGCTGCCGGGTAATGGGACAAAGCCCAAGGTCCAACCCGGAGTTTTGACGAAAGCAGCTGTCGAGAAGGCCGTCCGGACCGCACCACTCTCTACTCGCTTATACGTCTTGAGATCAAAGGACATGTCCCTCCCTCCTGCTTTTTCGCCGGATGTTTGATCTTGCCATATATATACAATATTTTCGGTTTTTTGTAAAGAATAAAAAGGTTGAACATGTTGAAATCGCCTGCTTATCGACAGGCAAGTTGAATTTGTTGATTCATATAAAAAGTTGCACCAAGTTAGGCTTGGTGCAACTTTTTATTTATTGTTAACTGATAATTAATATTTGTTTTTTTGCTTTAGAATTTTTTGAAAGAATTCTTCAATCGGCTTCGGCTCTTCTGATAGAGATAACCAGCGCTACCGAGACCGAGACTACCGATGATACCGGCAGCTGCTTCTACCGGGCCACTACTTGGCAAAACCGGTGGTGCTTCTTCCGGTGGGATAACCGGAGGTGGTTCTTCTTCTGATGGCCGGACATTGCCGAATTCGACATAACCATCTACCTCAGGAGTACAAGAAACGCTGAGCGATAATGGAGTCGTATTGATCCAACCGGACATCAAGTCCTCTGAAGCGGTATACATACCAGGGACTAGACCGGTAAAGATAACCCGTCCATTGCTGTCAGTAATCTGAGAGCCACGAGTGGAAAGATTGACTGTCCAACCTTGAAGCAAAGCTTCACCGGCATCACGGATACCGTTTCTGTTGGCATCTTCGTAAACTCGAGCGACAATCTTGCACAACTTGCTGACTTCACCTTTGACTACCTTAACTTGGAATTTGACCCAAAGCTCATATTCCCAACAGCCTTGAAGCTTATTGGTGACATCGATACCGCTGCCTACAATCCCGTCCGGTAAAGTCTGAACGGCTTGCCCATTATGGTTGTAGAGAACAGTACTGCCCGGGATGTATTCGAGATGAGCCAACTCCGACAAGGTAAAGTTGACCGTACTCGAAACAGCAGTCGCATTGTTTGCACTGACCGTCGCGGTCGAACTACCTTGAGTTACTTCTCCCGTTGGCAAAGTTGCTTTAACCCGGACGCCTGTGGCCGTGCTATCAACAACATTGTTGTGGACATGGACCATAAAGGTCAAAGTCTCACCGGGATCGGCTTGGGCAGTCGTGCCCCAAGTGGTCGAGTTTGCCGTATTGGCAATCTGATACAAGTTAACCGAATCCAAAACTGGATTAGCGGCAAGAGTTGCCAAAGGCAAGATAAAAGCAAAAAGAGCGAAAAGGCTCAAGGCCTTCATTTTGGTAAGTTTTAGTAATTTTTTCATCTTCTTCCTTTCTTTACCCTATACCCTATGTGGTATGGGGTCTGCCATGTACCGACCGGTACATGGTCCTCTTCCAACAAAATTGTTGGGGCCCTCCATTGTTACTAATATTTAAATTTATGATTATTGTCAGTGCTGGGGGTGACCCGATGCAATTGCATCGGGTCACCCCCACAGCGGTCATGTTGGCTCAAGGCGCCGGCGGTGTGCCAGGCCCGGACAGACGGATGGTAAGCGTTGTTGAGTCTCTATTGCCGGACGCATCCTCTACTGTCGCCGTGATGACGTACGTCACAGCGTAGAGGAATTGGATATTCCGGGGGTTGAGACCGGTGGCCGAGCCACCGTTCCAGTTCCAAGTGACGGTGATAGCGTCCCCATCGGGGTTTATCACCGTTGCCTGAAAATCAACAACGAAGAAATCCGAACGGCCACAATCTGCCTCGAAGTCAGCTTTGATCTTCAGCTTGTCCGAAGGCGGAGGCGGCGGTGGTGGCTTCACGGGCCGGTTGCAGAAAGTGATGTACTCGTCCTTCTTGCCCATGACCTTAGTCACCGAAGTCGGCGTCATCGCCTGCCAAGACGGCAGTTCTTCCTCGAAGACCGTGAAGGTCTTCCCTTCCTCGACGTAGTCAAGGAAAGTCCAACCAACACCCGATGAGGGTTTCTGGACCTGAGATCCGTCAACACTCAAGTTAATGATCCAACCAGCAATCCAGTCGCCCGTATTGTAATTTAGCTTCTGGGCGTAAACCGCATGCTCTTTGGGAAGAGGTGGCGGTGGTGGCGGACAGTACTTCTCCTTGTTGACCAAAATGAGAGTCAACGGCTTAGCTGGAGTCTTGCCCGTCAGTTTGGAAATAACCGGCTCGAAGCCTGGGAAGGCATCGGCCTCCTCGGTAACAACGAAGCTAGTCTTCGCCGGGAAGTAACCGAAAAGGACTTTCTTCGTCGCCGAAGGCTTGGTGATTGGAGCTTTCTTGCCGAAGACTCCAGTGATCGGCCAGCCGGCCATAAGAGGCCCGGTTTTTGAGCCAATCCGCTTCGTTACATAGACCGGGTAGGTCTTTTTCACAACGTTCTTGAGCCTTGTCGGGACAACTACGTTCATGCACTTCTTTGGCGCCTCAACTCGATACCGGTAAGTGGTGACAATCCGACAAGTGCTTGTCGTCTTGGTCACAGTTCTTGTGGCGATGACGTACCAAGTCGAAGGGCTACCAGACCCGACCCACTTAGTCGGACGGATCTTGATCTTGCCGTAACGGCCGAAGGCCATCCAGCCAAGATACCCTCTCTTGAGTTTGCCGCTCTTGATCTTCCCTTCCTTTGCTGCCTTTTGAGCAGCTGAGACGACCCAAGCTGGTTGTCCATTCTGCTGAACAATGACCGACAGGGCTGCTTGGACATCAGCGTTGTGGGCCATCAGCTTCTGGAACCGAGCCTTGGTTGGAGCTCCGCCTGCAAAGAACGGATCACCGCCAAGTCTTGACCAGTTGAGCAAATGAGGATCTGTCGCGATCCCCCTCTTTGCCTGTGCTGCCGACACTTCTCCCATGATGACACAGGAGAGCACCAAGACAGCCATGATGAGCAGTGTCTTTTTCATCTCCGAGCCCTCCTGACTCGTCGCTGCATCTGACCGCTGTAATTCTGTTGTGGGGTGCTAGCTTTTCCTTTGAAAACTCATTCAAAAAGACCTTCCTCCGAGGTCTATTTTCAGAATCTTCAATTTTTAGCTTTGTTAAAGCAACTTTGTTCTTTGTCTTAGGGCTTGAAGTCTAACACCACTTAACCCATATGTCAAGAGGTAAGAGGCTTCATATCAATGATATTCAGTAATTTTTAGTTCTTGCCTGCCCGAAATGAATTTCATTTAGGCGGGGTTCTTAATTTCTTGCCCGTCCGTAGCCTTGGCAAAGGAGGGTTATTCAAATTCAATTTTTAATTATTAGTCTTATCATTCTGAATGAAATGAAGAATCTCGACCTGTCTACCGACTAGGCAGGGATCCTTCGCCAACGGCTCAGGATGACAGAAGATAAGGAGCTCAACAAATCAAACTTTGTCTTTGTTGTCTTGACTTAAGCTAATTATTATGATATATTATGGCTTAAGGAGGGAAGCCCCCGCTTCTCCAGGACCTTGGGAGGTAGAGATGTACGACGGCTTGGAAAGGCTCTCAAGAGAGACCAAGCTTCCATGCCCTTGGGCCCCGGGAGTGTCCTGCGATCGGAACCCCTCGATCACTTGTGACACCTGCCTGGGTACTAAGACTCCCGGTGGGCCCTTCGAGGAACCGATCGGGTTAATTGGGTTAATGAGCTCCTCAGCAAGTGCTCCATTCGAGATCGCTTACCCCAAGAGGGTCGTCAGCCCAGACAGCCGGATTTCTGATTACATCCACTGACGGCCTGCTCCAAGCTTCTTCTGGGTGGAAGTGTCTCGGTGGGTAGCCACCATCACTTGCTTCGAGAAGAAGTAACCTCCCTGCACGCCCCCGTTTGCACAATGTTTCATTGTTGCGGACGGGGGCGTTCGCTATGAATGAGTTAAATAGTAGCTGGCCCCTACAAGGGTCCCGTCTGGGATTAAATAGTTATGAGTATTGACATTTAGAGATTTTTCAGTATAATATAAAAACTTACGTTGATAAGAGCAGCTTGCCAAATGAACAAAGGAGCCAAAAGGATGGCCGACGAAGAAGTAGTGGCCATTACCGGCCTCTGCCCCCGCTGTAATGTCCCAAGAACCACCAAAGACTTTGAAGAGCTGGAGTTCTACCAAGAAGACGGCGAAGGCCGACTCTATAAGATGCGAATCGGAGTCTGCTGGTTCTGCGGAGCAACCATTCTGGAAGAACCTGTCCAAAAGAAAACTCTCTGAAAGGAGTCGTCATGTGGGCTAGGATAAAGCAATTCTTCAATCCTCTCCGGTTTAGCCTGGCCATGGCAGCGCTGATGCTGATTTTCAGCCTTGTTGCCTACAAAGCCGGGCTACAGCTCGAAGCCGAGATTGCTCTCGGTGGAGCGATTTTCCTCATTTGGTTCTATCTCATGATGAGGAAAGTCTGGAAACCCCTCAAAAGAGTCCAAAGCTATCCGGCAATTAAGAAGGGCTCCAGAAATACGGAATGAAAATACCCCTTGGAACAAAGCCGTGAAAGGAAGTATTATGCAGATTAAAAGATTGCGGCGAGAACTTTCTGGCTTCCCTGGACCCTCCTTACTCCTGATGGCCGCGACTGCAATCGTTGCAGGAGCTATCGTCTGGAAGTTAGGAACATTTCCCGCCCCGCTCTTTTTTGCAGCTATCTTCGTCATCTTCATTCACTTTCGTCTCAGAAAAGAGAGGGGAAGATGAAATGAAAAAAGATCTTCTGCTCATCGTCGGTCTGATAGTCTGTTGGGCGACTTGGGCTATTGCCGGAGGCTATCTGACAAAGATGGCTTTCGTCAACAGTGATCCGATCTCCGAGATCGTCTGCCCACCTCTTTATGTCGTCATGAATCTCGGGATTGCCTGGATTACCGTCCAGGTAATAAGGGCAACCGTAAGTAAGTAGGCACCACTCGTTCGCGGGTGGTGCCTCCACCCGAAAATGTTCGCTATTAGCTATTTGCTACTAGCCTTTCAAGAAATATTTTAATTTAATACAGCTAACGACCAATGACTAGTCGCTACAAGGTGGCGACTATAAATATGGTTTGGGGCCGGACGCACCTAGTGCGTCCGGCCCCTTCCTGTTTCAACCCTTCTTCTGACGGCGAGGCTTACCCGCCTTCGCTCTCTTAGGCGGATCGCCGACGGTCACTTTCCTCTTGCCAACGATCTTGGCCCACCGCCTCTTCTCTTCGGCAGTCAAAAGGCCAAAACGTTCCGCATCAAGCTGGTAAACCGTCTTTGTCGTCGCTGGTACCGGAACGGTTCTTACCACGACCAGGTCGTTGACCTTTCTGGCACCGAACTTCTTGACCAACTTCTTCCGAATGACATGGCCGGCCTTGCCATCAGGCAGTTTGTAGGTCGGATCGATCCGGATGAAGCTGCGATCGATATGTTTTTCATCGATGCCGAGAGAATCCATTGTCCGGAGGGCCAAAGTCTTCAGTCCAGAGGCCAGAAAGAGGGATCGGTTTCCGGTCGTCTCCAGCCCCCTAATGGCCTTGACCAGAAAAAATAACCTGGCCTCAGTTGGCCTTACCTTCTTGGCTTCTACTACAAGTCCGGCAAGCTTTTCTTTCCATCGCCTTGTCGCTTCGACAGACATGTCTTCTCACCCCTTTGGAAGTCAGGGAATCATTACAGGTAATAATGGATTATAACATAAAACAGATAGCCATCGTCATTGCGAGCGGTGAGTAGCCGGGAATTAATTATTAATTGCTTGCCCGTCTCCGCCAGAGGCGGATAAACTCCGCTGACGGAGGCGGGTTAATTATTTATTGTTGGATGTTTATTGTCTTTAGAAAGAGGTCAAACATCTTGGCAAAGTCATTGTTGGTCAGGGCTTCTTCACTAGAGCCGTAGTTATATTCAAATCTATAAGGAACATCGTTCACGGTTAGCTGAACCAGGTTAATCCGTTGCTCCCCTGTTTTGTCATCATAATAAGAGATAGTTGCCTCTTGGCAAGCAACTTGAGCTTTCTTTTCGGATTCCGGCGAATAGCCGGTAGGAATAGAATTCTTGACTGCTTCCCCTGTCATTACCGTCAGATAAGAAGTTTTATCTGTCTGTTCGCTCAAGAAAAACTGGCTAGTAGTGCTTGGTTTATCTTCCTTGAAACTAACCGGCAACTTGAAAGTCAAGCCGTATCGGTTATTTTCATAGCTTTTCCAGGAATTAATCGTCCCCTTTTCTGCCTCGCTCAAGGTAACGCAAGAACTATTAATTTGGCCAATCTTTGGTTTGTCTTTTTGGGCAACGATCAAGCCGGTTAATTTTTTCTGTGAAGTGATGATACTATTGTAACTGCTATAAAGGTCTCGGCCTGATTTGTAATATAAAAAACCAAAGATGATGGCTGAAATGATGACACCGAGCAAAACGCCCAGAGCAAAAACTGCCAATCGAACTTTTCTTTCTTTCCTTTTTAGTTCTTTGGGATTTTTATTTTCCCTCAGCACGGGTTCAACTTTTACCGGTGCTTCTTTTTCGCTCTCGGCCACAGGCTCTTTGACTTCGGGAAAAGGTTTGGCAAAAACATCATCCACTTTGGCCGGAGCGACTGCGTCATCACTTTCTTCTGTTTCCAAGTTTTCCGTAACCTCTTCGGCCGGTGAATCAATGTTTTTATCTGCTTTTGGTTTTTCCTTTTTGGGCATGTTCCCTCCGCGTTAGCTGTTAGAAAGATTATACCAAACTTTCTAGAGGCTGATTAGGCTTTTCATTTTGCCAAATTTTGCCTCGCCGATACCAGAAACTTCCATAATCTCTTCCAGAGATTTGAAGCTCCCATTCTGTTTTCTGTAATCAACAATTCGTTGGGCCAAGACCGGTCCGATCCCCGGCAAGCTATCCAGATCTTCGGTTGAAGCACTGTTGATACTAATTTTGCCTTTAGGCGCAGTCGATGAAGCTTTGACTGCTTCTGCTTGTTTAGCTTCTTTGGCTCCACTTACCACTTCTTTATTATTCTCCGTTGACGGGACAAAAGTGACCGGGGCTTCTTCTTCCTTGAGAAGCAAAACACCGGCGCCGAGAATAACCAAAGACAAGATAACAATGCCTATTTTTTCGACTAATTTTGATTTCTCTTCCATCCTCTACTCCAGATAAAGTATCGAGTCGTAAACCCTCGTTTTTTCGAACAGGGCCGGATTGTCTTCTAGATTATACTTCATTAAATAATTTATGGCTGCATCCCGGCATTTTTTGATTAAAGTGACATCCATCAGATTCTTCATCTTGATGTCGGGCAGGCCGTGTTGCCTCGTGCCAATAAAGTCCCCCGGCCCTCGAAATGAAAGATCGGACTCGGCTAATTTGAAACCATCATTTGTCTCCGATAAGGCCCGTAGCCTTTGTAGACTAACTTCCGACTTGGATTTGGTAAAAAGAAAGCAATAAGATTGATCCTCACCCCGGCCAACTCGGCCACGGAATTGGTGAAGCTGAGACAAGCCAAAGCGATCGGCGTCTTCTATGACCATAATCGTGGCATTCGGGACGTCGATGCCAACTTCGATGACGGAAGTTGAAACGAGAATGTCCGTCTTGTTGGTTTTGAAGTCGGCCATAATTTGTTCTTTTTCCTTGGCCTTCATCTTGCCGTGAATATAAGAAATTTTTAATTTCGGATAAATCTTTTTGCTCAAGTTGTTGTATTCGGCCACAACTGACTTTCTTTCATTTTCGGCATTTTCTTCCTCGCCGACCAAAGGACAAATGACAAAAGCCTGGCGACCCTTTTTTATCTCTTCTTCGATAAAATGGTAACCGTCGCTTCTTTTTTCGTTTGGAACAATCCGGGTCATGGTCGGTTTCCGGCCCGGCGGTAGCTCATTCAAGATGGAAATATCGAGGTCGCCAAAAATAGTCAAAGTCAAAGTCCGGGGAATCGGTGTTGCCGTCATCGTCAAGAAATGAGGCAAAGTCTTGGTCGAGAGGCTTTCTTTGCGCAAGGCGGCTCGTTGATCAACCCCGAAGCGATGCTGTTCATCGACAACGGCTAAACCTAAGCGCCAAAATTCAACTCCTTTTTCCAAAAGCGCATGGGTGCCAATGACAACCAGAACTTCTCCGTCACGGATTTTGCTATAGATTTCTTCCTTGACTGTCTTGGGTGTTGAGCCGACCAAAAGGACCGGCTCAATCTCAAAAGGTTTAAGTAATTTATAGATACCGGCATAGTGCTGCCTGGCCAAAATCTCTGTCGGGCACATTAGGACCGCTTGGTTTTTGGAGATAGCCGCATTAAGCATAGCGATAGCGGCAACAACGGTTTTGCCGCTACCGACATCACCCTGGAGAAGCCGGTTCATCGGGTGCATCCGGGCCAGATCCTGCAAAATCTCCCAAGCTGCTCTCCTCTGAGCGTCGGTCAGCTTGAAAGACAAGTCGCTGACAAACCCTTTGACCAAGGCTTCATTGAAGGGGATGGCAATGGCCCGTTCGTGCTCGAGCTTTTTTCTGGAATTTATAACAGCAAGCTGCAAAAGAAACATCTCGTCGAAATCCAGTCTGTCTTTGGCCCGCTTGAGCTGGAGAGCATTTTCCGGAAAATGCATCTGACGGATGGCCGCCGGTAAATCAATCAGTTTTTGTTCTTTTTTGATCTCTTCCGGCAGGTAATCCCTGATACCATAAATCAGCTTCATTAAGGGTTTTATCTTGGAGCGGAGCCACTTGGAAGAAAGACCCTCGGTCTCGGCGTAGACCGGGACAATCCGGCCAACGTGAGTCAGCTCGCCTTCTTCTTCGCTAATCTTTTCATAACCGGGCGACGACATGCCGACTGAACTTCTGTTCCATTCGACTCGGCCGGCCAGGCAAATTTCATCACCGGCTTTTAAAGTTTTGGTCAAAAAAGGCTGGTTGAACCAGACTGCCTTCAAAGTGCCGGTATTGTCGGCAACAACTGCTTCGGTAATGTTCATACCCGTCCTCGTCCTCTTGTTGGAAATTTCCCAAATCTTGCCCCGGACACTAACTTTCTCCTCCGGTTGAACTTGATTTATAGGAATGATATGAGAATAGTCATCCCAGCGCCTGGGCAAGTAAAAAAGAAGGTCGCGGACGGTGATGACGCCAAGCTTCTTGAGCCTCTGGATGTAGGCCGGACCAATGCCAGCGATCTGCTCTATATTTGAATTTAAATTGATAGACATAGTTTAATCTTAAATCAAAAGCGATGATAAGATAACTCTTTACTATTTGTCTAGTTTGACTTTGATAAACTTTCGCTTGCCGACCTGGACAACCATACCTTCATCAGGCCTAATGACCGCTTCCCTATCGCCAATAACTGCTCCGTCAATTTTGATTCCACCTTGGTCAATCAGCCTTCTCGCTTCTGATTTCGAGGAAACCAGGCCGGTAAAATGCAAAAGGTCGGCGACAGCCCAATTTTTATCCAAAAGAAGCTTCCCTTCTATCTCATCCGGGGTTTCATTTTTGACAAAAGTCTTGTTGAAGTCGGCTTCTGCTTTTTTGGCTTCTTTCTCGCCGTGATAAAGTTTGACCAGCTCATAAGCTAACTTCGCTTTGATATCGCGAGGATTTTTGCCGCCGGACAATTCCTTTTCGTACTTTTTGACTTCTGCTGGTGGGATTTCGGTCGTGAGCTCAAAATATTGGATAATCAAATCATCTTTAATCGACATCGTCTTACCATAAATTTCAGCCGGCGCATCGTTTATGGCAATAGTATTGCCGAAGCTTTTGGACATCTTTCGACCATCTGTCCCTTCCAAGAGCTTGGTCGCCATGACCATCTGAGTCTTGTTTTTGAGAGATTTGGCCAAGGATCGGCCTTGAAGCATATTGAAGGTTTGGTCCGTCCCGCCAATCTGCATATCGGCATCAAGCATGACGGCATCATAGCCCTGGATGACCGGATATAAGAATTCGTGTAAACCAATTGGCTTTTTTTCTTTTAAACGCTTCCGAAACATATCTCTTTCCAAAAGCTGTTGGACGGTAAAGCGGCCAGAGAGTTCGATCAAGTCTTTGAAAGACAGACCATCATTCCATTCACTGTTAAACCTGATTTCCGCCGGGTTTTTGCCCGTAAACTTTAGAAATCTAGAAACTTGCTCTTTGTAGGTTTTGGCGTTAGCCAAAACTTCCTTTCTGGTCAAAGGTTTTCTGACGGCAGAGCGGTCTGTTGGATCACCGATCATACCGGTAAAATCACCGATCAAAAAAATTATCTTGTGGCCAAGCTCCTGAAGGCATTGCAGCTTCCTAAGGCAAACGGCATGACCAAGATGAATTTCTGCACCGGAAGGATCAACGCCGTAGTAAACCTTTAATTTCTTATTTGACTTAAGAGCTTTTTCTAATTCACTTTTGACATAGATCTCTTCGACGCCGCGACTAAGTAATTCTTCTATTTTTTCCATCTTACCTTTCCTTGACACCTTATCTAAAAATCTTTATAATTTATCTGCTTTTTACCAAAGATAATTATCCTTAATAATATACACTTTTTCAGGTATAATTCAAACATAAACGGAGAAGGTATGCCCTTATATAAAAAGAAGAAACGCTTCTCGAGACAGAGATATCGTACTTTATCTCGGCCACGAACTGCGCGGACTTCTCGTCGTGTGTCCAGAAAAACAAAAGGTTTTGATCTCAGATCTCTGGCCCCGCAAAATTTAAAAGAAACTTTGAGAGATTTATTCACGACCAAAGAAGGCTGGAAAAAGATTGGCTTTGCCGCCATCATTTTTCTCGGCATTATCTTTGGTCTTTTCGCCTGGTACGCCAAAGACTTACCAACACCGGGTAAAATCAACGCCAGGCTTTCGGCTCAGTCAACCCAAATCTTTGACCGCAACGGCAAGCTTCTCTATGAAGTTCATGGTGACAAAAACAGGATCTTGGCTGACTGGAATGAGATCCCTCAAAATTGCAAAAACGCCACCGTCGCAATCGAAGACAAAGACTTCTACAAGCATGGCGGCTTTAGCGTCATGGGCATTGCCAGAGCTTTTACCGGCCTAGCAACCGGTGACAGAAGCAAAGGTGGCGGTTCGACCATCACTCAACAATATGTCCGTAATGCCCTGCTAACAACTGAACGTTCTTATACCAGAAAAATCAAAGAAATTATTCTTTCGATCGAAATCGAACAGATGTACAAAAAAGACGACATCTTGAAAATGTACCTGGACGAAATTCCTTATGGCTCCAATGCCTATGGCATCAAAGTAGCCGGTAAAACTTATTTCAACAAGGAGCTCAAGGACTTGAGTTTACAAGAATGCGCCGTTCTAGCCGCTATGCCACAAGCCCCGACCTATTACTCCCCATATGGAACTCACAAGCAAGAACTTCTGGATCGAAAAGATACTGTCCTCGAAAAGATGGCTGAGCAAAAATATATCTCCAAAGACGAAGCCGAAGCCGCCCAAAAAGCGACTCTGACTTTCTCCAATAACCCTTATGGCTCCATCACCGCGCCTCACTTTGTTATGTACGTCAAAGAAAAACTGGTTGAAAAGTACGGAGAAAAAATGGTCAATGAGGGCGGCCTCAAAGTCTATACGACCCTTGATCTGGAAAAACAAAATTATGCCCAAGAAGCTGTCGCTACTAATGTAGACAAAAACAGAGCCGCTTACCGCGCTTCCAATGCTTCACTTGTATCAATGGATCCCAAGACCGGCCAAATCCTGGCCATGGTCGGTAGTCGCGATTTCTTCAACCAAGATATTGACGGTAATGTCAATGTCGCCGTGATGGACCGCCAACCCGGATCTTCCTTCAAGCCATTTGCTTATGCCACTGCTTGGAAAACAAATAACTGGGGACCGGGCAGTGTCCTCTACGACCTGAGGACTGATTTTGGCGGCGGCTATAATCCAAATAACTATGATGGGCGTTTCCGCGGTCCGGTGACGATGCGGCGAGCTTTACAAAATTCTTTGAACATCCCGGCCGTCAAGACTCTTTATATCGCCGGCCTGGATGAGACTATAAGCACGGCTCATGCTATGGGTATCACCACCCTAAATGACAGGAGCCAATATGGCCTTTCTCTTGTTTTGGGAGCGGGAGAAGTTAAGCTCGTAGACATGACCAATGCCTATGGCGTCTTTGCTAATCAAGGCGTCAAACAAGAACCAACTTGGTATATAAAGATCGAAAATGCCAAAGGCAAAACAGTAGACGAATACAAAGAAAAGCAAGGCAAGAAAGTCTTGGACCCACAAGTCGCTTATCTGATGAACAATGTTCTGTCAGATGATTCGGCCAGGGCTGAAATCTTTGGTACCGGCGGACAATTGACCTTGCGAGGTCGTCCGGTCGCAGCCAAAACAGGAACAACAAATGATTATAAAGATGCTTGGACGGTCGGTTATACCCCAAGTCTGGTGACGGGAGTTTGGGCCGGCAACAATGATAACACACCGATGACGAGTGCCGGTGGTTCAGTCGCTGCTGCCCCGATCTGGCATGACTATATGACCAAGGCTTTGGCCGGATCTGCCGTAGAGCAATTCCAGCGGCCAAGCGGTATCAAGACAGTTACCTTAGACTCAGTTACCGGCAAAAGGCCATCAAACGGCTCAAAAACAGTAACCGATATTTTTCCGTCATGGTTTAACCCTACTGAAATCAAGATCAATAAAGTTACCGGCAAGCTGGTAAACGAAAACTGTCTGCCAGAAGCATCCAATATCGAGACAAGAACGGTCAACAGAGTAACGGCCGAGATCTCCTCGGGTGATGCCGCCTATTCCAGATGGTTTGCGCCGATTTCCGCTTGGGCCAAAAATAGTGGCTATTCGACAACCGGAGAAAGCCTAGGACAAGATACCTGTCCTTTGAATCTGGGTCAACCAAAAATATCTTTTGACAGTCCGCTCGATGGGGATGATGTTGCGGCTAATCTAACCGTTCAACTGATAGTAACCGCGCCAAACGGTGTTGAATCGGTAACTGTCAGGCTGAATGGCCAGCCGGCCAAGGTAGCAACCCAAAGTGGCAGCTTCTACGCAGCAACTTTGACTGTGCCAAACGGTGAATCGACTATTATTGCCACCGTCACCGACAAACAAGGCATGACCGCAACCCAAACAATAACCGTCACCAGGTAACATGTTATAATTCTCTTAATCGTGAGATAGTGCCAATAGTTGCTTATTGGCATTGTTCTCCCGGTTACGTTGGAGAGTTTAAGTGCCAAGGCTGGAGTCTTCCGACTCAACTACGGTCAAACGCTATGGTGAATAAAAGAAGCCAAAGCTAAAGCCGCTAGAGCCACGGACTCCACTTAGATTCAAAGGCATAGCAAAGGAGAGGTTGCGGAAGATGGCTAAAAGCTGCCCAAAAGCAGGCATTTAGTCAGCCCACGGCTGGAGTCATGAGGAAGAAGTGTTTTCGCGAACACTTTGACCAAGGTGGCTCCTTGTTTTATTTCTTGCTCTAGCAAGAAATAAAACAAGTGAAAAGTCTGTAAAGTGTGTAAAGTTTACAAAGTATAATAAGGTTTATTTGGAAACAAAGTTACTCTTGGCATCAAGGTAGTACAAAAGATGGGGACGGTTCTCTTTTAAACGAGAGTTTACACTTTTTTAGTTTTTTTATAATAAGTATTCTTGACTTTTTTATCATTTTATGTTATTATTTTTTAGCTTTCAACAGTGTACCTTCATACCCACAAAGGAGCACCGAATGTGCGACTATGATGACGACTGGACTGACTACGACTACAGTTTTGGGCCGGCACCTGATTTCCCCGGCATCGACGAATTCTACGCCACGCATCGGGTCGTAAACTCGCCTGACGAGCTCACACCGGGCAAGTTCTTCAGAAAACACTACGGCTGTGAACACCCAGCGCTTGGTGGATACCGTGTCGAGATTCTCGAAAAGCCGGAGGTTTATCAAGGAAACTGCGAGTTGCTGCGCGGCAACCTTTTCGTCAAGGTGCGTCATCATTTCCGTAACGGCTACGAGTCGGTCGACATCATTTTCCTTGAAGACCATGGCATCATGCCCGAAGGAAAGACGCCTCACAACAAGAACCGGCTTGTCTACTACTAAAGCCGTTCTTCGTCAGCCTAATCAGCATTCCAACCCTTCTCATCATAAGGAGACAAGGTGTCCAAATTGGATGAATGTAATCTTCCAGATGATCAGTACAGCTGGGAAACCGAGGAGTACGATCCTCCGGACGACCACTACGACCATCCTGGATGAAGGCAGTTTTGGCACCCGAGCCCCGCAACAACGCAAGTTGGAGCGGGGCTTTACTTTTTGCTAATAAAGATACTTTTGGCATCGTAGTAACGCCAGTCCAGATAAGCTGAGTCGCCGGCATAGTGAACGCCGATTCTTTTGGCCTGTTTTGTTTCCACTTTGTCATTCTGAACGAAGTGAAGAATCCTTACCTGGCCAGCAGACGGACTGAGATCCTTCGGTTGCACCTCAGGATGACAACTCAAATACACCTCTCCATTCTCCACCGATTTCCCATTAAATTTCTTATCTATCTCGAGCCAGCGACAAAGTCGGCCAGGGCCGCTACCTAGGATTCTTTTTTCTTGTAAACTTAGACTACTCAAATCATGATCTGAATCAAAAACCGGTTCGACCGCTCGAACAAGAATGGCTGCCGGAAAATCCTTCCCTTCCGTTACAATATTCAAGCAATAATACATGCCATATATCATATAGACATAATAGTGGCCGCCAGAAGCAAACATGATCTCATTTCGAGAAGTTCTTTTCCTGGAAGCATGAGAAGCGGCATCATCAAAGCCCTGATAGGCTTCAATTTCGACAATCCGGCCAATTTTCAGGTTCTTGCCCTTTTCCCTAACCAAAAATTTGCCAAGCAAATTTTGACAAACAAGATGAGTATCGCGAGCAAAAAAGTCTTTTTCTAACTTAGAATCTACCAATTTTTACTACCTCCGGTTCTAGAGTAATTCCGCTTTCTGTCCTTACTTTCGAGATCATAAAGCTCTATCATCTCTTTGGCTGTTGCCTCGCCCGTGTTTATCAAGATATTACCGTGGTTTTCACTCACTTTTGCCTGACCCAGAATAAAACCTTTAAGACCGGCCTTGTCAATCAGCTCTCCGGCAGAAATTCTATCCGGGTTTTTGAAATAACTACCGCAAGTCAAGCCACGATAAAGTTTTGCCCGCCTTTTAGCATCATTTTGGATTTTTTTGAGCATCTCCGTTCTATCCCCTTTTTTTAGCTCAAATTTGACGCTCAAAACAACTTTATTCGAGTTTTTTAACTTAGAATATCGATAACAGA
>CAYYEV010000003.1:31394-53212 GCA_964471065.1 uncultured Candidatus Saccharibacteria bacterium
AAAATCTTCATTCTTGTATTTCCTTACACTGCTATCCCAAACTTCAGCTTCAGTCAGAATATCTGAGATTTCAGCATCTGGCGTCCCGGCATTCCCGACAGTTGCTCCACCAATCGTTCCAGGGATACCGGCCGCAAAATTAAGGCCTGCTAAACCCAGTTCAACCGATTCTCTAGCAACTTTAGAAAGTATCGCTCCACTTTCTGCATAAAGCTCTTTCCCATTTTCACTAAATCTATAATTGTTCGCTTTGTTCAAGACAACCAAACCCGCTACTCCCTGGTCAGAGATAAGGACATTGCTGCCCCCGCCTAAAACTGTCACCGGCAAGTTCTTTTCTTTGGCATACCTTAAAATGTTTGCCAACTCGCCTTGGTTTCTTGCAATAATAAAATAATCGGCCGGTCCGCCGATTTTATAGGTCGTATATGGTGCTAAGATAATATTTTTTTGGATTTTATTTTCCATGGTTTCCTTAGTTGTCATTCTGAGTGAAACGAAGAATCTAGGTTTATCCAATTAGGGTTCGTTGATTCAATAAGATCAATTTTCTTTTGCCTTAACCAGCCTTTAAGCTTTTTCTCGTTTCTTATTGCGTCTTCAATTCTAGTAAATTCTTCAAAATATATTAATTTTGTTAAGTTATATTTTTTTGAAAAGCCATCAATCATTTTATTCTTATGCTCATAGATGCGCTTTTCAAGGTTATTAGTTACTCCTATATACAAAACTTTATTTGATTTATTAGTTAAGATATAGACGTAATAGTTTTTCATCGAGATCCTTCACTTCGTTCAGGATGACAGAAAGGAGGGATAATCTTCAACTTCTATTTATTAATAATCTTGGCAAAAAACATCTTGCCAGCTGCTGTTTGCAGAACCCGTGTTATTTTGACCTTGACCGTTTTAGCCAACTCTTTATCACCTTTTTCAACTACTATCATTGTTCCGTCCGGTAGGTAACCGACGCCTTGGCCTTTTTCTTTGCCTTCATGAACAACCTTAATCTCCATCTCTTCGCCCGGCAAGATCATTGGCCGTAGGTTCTGAGATAATTCATTGATATTTAAGACCCGGACACTATCAGCTTTTGCTACTTTGTTGAGATTATAATCCGTCGTTAGGAGCGAATAATTTTTTCTTTTTGCTATTGCCACTAACTTTAAGTCGACTTCGTTAATTTCCGGGACGTCTTCGGCGCTAATTTCGAGTTTGACTCCTTTGACTTTCTTTAGCTTCTCTATAACATCGAGGCCGCGCCGGCCTTTGCTCCTTCGGTCCTGATCGTCAGCATCAGCAATAACTTGGAGCTCGGATAAAATAAATCTAGGAATAATTATCTTATATTGGAGAAATCCCGTTTTGGCAATGTCTAAAATTCTACCATCGATTAGAACCGAGGTATCGATAATCGCTTCGCCAGTATGATGAACAACCGTGCCGGTCAGGCCTTTGGCAAAGGACAGATATTTGTTAATCATATCCAACCATTTGTTGACCGCGCTTTGTTGCTGCCAGAAAAAGGTAACAAAAATTATGACCAAAATAATGGTAACAGTTAAAGGTAACCATTCTCCATAGTTACCGTGAATTCTAGAAAGCGGATTAGTCAGAAGCGCACCAAAAAGAAGTCCGACAAAAGCGCCGGCTAACACGATAAAGAAGTTTCTCATCGAGAGTTTGGCTACCCGTTCTATTAGTTCTAGGATGATGGCCGTGACAACTAAAGCCACTGCAATAAAGACAATTAAATTATTCATATCACTTACGGGTATTATTATTATATCATACCCAAATATTACTTGGCTTTTTTAGCTGCTTCTAGAACAAAAAGCTTAAGATCGTTTTCTTCTTTAAGTACAGAAATGGTATCACCGCTAACAAATTCTCCTGAGAGAATACCGCTAGCTAAGGGGTCTTCGATCAAGCTCTGGATAACCCGCTTTAACGGCCTGGCACCGTTGTCGATATCATAACCCTTTTCAACCAAGTAAAGTTTGGCGCTATCGGAAACTTTGAGTGAAATGTTTTGCTGTTTCAGCCTTTTTTCCAGTTCCGAAAGCTGCAAATTGACAATCTTTTTCATGTTTTCTTTGGAAAGTGCTCTAAAGATAACGATCTTATCAAGCCGGTTCAAGAATTCCGGCTTGAACTGTTTCTTGAGGTCATCCATGATAAATTCGGTGTTTTTGACATGCTCCGATTCCAAAATTTTTTCTTCGTTTCTGGAGTTGGTTGAAAAGCCTAGACGGACTTCTTTATTTAGCCGAGATGCCCCAACATTAGAAGTCATAATGACAATGGTGTTCCTAAAATCAACTTTAGTCCCTTTGGCATCAGTCAGATAGCCGTCTTCTAAAATTTGAAGCAACATATTGAAGACGTCCGGATGAGCTTTTTCAATTTCATCTAAGAGAACGACCGAATAAGGTTTGCGACGAATTGTTTCGGTCAGCTGACCACTGTCCTCGTAACCAATATAACCAGCCGGGGCACCGACTAGCCTGGAAACATTGTGCTTTTCCATAAATTCCGACATGTCTACTTTGACCAAGGCATCCGGATTGCCAAAGACTTCGTTGGCCAAGACCTTGGCCAGCTCTGTCTTACCGACACCGGTCGGCCCAAGAAAAATAAAGGAGCCAATCGGCCGTCTGGTGTCTGAGACACCGGTTCTAGACCGGCGGATAGCGCTGGAAACAACATGAACTGCTTCGTCCTGACCGATAATTTTTTTCTCCACCTGTGATTCTAGATTCAAAAGACTCTCAGATTCCTTTTGGACTAATCTTGTGACCGGGACCCCGGTTGAGATAGCGATAACTTCGGCAATATTTTCTTCATCAATCAAAGGCGCTGCGTCCTCGTCTAGCCCTTCTCTTTTTTTCAAATTTTTGAGTTTGGCAGTGAGAACATCTTCTTGCTGTTTGAGTTCGGCTGCATGTTGGAAATTTTCTTCGATGACGGCATCTTCTTTCTTCCCAATCAATTCTTTGATCTCTCTTTGAAGAGAGGCAATGTTTTTGGAAACGCCTCCTTTTTTGATCCGCTGGAGGCTAGCTGCTTCGTCAATCAGATCAATTGCCTTGTCCGGCAAAAAGCGATCCGAGATATAGCGGCTAGACAAACGAACCGCTCCCTCTATCGCCTGATCAGAAATCCTAACCCGGTGATAATCTTCGAATTTCGGCCTTAGGCCTTTTAAGATTTTGATTGTTTCTTCGCTTGTCGGCTCGGCAACAAGGATCGGCTGGAAACGGCGCTCTAGAGCGGCATCTTTTTCGATATATTTACGATATTCGTCTAAAGTTGTCGCTCCGATAACCTGGATTTCACCGCGAGACAGTGCCGGTTTTAGGATATTAGCAGCATCAATCGCTCCTTCCGCTGCTCCGGCTCCGACTAAATTGTGAATCTCATCAATGAAAAGGATGGCTGATTTGTCAGCTTTGGCCTCCGAAATAATATTCATTAACCTTTCCTCAAATTCTCCCCGGTACTTGGTCCCAGCAACAACAGAAGGCAGGTCCAAAATCAAAACTTTTTTATCAACTAAAATTTCCGGAACATTCTCATCGGCAATCCGTTGAGCCAAGCCTTCGACAATAGCCGTCTTGCCAACCCCCGGTTCACCGATTAGGACAGGGTTGTTTTTGGTTCGACGATTTAGAATCGAGATAATCCGGGAGGTTTCTTTCTCTCGACCGATAACCGGATCGATATTCCCTTCCTTAGCACTCGCCGTGATATTTGTTGTAAATTTATTAAGAAGAGAATCTTTGCCGTTTTTCTTGCCACCACTTTTTTGAAAATTGAGCGGACTTTCGTCAATACCGGCAAAATCACCGCTTGCCGCCGTTTCTTCTTGAAAGTAATTTTCTAATTTTGTGTTTAACTCTGAGACAGAAACACCAATTTTTTTGAGAAGGTTAACTCCTTCTGAATTATTTTGACTCACAATCGAAAACAAGATATGTCCCGTCCCGACATAGTTATCCCCGACCCTATAAGCAAAAGCTAAGGCCGCTTCAAGTGCCTTTTGGGCCGAGTAGCTAAGGCCGGCTCTAGCTTCTAGTGAGGATACGACTTTTTGACCGGGAATAACAACATTTTTGGCCTTGTTTTGATCTACTCCTGACTCAATCAGAATATTACCGGCTGTTGAATCCGGAATTTTTAGAAAACCCAAAATAATCATAGCCGTATCAATGACACTGCCACTTTTGGTAGCAATTTCTTGAGCATATATCAAGCTTTTTTTAGCGTCTTCGCTAAAACGATCGAATTGATTGTCCATCTTACCTCCTATGGGGACCCCCCGTCTGGGGGTTCTTTAAAATTAGGAAGCTTTTTCTTCTTTTTCCTTTTCCAGGATGGCAGCAACATCAAGGGTGTCGGTGTTTCCTTCTGCTTTGTCCTCTGGCTCTTCGACAATTGCTTCATCGGCTGAATGTAGATCATGAATCATCTCGCTTTTGGTGGTAGGGATTTCGTCCGGTTTGTCGGTTGCTTGGATCTCAGCAATAACCGGCTCTTCTTCGGGGGTTACAACCGGAGCGGTTTCGGCTTCTGTCTTAACTTCATCAGTCGATTCCTCGGCAACTTTTTCACTAGTAAGTTTTTCGGTTTTTGCCGTTTGCAATTCCTCGACTTTGGGCTCTTCTTCCGCTGGCTTAGCCTCGTCAGTTCCTGATTCAACTACCTTCAAGATTTCATCTTCCAGGTCTCTCTTTTCTTCAACCGGACGAATCATTTTGGCTGCCGCTTCCACACCGGCTTCATCGCCACCTTGGATGTCAACATTCCAACCGGTCAGTTTGGCTGCCAATCTGACATTTTGCCCTTGCCGGCCGATAGCCAAAGAAAGTTGATCTTCGGCTACTTTGACCACAGCTTTTTTCTCGGCATCATCGATCTCAATTTCGGTAACCTTGGCTGGAGACAAAGCATTTGAGATATAAACTTTAGGATCTTCGTCCCAAAGGATAATATCGATTTTCTCTTCTCCGATTTCCGACATCACTGCCTGGACCCGAACACCCCTTTGGCCGACACAAGATCCGACCGGATCAACTCCGTCTTGGGTACTAAAAACAGCCATCTTGGTTCTCTCACCAGCTTCTCTGGCGATGGACTTGACCTCGACGACACCGGAAAGGATTTCCGGTACCTCGAGCTCGAAAAGTCTTTTGACCAAACCTGGATGGGATCTAGAGATAACGATCTGCGGGCCACGAGCGTTTTGTTCCACTCTGACAACAAAGAATTTCAGTCGTTGGCCAATGTAATATCTTTCATCTCGAATTTGCTCGTTTGGGAAAAGGATGCCCGAGGCTTTACCAAGGTCAACGATGACATTATTTCCTTCGATTCTTTGAATCGTCCCATTGATAACTTCGCCTTCTTTGTCTTTGTACTCGCCAAAGACCATGTCTCTTTCGGCTTCACGAATCCGCTGAATGATAACTTGTTTAGCCGTCTGAGCGGCAATCCGGCCAAAGTCACTTGGTAAGTCTTTGATTTCAATAATGTCACCGACTTTGGCGTCTTTTTTAAACTTGTAAGCATCTTCCAAACTTATTTCTGTAAACTTATCTTCAACTGTCTCGACAACTTCTTTCGAGACAAAAACAATGATGTCACCATCTTCGACTAGCTCGACTCTAACTTCTTGTTTTTTGTTACCGTAATCTTTTTTGTAAGCCGCCGCCAAGGCGTCCTCGATGGTGGCGATAACGACTTCCTTCGAGATGTTTTTCTCGGCACAGATTTGGTCTATGGCCGAGGTAAACTGTTTATCCATTTTTCTCCTTTAGCCTCCCGTAGCTTTAGCGTAGGAGGGCTTGACCTTATTCAATTGTTATTAAATTGTCTTATTTATTGTTCGAGGGGGTGCAAAACCGAGAACTCTGTGTCTTAACTTCTCGGCAATGCCTCGAAGAATAATTCATTGGCCTTTTGAACAAAAAAGCCGCATTTCGTTGGTTAGAAATCCGACTGCTTTTACATTATAGCTTTTGGATACATAGATGTCAAGCTCAGGCTAAGCTAGGCCCTCGATTAAGACATTCTCAAAAACTTCGTAGTCACCGGATTCTCTATCTATAGCAACAACATCAATCTGCCAGTCAGAAGTTTCTTTTCTCTCCAGGGAAAGATAAATTTTGGCTGTTTTTAGAATCTTATCAATCTTCTTTTTGGTCACAAACTCAGAGGGCAGACCGAAGCCCCGATCTTTACGATATTTGACCTCGATAAAGTGGATTTTACCCTCCTTTTCGGCAATAATGTCAATCTCGCCAAATCTGGAACGGTAATTTCTTTCTAAAATTTCGTACTTTTTGCCAAGAAGAATACTGACGGCTAGGTTTTCGCCAATTCGGCCCTGAATCGAGCTCACAGATACCTCCTGATTGGCGCATATGAGTAGCGGTGGAGATCGCATGGGCCAAATTCTGCCAAAGCTTCCTGATGTTGCTTCGTCCCGTAACCCTTGTGAAGATCAAAGCGGTATTTCTCATAATCAGGGCTTAGACTTGACATGAGATTATCACGAGTCACTTTAGCCATAATTGAGGCACAGGATATTGAATAAATTTTTTGATCACCTTTTACTATTGCTTCACATTGACACTGACAATGACTCGACATATCGATAGCGTCAACCAGGAGATAATCCAAAGGATTTTTTAGCATCGAGATAGCTTCTTGAGCCGCCAACTTTGTCGCTTCGGCGATGCCGATTTGATCGATAACTTCTCTTTCTGTCATTCCAACGGCAAAATCGTCTACTTCCTCTAACAATTGATGGTAGAGGCGTTCTCTTTGCTTTGGTGATAGGAGCTTCGAGTCACGAACCAAATCAATTGGTTTGTGTTTCTCGGGCAAAACAACAACGGCGGTAACTACCGGTCCAGCCCAGGCTCCGCGGCCGACTTCATCAAGCCCGCCAATTTTACTTAAACCCTCTTGCCAAAGTTTTTTTTCAAAATCTAATGTTGGTTTTACCTTCCTCATGTGGTTGATTATAACATTTATTTGCTGTTGGCTGTTTGCTATTAGTTATTCAACATTTGCTATTCACTTTATAATTTTACTAACCTTCCAAAGGCAGGCAAAAAAGTAAAGCCCGCCTTAGGCGGGCTTAGGAGAAGGAGTGGGACAAAAACGATAGCGAAGGATTGTCTTGGTTGCTTCTCTAAGCAATCTCAGGTCTTCCCTCGACCAACTTTGCACCGACGCTGGATCCAGAGAATAGAGGCTAAGCACCTCCTCTGGCTCCAAGTCGCTGATGACTTCGTCAATCGCCATATACCTGGCAATTGTCGGGATATCACCATGGACATCCCACCAAACCTCTTCTTTGATGTACTTCTCAGCCAGCTTCTCAATTGGCTGGTAAAACCTTTCGAGCTCGAGCATTTCGCCCTCCTTTTGGCCGGAGACATATCCTAGTATAGAGGTTTGATAAATTATTTTTGATATACAAAATTAAAAAGAGGCAGGAAACCGCCTCTTTAAACTTTTTCTAAATTATTTCTTGCTTGCTTTCTTCTCAGCTTCTTCCTCAACGATCTTTTCAGCTCGTTGACCTTCGTGGTTTTCCCCTTTTTCGGCGTCAGCTTCGGCTTTGTCCAAGCCTTCCTCCACTTCCGCTTCCGGCGCTTCTGCTTCGTCTACTTCTGCTAATTCTGGAGTAATGTCTGACTTGGCCTCTGCCTCTGCAATTTCTTCGGTACTCTCGTCACCATTTATGTCTCCGGCTTCTCCGGCATCAATTTCAGTTATTTCTTTGTCTAGCTCTTCGGATGCAGCCGGCGGAGCCAGGTCTTCTGGCTTGAGCTCTTCTTCTTTGACATTAACCGCTAGGGTATCGAATTGCTTGTCTCTAAGTTTGGCGCTTTTGCCTCTAAGCGCTCTAAGATAGGTCAAGTAAGCCTGCCTAACCTTGGCTCTTTTTATAACCTGAATCTTGGCAATTTTAGGTGAATGTAGTAAAAAAACTCTCTCGACACCAATGCCATAAGAAATTTTTCTAACAGTAATGCTTGATTCCATTCCACTGCCTTTGACCCGAAGAACAACTCCTTCAAAAATCTGAATCCTTTCTTTGTTTCCTTCAATGATCTTGGCATGAACCCGAACAGTATCCCCAGGTGCAAGTTCCGGAACTTTCTTCAATTGTTTTTCGGTAAGTTGATTTAACATCGTCGTAATCCTTTTAAATAAATATCAGCCAAAGGCTGAGATGCGTAAACGCGATACTTATTATAGCCAAATCCCTTCTCGAAGTCAAGGATGAAGAGAAGGTTGAAATTGCCTGCCCGCCCGAAGAGCCTACGGCTTCCCATAGGGACCGCAGGCGAAGGAGGGTTGAAGTGTTGAATTTGTTGATTAATTAGAAAATGACTAATGACCAGTGACGAATGACTAATTTTTCGTTAATCTTTTTCGAATCTCGTCAGCTAGTTTTTCGTTATAGTTTATACCAAAAGGTAATTTTACCTTTTTTGGTCCGGTGGTTCCATTTGGGACATAAACCAGAACCGGTGTCTCTCCCTTGTTGGTTGCTAACTTTAACTTAATATCATTCAAGGCCTCTGTACTTGTCCCCCTCGGGATAAAAATGTGAACCATTCCGGCATCATCTAGTTTGACCGATTGTGTAATCAGCGGATCGGTTATTTTGATATCAAGCTCTTCCACGTTCCCCTCCAGTTCCTTTGCTCTTTCGCAAATTATTTTTATTTGATTGTCTTTTGTATTGACCTTGCCGAAAGCTAAAAGAATTTTGCCGACTTGCCAAAGGTCGGGATATTGTTTCATTATTTTTGGAAAAATTATTAGCTCAGTCTGGCCAGTGCTGTCCTCGAAAGTGACAAAAGCCATTGTTTCTTTGGTTCTGGTCTGAATCTTTTGAACCTGAGTGATGACACCACCAACAGTGACCGTCTTCTCGGCTAATTCGTCTGTAATCTCGGCAATGTTTTTGGCTCCGGCTCTAAGCAGACTTTCCTGATATTCTTTGGTCGGGTGCTCAGAGACATAGATGCCGAGAAGTTCTCTTTCCCAATTTAGTTTTTCTCTAGTCGTCACTTTTTCAGTCGGTTTTTCTAGTTTTAGCGGTGGCAATTCGACACCACTACCGCCGAAAAGATCTATCTGCCCATTGGCCGTGTGCCCTTGCGAATGAGAAGAAAAACCTAGAATTCTTTCCATATTGGCTAGGAGAAGAGACCGGTCACCCAAAAGAGAGTCAAAAGCGCCGCATTTGATCAAGCTTTCCAAGACTTTTTTGTTTAGCTCACCGGCATTTACCCTTTTGGCAAAATCCTCAATTGATTTGAACTTACCATCCTTTTCTCTTGCTTCAAGAATCGCCTCGATTACTCCCATACCAACATTTTTGACGGCGGAGAGACCAAAGCGAATTTTGCCAGTTTCTTTGACTACCCCAAATTCAGCAAATGATTCATTGACATCCGGCGGTAAAACTTCTATTTTCATTCTTTGACATTCAGCGATTTCGATGGCAATCCGGTCAATATTGCCATAATCACTGGTTAGAAGCGCGGCCATAAAAGCGCTTGGATAATGAGCTTTGAGATAAGCGGTCCAATAAGCAATCAGGGCATAGCAAGCCGAATGCGATTTATTAAAGGCATACTGGGCAAAATCTTGCATTTGTTTGTATAGATTTTCGGCTACTTTTTTGTCGACATGATTTTTGACACAACCTTCGACAAAATCTTTACCGACTTTGATCATGAGGTCACGAATCTTTTTACCCATCGCCTTACGCAAAGTATCGGCCTGACCGCCGGTAAAGCCAGCCATGTCCTTGGACATCTGCATTACCTGTTCTTGATAAACAATAATGCCATAGGTGTTTTCGAGCGCTTTCTCCATAAGTGGGTGATCATAATGAATCTTTTTCTTGCCATGCTTTCTGGCGATAAAGTCCTCAATGAATTGCATCGGGCCGGGACGATAAAGGGCAACCATAGCAATGATATCTTCAAAGACCGTCGGTTTAAGTTCTTTGATATAGCGTTTCATGCCAGCAGATTCCAGCTGGAAAACTCCTGTCGTTTCGCCTTTAGCCAAAAGTGAAAAAGTTTTTTTATCATCCATCGGGATGTTGTAAATCTCAATTTCTAGCTCGTGAATTTTGCGAATAATCCGCATCGCATTCTTGATAATCGTCAGATTTGAGAGGCCAAGGAAATCCATCTTGAGAAGGCCCAGATCCTCAATTGCGTGCATTTCGTACTGGGTCTGCCAAGAGATGTCTCCCTTAACCGCTTTTTGAAGCGGGGCGTATTCGACCAAGGGCTCTTTAGAGATGACTACTCCGGCAGCATGAGTTGAGGAATGTCTGGCCACTCCTTCAAGCTTGGTCGCTAGATTCAAAAGTTTTTTGTATTCATCGCTTTCGCGGGAGATCGCCGACAATTCCGGTGATTCAATAATCGCTTCTGCCAGGTTCATTCTTTCCGGAACGGATTTGGCAATCCGGTCAACTTCGGCGTAACTAATACCTAGGACCCGGCCAACATCACGAATGGCATTTCTGGCGGCCATCGTTCCAAAAGTGATAATCTGAGCAACATGATCTTTACCGTATTTCTGAGTCACATACTCGATCACTTCATGCCTTCTGTCGTCGGCAAAATCCATGTCAATATCGGGCATGGAAATCCGATCTGGATTCAGAAACCGTTCAAAAAGGAGGTCGTATTTAATCGGATCCAGGTCAACAATGTTTAGGGCGTAAGCGACGACCGAACCGGCAGCCGAACCCCTACCCGGGCCAACAACGATACCTTGATTTTTGGCCCAGTTGACGTAGTCTGCCACAATCAAAAAATATCCTTCATAGCCCATTTTTTCGATAACTTCGAGCTCAAATTTAACCCGGTCTTTTATCTCCCCCGTTACCTCTCCATAACGTTCCGCTAGTCCCTCCTTGACTAACTTTTCCAGATACGTTTTGGTCGTAAAGCCGGATGGGGCCGGAAAGTCAGGGATAAGAATGCCGCCCAAGTCCAACTCGAGATTACATTTGTCGGCAATCTTGACCGTGTTTTCTATAGCTTCCGGAACATGAGCAAAAGCCTTGGCCAGGTCTTCCGGATCACGCATACTATTGTCCGTGCTCATCTTCATCCGGTCTTCGTCTGAGACCAACTTTCCAGTTTGGACACAGATAAGAACATCCTGAGCTTCGGCGTCATCCAGGTTGGCATAATGAACATCGTTTGTTGCTACCAGCTGAGCCCCTGTTTCTTTGGCCAACTTGATTAACTCATCATTGACCATTTTTTGCTCCGGTAGATCCGGGTGGTCTTGCATCTCTAGATAAAAATCTTCCTTGCCAAAAATTTCAAAATATTCACCAATCGCTTTCTTGGCTGCTTCCCTATTAACATTTTTGAGATGAGTGGCAATCTCTCCCTGAAGGCAAGCAGAGAGAGCAATCAAGCCTTCTGCATGTTTTTTGAGCAAAGGTTTATCAATTCTCGGTTTATAGTAATACCCTTCTAGGTGGGCTGTCGTCACTAGCTTCAAGAGGTTTTTGTAGCCGGTCATGTTTTTGGCCAGAAGAACAATGTGATAAGGCCGGGTGTCAACTTTGCCTGTTTTGTCGGTTAACCTCCTCGGAGCAATGTAACACTCACAACCAATTATCGGCTTGATCTCTTTCTTGAGCGCTTCTTTGTAAAATTCAATTGCCCCGTACATTACACCATGATCGGTAATGGCCAGGGCCGGCATGCCGAGTTCTTTGGCTTTATTTATATAGTCGGGGATTTTGCCCATCCCATCCAAAAGTGAATAATGGGTATGAACGTGCAAATGAACAAATTTTGTTTTTGTTTTAGGCATTACGAGAACGTCCCCTCAAAAATTTTAAAAAGGCCGAATACAAAATAGGCCTTTCTTTTAAAGATCAAATCACCCTGACCAACTGAAACCATTTTAGTCAGTTTGGAGACCCGTCTCAAGTCCTTTTTTCGTCAACGCTTTTGATTTTGGTCTTTTTTCTTTCCAGGTAGGTAAAAATTATAATGACGATAACGATAAAGGCGAGGAAAAGGAGCCCCAGAAGCATCATCCAAGAAAAAATGATATCGGCCAGCCGGACAAAAAAGTCCGTAATTTTCTGGCCTATTCCCGTCCGGGCCAGGATTTTGACCGCTAAGAAGAAGCCAAAAAATCCAATAATCGTTTTTTTGGCAAAAGAGGTTTTGAGCGAAAGGTAGTTTTGCCAAAGAAGGGCAAACCTTCTCTGCCAAGAAAGGGCTTTTTTGTCAGAAAAGTCTTGAATTGACTGTTTGAAGCACTCGACGATATCTTCTGCTTCAAAGCTAGTCATTTGATAATCAAAAGTTTCTTTTATTTGAGCTGTTTTTTTGATAGCTTTTTTCAAACCATCTTTGTTAGTCAACTTCCAACCAAAAAGAGTGATTATCTGGCCGATATCACTAGTTGGATAACCTTTACTTCTCAAGACATGCCTAAAAATCTTTTCAGCTTCAATGCAGGCCATCTTGTAACCGGATGGAGTATGCTCCTCTAGGGCCCGGTCAACTTCGTCCCAGAGATTTTCATTCTTTTGGTTTATAACCCTCATCTTTTTCGAGTAATTCTTTTAAGATCTTATTGACTAACTTCGGATTGGCCTGACCTTTGGTCTCGGCCATGACCTGACCAACTAAAAAGCCAAAGGCTTTCTCCTTTCCGGCCAAAAAGTCTTTGACCGGCCCGCCGTGTTCCTTGATTACCTTGGCCGTTATTTCTTCAATTTGAGAAGTATCGCTTATCTGAACCAAGCCTTTGGCTTTGACAATTTGGTCAGGGTCTTTGCCTGTTTCAAACATTTCACCGAAAATATCCTTGGCCAACTTCCCGCTAATCTCGCCTTGATCGATTTTTTCAATCAACACGGCTAGGCTAGAAGGTTTAATCTTGCAATCAATAATGCTAAGGCTGGCCGCGTTAAGTTTGGCCAGAAGCTCACCGACCAACCAATTAGCTACCTTTTTGGCTTTTTGCCGCTTAAGATCATCGCTCTCTGCTATCTCAGGCATCTCTTCCAGAACCTGCTCGAAGTATCTGGCTAACTCCAGATCACTAGTCAAAGTCTCGGCATAATGACAAGAAAGGGCATATTCTGTTTCGAAACGTTTACGTTTTTCTTTTGGCAACTCCGGTAATCTAGCTTCAATTTCACTAAGATCAAAGCCATCTTTCTTAGTCGGAGAGATAGGCGGCAGGTCCGGCTCCGGAAAATAACGGTAATCATTCGCTTCTTCTTTGCTTCTTTGGCCCAAAGTCTTACCGGATCCATCATCCCAACCTCTTGTTTCTTGAACAATTTTTTTGTTCTCTGCTAGAAGGCTGGTTTGCCTTTTCTCTTCGTATTGTAAAGCCCGTTCAATCATTTTGAACGAATTCATGTTTTTTATTTCTACCTTGGTTCCAAGCTCCTTTTGGCCAAATTTTCTTAAAGAAATATTGGCATCACAGCGAAGATTCCCCTGCTCCATATTGGCATCAGAGATACCCAAATATCTCAAGATCGAGCGCAAATCTTGCATAAAGATCCTGGCTTCCGCCGGAGATTTTAGATCCGGTTCGGTTACTATCTCAAGAAGTGGCGTTCCCGCCCGGTTTAAGTCAACTAATGAATAACTGCCACTCTTTGGGTGGACCAACTTGCCGGCATCTTCTTCAAGGTGAATATGGTTTATCCTCACCTTTTTTAGTTTGTCGCCGGTTTCGATTTCCAGATGACCACCGAGAACCGGCGGGTTGGTGCTGGAAGTTATCTGATAAGCTTTCGGCAGGTCGGGATAAAAATAATTTTTTCGTTCAAAATTAAAGTTATCGGCAATTTTGGCGTCGAGAGCTTTGCCCAAAAGATAGGTCCATTCAATTGCCTTCTTGTTTGCTTTTGGCAAAACTCCCGGGTAGCCGAGACAAACCGGACAAGTGTTGGCATTGGGCTTAGCAAAAGCAGAAAAATTATCACATGAACAGAACATCTTACTTTCTGTCCTAAGTTGGGCATGAATCTCAAGGCCAATAATTGTTTCAAATTTTTCCATTTCTATAGCGCTCCCAGAGCTCGTAAGGCTTTCTTGTATGATTCTATCGCTTTCTTGGCTTCGGCAGAGTAAAGGTCGTGATTTGACTCGTGGGCAATGTTGTTCCTAACTTTATGGGCAAACCAAAGGTCATTATAATCAGCATAGTTAGCAAATTTAGAGCGAGAATTCTTTAATCTTTCTCCAAAAGTATTACCCCTAACCCCTTTTGATTTTAAAACATAATCGACTAACTTGTCTGCTTCCATAATACTGGATTTGAAGTGACTAACTCCACCCAAGCCAAAGGTCGACTCTATCTCAGACCATTTGGTCTGGACAAATTGCCTATCTAGGGTTGTCGCCGAACCGTAGGATTTAGCTTTCGGCCGGGATCTTAGAAGAAAGAAGGCGGCTGCCCCTATAATCAAAATGAAAAGAATAGAAATAACTATTGGTACCATCTTACTTTTCCTCAATCGTTATTTTGCTAATGGTAATCATTTCCTTTGGCTTTGACTCCTCGCCCTGACCGTTGTCGCTTACCGGTGTCTTGGCAATGTCCAAAACAACATCCATTCCTGAAACAACTTTACCAAAAATAACGTAATTTTTGGGTAATTTACCACCAGAATAATCACCGGTCATGATGAAAAATTGTGATCCGTTAGTATCTTCTCCTGAATTAGCCATTGCAACGATACCTTGAGTATAATCGCCAACAATCTTTTCGTCATCAAACTTGTAGCCGGGCCCACCGGTCCCATCTCCTTTGGGGTCACCGCTCTGAATCATAAAATCTCTGATGATCCGGTGAAAAGAAAGCCCATCATAAAACTTCTCTTTTGCCAGAAAAACAAAATTATTAACGGTAACCGGCACATTCTTGGCATCAAGCTCTATCTCAAAATTTCCTTTATTTGTTTCTACCTTTGCCACATAGCTTTTATTTTGATCAATGGCCAAGGCCGGTGCTTCTTTATATTTGTCGTTTTTGTCTTCTGCTTTGTCCGCCTTTGCTTCCTCGGTTTTTTCTGCCACATCTTTGCCGCCGAACCATTTGTTTTTGGCATAATTAAGCCCCATATAGCTAGTCGAAAAGATGATAACGGCGATAAAAAATCCTAGGATAAGTTGGATTACTCTCTTTTTCCGCTTGCTCTTGCGTTCTGCCAAGGCTTGTTTCTCGGCCTTTCTCTCTAACTTTAGTTTTTTAGCTTTACCCATAAACTCCCTTCGGTCGTGTCATCCGTCATTTGTCATCGGCTAAATGGCCGTTTTGATCCTCCGCCAATTCTCTTTCTTGGTTGCTTCTTCGTACTTATGGCCGAAATTCAAAACGGTTTCTTCGGCAAAATGCTTACCGATAATCTGCATTCCAATCGGTAAACCTTTACTGTCAAAACCACAAGGCAATGACAATGAAGGATTGCCCGACAGATTAACAAGAGCGGTAAAGATATCCGCCAAGTACATTTGGAGCGGATCTTTTGACTTTTCCCCAATCTTAAAAGCAGTTGTCGGAGCAACCGGAGAGATAATTGTATCTACGCTTTTGAAGGCTTCCTCAAAATCTTTTTTAATCAGTGTCCTAACTTTCATTGCCTTGTTGTAGTAAGCATCGTAATAGCCGGCCGACAGAACAAAAGTCCCAAGCATAATCCGTCTTTTTGCTTCCGCCCCGAAACCCTTATCCCTGGACTTGAAATAATGCTCCAAAAGGTTCGTGCTATCTGTGGCCGAGTAGCCGTATTTTATGCCATCATAGCGGCCCAAATTTGAGCTTACTTCGGCCGTCTGGATAATGTAGTAAACCGGAACACCATATTTGGCATGAGGCAAGCTAATGTCGACAAATTTGACGCCCATTTTTTCGTAAACTTTTTTTGTCTCAACCAAAGCTGATTCGATTTCTTTGTCCAAGCCAAGAGAAAAGAATTCTTTGACCCAACCGATTTTCTTGCCCTTAAGCAAAGCGTTGATCCCCTTGGTATATTTTGGCACGGGCAGATTAATGGTTGTCGAATCTTTGTCATCATGGCCGGCAATAATCTCCATAATAGTAGCAATATCGAAAGCAGAGTTTGCGATTGGGCCGACACAATCTAGCGATGAGCCCATAGCAATCAGCCCGTAGCGAGAGACTCGTCCGTAGGTTGGTTTCAGCCCTACGACTCCACAAAATGCGGCCGGTTGGCGGATAGAGCCACCGGTGTCGCTCCCAATGGAATAAATACATTCTCCGGCTGCTACGGCTGAAGCCGAGCCACCTGAAGAACCACCGGAAACCCTGGCAATGTCCCAAGGATTTTTGGCTACGCCAAAGTCGGAGTTTTCGGTTGAAGCACCGTGAGCCCAGGCATCACAATTGTTCTTGCCAACAATAACCGCTCCGGCTTCTTTAAGCTTAGCTACTACCGTGGCATCATAAGGAGGGGTGAAGCCGTCAAGCATCTTGCTAGCCGCTGTTGTCCTGATGTTTTTGGTACAAAAAACGTCTTTAATCCCGACCGGAACGCCATCAACTTTTGACAACCTTTTTTTGCCACCGGCTCTTTTGTCTGCTCCTTGTGCTTGAGTCAAGCCTTCTTCTGCCGTGACGGTAATAAAATTGTTTAGCTCGTCTTCGACCGCGTCTATTTTTTTGAGACAATCCCTATAAACTTCAGTCGGATTTACCGACTTTTGTTCAAATTTGTTATTCAATTCTTCTATCGTCAGTTTTGACATCTTGATTTTATTCCAAGACTTTTTTTACTTTTATAAAAGTATTTTCTTTTGACGGAGCGTTTTCCAAGCGTTCTCCGATCGACAGTCGGCTTGGGATAATCTGATCATTTCTAAAAATATTTTCAAGTCCCGTGACTTGGTTTGTTGGCTGAACACTTTCTGTCTTCACTTCGTCCAACATTTGAACGTAATCTAAAATAGCCGTCATTTCTTTGGCTAATGAGGCTTTTTCTTTATCAGTCAGCCCGAGACGGGCTAACTTTGCGAGTTCTTCCACCTGCTCTTTGGAAATTTCTTTCATAACAATGAAAATAGTATAGCATTTATGCTTAGATTAGCCAAGAAGTGAAACGGCCAAAGTCTTTAATTCTTAATTCTTACCTGCCCGAAATGAATTCCATTCAGGTGGGATTTGTAATCAAATTCAATGATAAATTATTAGTTAGTCAACAGATTCAACGATTTCAACAGTTTCAACTTTCTCTTATCCAAGCTTCTTGAGTAGTTCTTTCTCTGAGATAACTTTTACACCCAGACTCTGAGCTTTGCCTAACTTTGAGCCAGGGTTTTCTCCAACTACAAGATAATCGGTTGCCTTTGAAACAGAACCGGAAGCTTTGCCACCCAAGAGACGAATTTTTTCTTCTGCTTCTTCCCGGCTCATTGTTCCTAAAGAACCGGTAATAACAAAAGTTGCCCCTTCCAACTTGTTTCTGACTTTAACCTTTTCGTAGCCGACTCCGAGTGATTTTAGCTTTTTAAGTAATTTTAAGTTCCGTTCTTCTCTGAACCAGTCGTAAATACTTTTGGCAACAACGGTCCCAATGCCTTCCACTTTGGATAAATCTTCCTGATTGGCTTTTCTTATCCTCTCCAGATTTTCAAACGAGGTTGCAAGGAGCGAAGCGTTGACAGCTCCAACATAGCGGATCCCTAGACCGTACAAAAATCTAGAAAAAGAAACCTTTCTTTTGGCCTGGATTGCTTCGACCAAATTTTTGGCACTTTTATCAGCAAATCTTTCTAAGGGAACTAAGTCACCTTCGGTTAGGGCAAAAAAATCAGCGGCGTCAGAAATAATTCCTTCGGTCAAAAGCTGTTCGATTATCTTTTCGCCCAAACCGTCTATATCAAAAGCGTCTTTTGAGGCAAAATGAATTAGTTGTTCCTTTTCGACAGCGTAGCATTTGGGGTTGCTACACCTGGCAACTGCTTCTCCTTCGGGCTTCATAATCTTGCTGCCGCAAATAGGACAAATAGCCGGCATTTTAAATATCTTTTCTTTGCCCGTTCTCAACTCTGCCAAGGGTTTGATCACTTCCGGAATGATATCACCTGCTTTTTGGATAACGACCGTATCCCCGATCCGAATATCTTTCTTTTTGATCTCGTCTTCGTTATGGAGCGTTGCCCGGGAAACGGTAGAGCCGGCGATTCGAACCGGTTTCATGACGGCAAAGGGAGTGACTGCCCCAGTTCGGCCAACATTAACCCTGATTTCTTCAATCGTTGTAGTCGCTTGTTCAGCCGCAAATTTATAAGCAACCGCTCCTCGAGGCGCTTTACCGACCGATCCAAGCTTATCGAATATTTCATTGTCATTGACATTGACGACCAAACCATCAACTTGGAAATCAAGCGAATTGCGTTTGTCGTTCCAAAAGTGAGCGTACTCAATAACTTCATCAATATTTTTACAATACTTGACATATCTACTAGTTTTAAAACCCAAACTAGCCAACTTTTTATGTTTTTCTTCATGAGTCTTTGCCCCAATGTCTGTATAAGTTTCATAAATATAAGTGTCCAATTTCCTTTCAGAAGTAATCTTGGGGTCTAGCTGGCGGACACTGCCGGCAGCCAGGTTCCTGGGGTTGGCATAGGTTGCTAAACCCTTCTTTGCTTGAGCGGCATTGACTCTCTCAAAGGCTTCTTTGGACATATAGACTTCGCCCCGAACGTCTAATCGACCAGAAAGCTTCTGTCGTAAGCGCAAAGGAACGGAAGTAATTGTTCGTAAGTTTTGGGTTACATTTTCGCCAGTTGTCCCGTCTCCCCTGGTAGTTCCTCGGGCAAAGAGACTATCTTCATAGGTCAACATAACCGACAAACCATCGATCTTAAGCTCACAAAAGTAATCAAGCGACTTTTTGCCTGATAATTTCAAAATTCGTTTTTCCCAGTCACGAATTTCTTCTTCACTAAAAACGTCTGAAAGGGAAAGCATCGGTGTGATATGTCGGACTTTTTCGAATTTATCAACCGGTTGGCCTCCTACTCGCTGAGTCGGAGAATCAGGGGTGACAAGCTCAGGGAATTTTTTTTCAATTTCTTTGAGTTCACCCGTCAAGGAATCATAAACAGCATCCGAAACAGTCGGCTTGTCTAAGACATAATACTCGTAAGAGTATTTATTCAAAAGGTCACGGAGCTGTTTGGCTCTTTTCTCGGCTTTCGTAAATTTGGCTTTTTCCATAGGGTAATTATACCAAAAAAGAGACCTCTCTTGGTCTCTTTTTATAGTGCCATATCCCTTAGCGCCTTAACCCTCATCTCGGAGGATGAGTATCAAAGAGGCTGGCAAATGAGTTTCGACCAGCTTTCTTTTGATCTTTAAGCGGGTTGGCAATATAAAGATGGGCAGTGGCTTTATTAGCCACCTCGAGTGGCTCGTGATCCCTCGAAATTTTTTCGAGAGCGCTAGCCAAGCCTTCAGGATTCCTGGTCAAGAGAGCTCCACTAGCATCAGCCAAGAGTTCCCTTTTTCTGGAAAAAGCCAGCTGAATCAACGAAGCGATAAGCGGAGACAAAAGAGCTAGAATAATACCGATAAGAACAAAAATCCAGTTGTTATTGTTATTATCATCACCAAAGAAACGGAGATAAACAAACCAATCAGAAAGAAGAGCGACCAGGCCGACCAAGACAACAATGATTGTTTGGAGTCTCATATCATAATTACCAATATGAGAAAACTCGTGGGCCAAAACACCTTCTAGTTCTTGCTTATTTAGTTTGTCTAGCAGACCCTGAGTGACGCAGATGACAGCATGGTTTGGATCCCGGCCGGCCGCAAAAGCGTTGGGTGCAGAATCATCGATAATGTAGAGCTTGGGCATCGGCAAGCCAGCGGCGATAGAAAGGTTCTCAACCAGGCGATAGAGCTCCAGGTGAGTCCTTTTGTCCACTTCTTTGGCTCGAGAGATACCAAGGACAACCTTATCGCTCCACCAGTAGGCGGCCATTGATTGGACGATGGCAATAGTTACCGCTATCGGTAAGATAATTGGTGCTTCAAGAGCCCTGGCAAAGACATAGCCCAAAACGATAACAAAAGAAACGAAGATCATAAGCCAGAGCCATGATTTCCATTTGTTGGAACTAGCATGTGTATAAGCGGTTGCCATGATATTTTAGAATTTTACTTCGACATTAGCCTTTTCGGCTTCATCCTTGGCTTCGATAAAACTGACTGACGTAAAGCCTAGCATCTTTGCATAAAGGTTGGTCGGGAAAACCTGAAGCTTAGTATTGAAGTCGCGGACGTTGGCATTGAAGAATCTCTGAGAAGCCATGATCTTGTCTTGCGTATCGGTAAGATCATTTTGAAGCTGAAGAAAGTTTTGATTGGCTTTGAGATCCGGATAATTCTCAGCAACTGCAAAAAGTGACTTCAAGGTCTCGGTGAGCTGATTTGAGGCCTCTAATTTTTGTTCTGTTGAGCCACCAACCAGCCTTGAACGTTCTTCTGTCACTTTTTCCAACAAATCTTTCTCATGCTTGGCATAGCTTTTGACCGTTTCAACTAAATTCGGGATAAGTTCATAGCGCCTTTTTAGTTGAACATCAATGTCACTTTCCGCCTCCTGGACTTTATTTTTGAGAGAAACAAGGCTGTTATAAGTAATGATTACATAAACCGCCAAGATGATAATAATGGCTAGAATAATCCACATGATCATAATAACTCCTTCCCTGCCCCGACCGCAGAGCCTACGGCTTCCCGTAGGGACGTCGGGGTCAGTTGCTGCTACTTGCTATTCGTTTTTCGCGAACAGCTAGTAGCTAACAGCTAATAACTTTTACTTATTTAACAATTTTAATTTTCTGACCGATTTGCAATAAGGTTTCGTCTTCGATGTTGTTTGCCGCTTTTAGTTTTTCAACTGTGGTGTCAAATTTGGTTGCGATTGAACCCAGGACATCCCCGTCCTGAACAGTATATTCTTGAGGCGTTGCCGATTGCGCTTCCGGAGCAGGGGTTGTTTCAGAAATGGTTGGCGTGGCGGCTTGTTCTTTTTCCGTCTTTTCCGTTTCAGCTACCGGTTTTGACTCTATTTTTTCGGCACTGTTTTTCTGCTCGGGCGCATCAGATTTTATAAAAATATCATAGGCCCCAACACCTAGGGCACCAAAAACGGCCAAACAGATTAGAACTAAAAGTCCTAGAGTAAGCCAATTATTTTTTTTCTTTTCGGTTTTTATTTCGTTTTTGAACTCGGTTGAAAGCTCGGGGCTTTCTTTTGTTGCTTCTTCCATAGTCACTACATTATACAACGATTTCAAATTCATTGATAGCAAAGTTAAGATTGACTAGAGAGGCAAAAAACATTATACTATTTGGGCGCTTGGCACGCTTTTTTTATACATAGAGTATGTAGTCCTCAAAGATAAAATTGGGGGTCCCCAAAAATCTGAAAGATTTTTAGAGGAAAAGGAAGGGCCGCGGAAAGCTGAAGCGACCTTGGTCGCAAAGGCGTAAAGCGTGTCCTGACGCGCGGACGTGGCGGAATTGGTATACGCGCTAGCATGAGGGGCTAGTGACCGCAAGGTCTTGGAGGTTCAAGTCCTCTCGTCCGCACCATTCTTCGCCAAAGCGGAGTTTATCCGCCTCAGGCGGGATTGGCAAGCCACTCACTCTAGGGCGATTAGCTCAGCTGGCTAGAGCATCTCGTTTACACCGAGGAGGTCGGGGGTTCGAATCCCTCATCGC
>CAYYEV010000004.1:0-313 GCA_964471065.1 uncultured Candidatus Saccharibacteria bacterium
CTTTACTATCGTGCCAAAGGATAGTGACACCGAAAAGAACATCTCAAATATAGAAGAGATAAAAGCAAGGAATGGCAAAATCATTGCTTTAGCAACCGAAGGGGACAAAAATATAGCAAAGTTGGCAGACGACGTTATCTATATCCCGGAGACGCTTGAAGTTTTAACTCCTTTGATTGCAGTCGCCCCATTGCAGCTTTTTGCTTATTATGTTGCCAAAAGCAAGAAGTTAGACGTTGATAAGCCCAGGAACTTAGCCAAAAGCGTAACAGTAGAATAAAAAAAGATTAAGTCTTTGCTTAATCATTTTATT
>CAYYEV010000004.1:323-704 GCA_964471065.1 uncultured Candidatus Saccharibacteria bacterium
AACCCAAATCTTTCTTGTTTGGGTGAGTATTTTTGACTATAATGTAAAGTAATCAAATAAAAAGCAAAAAGTGAGGGTTTTTGCTGAAAGAAGCAAGCAGGTTTTTGAGCAAATTATGGCGTAACTCCCGCAAACCTTTTGGTTTAGCGTATGGTTTTGTAACCGCCAAAAAACCGGGAGGAATCAAGTCTCCCTTCAGAAAAAATCAAGCCGAAGAGCCGACACAAGAAGAGCTAGCCAGGCAAACCAACGAAGAAACTCCCAAAATTGACACCATCACTCATAAACCTCGCCGTTTACGATTAGAAGTCTTGAGGCAGCCGAAGGTCAAAAAGAGAATTACTATCGGTTCGGCTATTACGGCGACAACCGTTCCGTTTG
>CAYYEV010000004.1:714-3423 GCA_964471065.1 uncultured Candidatus Saccharibacteria bacterium
TGGCTCAAAAATTGGTAGCCAACGGATTGAAATCGACACCAATTCTTCAAGTGGTTATACCATTACCGGTCAGACCAATCAGCTTTTGACCTCCGCTGCTAACGATACCATTGCCGGCCCAACAGCTACGACTTGGTCGGAGGGCACGACTACGGGCTTTGGTGTTTGTTCCGACGGTGCTCGGACTCATACCAAACAATGGGACAATCCGACAACTATCCGGACACTAGCCAGTTACAACCTACCGGTCAATGATGACTATACTTATATCTACTATCGGGTAGCGGTTCTAGGCACCCAGGCTGCCGGCACCTACAGCGCGACCATGACTTATATTGTTACACCGGTATACTAAAACTTGATCATTAAGAAGAGGGCTTTTTTTGCCCTCTTTTTATATTGACAACTTTTTGCTAAATAATTATGATTATGTTATATAAAGGCAAAATATAAACAAACAGGGAACTGATGAAATATAAAAGAATAGTATTTCTGGCTGTGGTGGTATTGTCTTTGATTTTTGCTGTGGCGGTAGGTAAAACTAATGCTATTGACGAAACAGGTATTTCTATCTCGCCTTTAACTTTTGATTTGGCCGGTAACCCCGGCGACACTTTAGTTAATGAAATAATTGTCAGAAACTCAGGCAAAGAATTAATTAATATCAATGTTGAAAGTCAAGATTTTGTCGCTCACGGTGAGGAAGGTGACGTTGCTCTAACGGAGGAAAGGACAACCTATTCTTTGTCAAGCTGGATTGACGTCGACGACGGCAGATTCCAGCTTAGTGGCGGGCAACAAAAAAGAATTAAATTCTCAGTCAGAATTCCTTATAATGCCGAACCGGGCGGTCACTATGCTTCGGTTTTTGCTCACCTGAGTCCACCGACGGGTAGTGCCAATTCCGGTGCGTATATCGGTCAAAAAATTGGTTCTCTGGTCTTGCTCCGAGTCGCTGGTACGGCGACTGAATCAGCTGAAGTTGAAAGTTTTAAGACCGACAAAAGCCAATACTCAAAAGGGCCGATTAATTTTGATTTGCGGGTCAAAAATACCGGTTCTGTTCATGTTAAACCCAAAGGCATGATTGCTATTACCGACATTTGGGGTAAAAAGGTTGCCGATGTCCCGGTCGAACAAAAGAATGTCTTGCCGGGAGCGATCAGACACACAACTTCTGAATGGACAGAGGCACCCAAATTCGGTAAGTACACGGCTACCCTTTTGACCTATTATGGCGCGGACAATAAGCAATTGACGGCCGCGACTACTTTTTGGATCATCCCTTGGAAGACAATTTTAATCTGGGCGGGGATTATCTTAGCAATCGCTATCCTTGCATATCTCGGTAGAGTCCGAATCAAAGAAGCAGTCAAGGCCCTTGCGGGTAAAAGATAAGGACGAGAAAATTGAATAAGTGGTGGGGGACAATACTGGGAATAATGCTAGTGCTTGTTCCTTGTTTTGGCTATGGAGACTATGAACCGGTTGAGCAGCAGGTAACGATCACCGGTCGAGTCAAGGACACGGTTGTTACTTTTATGGGTTACACTTCACCAAATGCTTTTATAACCATCCAGGAAGATGGAGCAATCGTTGCCACTTTTTCGGCTAATTCATCTGGCGGCTTCAATCGTTCACTCACGGCTCGCCTTCCCGGAACTCACTCGTATGGAATTTTTGCGACTGACGATCAAAGCAGAACGACCCCGACTTATGGCTTTGTTCTGAGTTTGATTGCTCAGACGGAAACGACTGTTAGCAATATCTTGTTACCGACAACGATTGACGTAAACGTCACTAGTGGTGCCAACGTCTTTGGTGCGGCTTATCCTAACTCTCAGGTTACTATTTTTGTTCAGTCTGACCCGGTAACGGAAACAGTTACAGCTAGTGGTAGTGGAGGCTGGAACAAAGTTTTTAGTAATTTGGGTACCGGTTCCCACAGTGCCTATGCCCGAGTTGGTTGGGGTGGTTTCCAAAGTATTAATTCAAACACAGTTAATTTTGAAATCAGTTGTAGTTTTGGCCAAGCTGACTTAAACAGCGATGGCAGGGTTGATCTGACCGATTTCTCCATCCTTTTGTACTATTGGGGCGGGAGTCACATTCCTGGTGACATAAGCTGTGATGGGACGATTGATTTGACTGACTTTTCGATCATGATGTACTACTGGACTGGTTAATTTTGGAAATTTATAAAGTATAATGAAGAAGATGAAAACAAAAATTTTAAACAAAACCTTTGCACTGCTAATCTTTGTGCTTTTACTCTTTGTCTATATTCCCAAGATGGAAGCAGCTGCGACCGCAACGCTTTACTTGTCTCCGGGCTCTCTATCTAGACAGGTTGGGTCAGTTTTCACCGTTAATCTCTATGTCAATAGCGGAGGGCAATCCGTTAATGCCTTTAAGGCTTCAGTCAATGCGCCGGGTAACATTTTGGCGGTGACTGGAGCCAGTTCGGGCGGCTCGATTTGTAATCTTTTTATCCAACAACCTACGGTCGTGGGTAATACAGTCTCTTTTCAATGCGGCAGAACGAACGGTTTTAATGGTAACGGCAAACTAATCAGTGTTTCTTATCGGGCAGTTGGCGCCGGCAGAGCGACCGTTTCGATCAATAACGCTAGTGTCAAGGCAAACGATGGCTTGGGCAGTGAAGTCTTGGCTGGTACGGCTGGAGGGACTTATACCACAACTACGCCG
>CAYYEV010000004.1:3433-31472 GCA_964471065.1 uncultured Candidatus Saccharibacteria bacterium
CGCTTCTACTGCCGCTCCTGCTATCACTTCTTCGACTCATCCAAATCAAGACACTTGGTATAAAAACGGTAATATTCAGCTTAACTGGAGCAGGCAGTCAGGTGTAAGCGGCTTTAGTTATGTGGTAGACCAAAATCCGGGAACCGTACCGGCCGCTATCGTTAACACTAGCAGTTCGAGCTTGTCGGTCAATAAGGGCGATGGCGTTTGGTATCTTCATGTCAGAGCCAGGGGGGCAAACGGTTGGAGTTCGACCAGCCACTTCCGGATTCAGATAGACACTTCTCCGCCGGCGAATTTGATCATAACTTCTGATCCAAAAAAAGACGCCGACCGTCGACCAATGATTTCTTTTAATGCGACTGACGCCGTTTCCGGTATTGCCGGTTATCAATTGGCAATCGATAAATCAGAGTTCAAGCCGGTCAGTTCTCCCTATATCCCATCGACAATTACATCTGGTAACCACACCTTTACAGTTCTGGCCTTTGACAAGGCTGGCAACATGACGGAAGGGAAATATAATCTCTATATCAAGGAAGTACCCAAACCGGTTGTCACTTCTCCGGCCGATGGTGCCATGATCAAAATCGGTGAAAAAGTCACCATTAGTGGTACCGGCGCTAGCGGTACTTTGATCAACATCTATTTTGACGGTCTAAAGATTAATAAAGAAGAAATAAAAGTTGATGAAAACGGCCGATGGTCATTTACTTATGATGCCCTTATCTTGCCCGGTAAACATAATATTGTTGTTGTTGCCGTTCGTGATGGTATCGAAAGTCAACAGTCAGATCAGGTTAACTTACGGGTTGATCCAAGCGCTGTTGATGTCTTTGGTTTTATTATTCCAAGCTATTTCGTCTTTATTGGCTTAATCTTTATTTCTCTAATTTTACTTTCCTTGCTGATTTTGACTTATATTTACTTAAGGCGCAAATTCATTGCTTTGGTCAAAAGGATTAAGAAAGAAGAGGAAGAAATCAAAAGCGATATTCAGTCAGAATATGCCTCTATGGAGCGAGAGTTAAGAAAAGAGGTTGATACCAGAAAGGGCAATGGGATATCCGACGAAGCCGGGGGACAATTGGAATCTAGTATTGATGAAGATGTCTACGACTCAGCCAAAAGGTTAATTGGCAAAGTCAATGAGAAAGAAGCTAATTTGCCAGAAGAGAAAAATCCCTTAGAAGCTGCCCGGGAAAAGGTGATTGATATCTTAAAGAAACCTGAAGACAAAGAATAAATTTGTCAGCAAGAAAGTTGAAGTTACCTGCCCGCCCGAAGTCCGTAAAGGACGTAGGCGGGTCAGCAGATGACGGATAGCTGGCGACTGACCCCGTACCACAGAGGTACAGGGCGGGGAAGGAGAAAAGATGGAACTAAAAATCTTTACCAAAGAGGAAAACGAAAATCTGGAAAAAGCCTTGAATTTTGGCAAAGAACTTGAAGAAGAGGGTTATAGTGTCCAATATTTTGATTTAGACACAGCCGATTCTTCGCAATTAACTCAGATATTTGATATTTTTGCCTCGCCGGCTTTTGTCATTACCCAAGATGACGGCAGGGAAGTCTTTTCCTGGAAGGGGACAATCCCACCAAAAGATGAAGTAAAAAATTTGATGAGACGATGAACCAATCATTAATTGTAAACTTTATTAACTTACTAACAAATATTTTAATGATCCTGATTTTGGTCAGAGTCGTTTTGAGTTGGATTCCAGGTGGTGGTTCACGACTTAGAGAGATTATAAATGACTTAACCGAGCCCCTGCTCTTACCTATAAGGAAGGTGATTCCATTGGTGGGTGGGGTTTTGGACCTTTCTCCGATCGTTGCTTATCTTATCCTTTACCTGATTCAAATCGTAGTGAACGCTTATTTGTAGAGATTGAAAAATTTCAAAGATTATCATATAATTCTTTAAACGCGGCCTTTGAGTGGCTATCAACCACAATTTCCAAGAGGAAAAGGCTTTGGGAAGAAATCGTTTTTGAGACTAGACCCCAACGGGTAAGCCCGTCATAGCTGGAATCAAGGATAAATTAGGATGGCACCCCTCGAGAAGCTCCGAGGTCCTAGTAAGGGGTGCCTTTTTGTTTGAAGAAGAGTAAAATATAGGAAGCGATGTTCAAAAAAGTAACGCCAAAATTAGATTTACCAAAAGAAGAAGAAAAGATTCTGGCGCTTTGGGAAAAAGAAAAAACTTTTGAAAAAACTCTAGCCAAAAAGGAGAGTTTGGGCAATTTTGTTTTTTACGAAGGACCGCCGACGGCCAACGGTAAACCTGGTCTTCACCATGTCCTGGCCCGGGCCTTTAAGGATCTCTATGCTCGTTACAAAACAATGCAAGGCTATCATGTGACGAGAAAAGCAGGCTGGGACACTCACGGCTTGCCTGTCGAACTTCAAGTTGAAAAAGAGCTAGGTATTTCCGGAAAACAAGAGATTGAAAATATCGTAAAGGGCAACAAAGCTGCTTCAATTGAGAAGTTCAATAAGCTTTGCCAAGAATCGGTCTGGAGATACAAGGGTCAATGGGAAGAGATGACCAAGAGGATGGGCTACTGGGTCGACCTGAAAGATCCCTATATCACCTATAGGCCGGAGTATATTGAATCTGTCTGGTGGGCGATAGGGGAGATAGACAAAAAAGGTCTTTTGTATAAAAGCCATAAGGTGGCTCCCTATTGTCCTAGGTGCGGCACAACGCTGTCTTCTCATGAAGTCGCTCAAGGCTATAAGGAAATTAAGGAAGAATCCATTTACGTTTTGGCCAAGTCAGAAAAAGAGAATCTCTATTTTGTTGTTTGGACGACAACGCCGTGGACGCTATCCGGTAACAGTGCTTTAGCTTTTGGCGAAAATATTAAATACGTTTTGGCAAACGTCTCGGGCAAAAAATATATTATTGCCAAAAGCCGGGCAGACGAATGCCTGTCCAAGGGTTTTCGAGTAGAAAAAGAGTTTAGTGGCAAAGAGCTGGTCGAAACTTATGGGCAGGATGGGGCAAGTGATTATCACCCTCTTTATGAAGATGGAGAGGCTTTCTCTGAAGCCGGAGACAAAGCCTATAAACTGATTTTAGCTGATTATGTTACCGACAAAGATGGCTCGGGCATTGTCCATATCGCCCCGGCCTTTGGCCAAGAAGATTATGACTGGGGCTTTCAAAAAAACAGGATCAAAGTATTGAAGACCGTCGACGAGAGGGGTACTTTGCTAGCCGGCGCCGGCAAGGGTCAATTTGTCAAAAAAGCCGACAACGAGATAAAAACCGATCTAGAGAAGAGAGGGCTACTCTTAAAAAGAGAAACCGTTACGCACGACTATCCTTTTTGTTGGCGTTGTGATTCGCCTCTTCTCTATTATGCCCGAGATAGTTGGTACGTAGCGACGACAAAAGTTGCTAGAGATTTGATTAAAAACAACGACAAAATTAATTGGAAACCAAACCATCTAAAGAAAGGCCGGTTTGGCAATTGGCTTGAAGGTAATATCGACTGGGCTCTCTCCCGTGACCGCTATTGGGGTACGCCTTTGCCGGTTTGGGAATGCCAAACTTGTAAAAAATATCGAGTCGTAACTTCTTTAGCTGAAGTTGGCAAGATCGAGCCTCACCGTCCTTTTATTGATGAAGTCACCTTTGACTGTGACTGTGGCGGCAAGATGAAGCGGGCACCGGAAGTGATTGATGTCTGGTTTGACTCCGGCTCTATGCCTTATGCCCAGTACCATTATCCCTTTGAGAATAAGGAATTGTTTCAGTCTCAATTTCCGGCTGACTACATCTGTGAAGCGGTCGATCAAACCCGGGGTTGGTTCTATACCTTACTTGCTATTTCAACTATGATTTCAAATATCCCCTCGTACAAAAACGTTATTTCAACCGGCCACGTCCTGGACGGTCGGGGGCAAAAAATGTCTAAGTCCAAAGGTAACATTGTCGTTCCTGATGAAGCTTTTGACAAATTTGGAGCCGATGTTATTCGTTTTTTCTTTTACTCGGTTAACAAACCAGAAGAACCGAAGCTTTTTATTGAAAAGGAAGTTCTGGCTGTTTCCAGAAATCTCTTCTTGACCCTTTGGAATGTCTATTCTTTCTTTGTGACCTATGCTGAGATTGATAAGTTTGTTCCAAGTGGCAAGCTAGAGTCTGATAATGTTTTGGATCAGTGGATTCAGTCAAAACTAAATAAGTTGATAGGTGAGGTGACCAAAAACTTGGATCACTATGAGCCATATTCGGCAGCAATCCTTTTGATGGAATTTACAAATGAACTTTCAACCTGGTATGTCAGAAGGTCTAGGCGTAGATTTTGGAAAAGCGAAAACGATACCGATAAGTCGTCTGCCTATGAGACACTTTACTTTGTTCTAAAAAAACTTTCTATTCTTCTGGCTCCATTTGCTCCGATGTACGCCGAACTTATTTATCAAGGGCTTAGACTAGAAGGGGACGAAGATTCTGTCCATTTGGCCGAGTATCCAAAAGCAAAATCATTCGACAAAGAAATTCTTTCTGAAATGGAGAGAGTCCGTAAGATTGTAGAAACAGGCTTGTCCGAAAGGATGAATGCCGGTATCAAGGTTAGACAACCACTCGCCGAACTTTCTTACCCTGGCCAAAAGCTGGAAAAACAATTCGAGGAAATTATTGCCGATGAGGTCAATGTCAAAAAGATTATAAATAAAAAAGAAACAAAAAAAGTTACTCTAGAGACAGTTCTAACTAAAGAGTTAATCTCCGAGGGGCTGGCCAGAGAAGTGGTCAGAAAAATTCAGGACGCCAGGAAAAAGGCCGGTTTTGAAATAGCCGATAGGATAGAGCTAAACTTTGAGACAAAAGATAAAGATTTAGCCGAAGTTATCGAAAAAACCTGGAATGGCTATATTACAAAAGAAACATTGGCAACCAAAGTTGAGCCTGGAAAGAGAGCAAAACTAGACTATAATGAAGAGGCGACAATTAATGATATCCCGATGTGGGTTGGTTTAACCAGAGTTAAATAGGCTAAATGTTTCGCTATTTTCGTTTTATCAAAAACTTTGACTGGGTCATACTCGTAGCAACGGTATTGCTTTTGGGCTTTAGTATTGCCATTATCTTTAGTACTACCTTTTCAATGAGCGGCAGCGGTGAAGAGACTTTGCAACAGGCTATTTTTGCCGTTATTGGCCTAGTTGCTCTTTTTGTTATCGCCAAAACTGATTATCGTTCTTTCAAGAATTATTCAGCCATCTTATATTTGGCGACAATTATTATGTTGCTCGTAGTTAGGTTTGTCGGGACAACAACGCTCGGTGCAACCAGATGGATAGATATCGGCTTTTTTCAATTTCAACCTTCAGAATTGGCTAAAGTCTTTATGATTATCGTTATGGCCAAATTTTTTGCCGAGAGACAGGAAGAAATGCGCCAACTTAAGACGCTTTTTCGGTCCCTTCTCTATATGGCAATCCCAACTGGCTTGGTCATGCTCCAGCCGGATCTGGGAACAGCCCTAACCTTTATGGTTATCTGGATCTCAATGGTGGCTATCTCCAACGCCAGGAAGATTTACTTGGTCGGTCTCTTTGTCCTTGGAATAGCCGCTTCGCCGGTGGTTTATGAATTCTTACGTGATTATCAGAAAAAGAGGCTCTTAACTTTCTTTAATCCGACTGCCGATCCAATGGGTTCGGGTTGGAATGTTAACCAGGCAATGATTGCGATTGGCTCTGGCCAATGGACAGGAAGAGGTTTGGGCCATGGCCCTCAGTCTCAACTGAACTTTTTGCCTTTTAAGCATACGGACTTTGTCTTTGCCGCCCTAGCGGAAGAAATGGGTTTTGTTGGAGCTGCCGCCGTTATTGCTCTTTTTGCCGTTATTCTCTACCGGGGTATCCGGACGGCGATGTTGGCCAGGGATTATTTTGGAATGTATTTGGCAACAGGTATCTGCGCTATGCTTTTTTTCCATGTTTTTATCAACATTGGCATGAACATCGGCCTTATGCCGGTAACGGGTATTCCTCTACCTCTTGTTAGCTCAGGCGGTACCTCTATTATTATAACTCTAGCTTCGATTGGCCTCTTAGAAAGCATTATCCTTCGTTACAAGAAAATAGACTTTTAAATATTCTTGATTCTCTAGCGATTTTTTGCTAAAATCAGAAACGTTGTAATTATAATCAGAAAATGACAGAAAAAGTTAAAAACCAACCAAAAGTTAAAGAAGTCAAGAAATTTGCCGTCATCCGAACCGGTGGCAAACAATTTTTGGTTAGCGAAGAGGATATCATTGAAATTGAGCTTTTGGAGTCAGAAGAGGGCGAAAAGATTAATTTTGATGAAGTCCTACTTTTGGCCGATGGGGAAAAAGTCGAAGTCGGGACACCTTTAGTTGATAAGGCAAAAGTAATTGCCACAAATATGGGTCCAGTCAAAGGAGACAAAGAAATTATTTTCAAATATAAAGCAAAAAAGAACTATCGGGTCAAGACCGGTCACCGGCAGAAATACCTTAAAGTAAAAATCGAAAAGATTGAAGTAAAATAAAAGAGGTCTTCTGACCTCTTTTATTTTGGTCGCTGGTCACTCGCTATTAGTCGTTGGCTCTTTGGTATAATTTCGCTAACAGCTAATTCCTTGTCCGGGGCGGCTCTTTTTGCTAGACTGATTACGTGGCACAAACTATTGTTATTACAAATCAAAAAGGTGGGGTCGGCAAAACGACAACGACCGTGAATTTGGCGGCTTATCTGGCCAAAGGTGGTAAAAAAGTTTTGCTGATAGACCTTGATCCGCAAGGAAATTCAACAAGCGGTCTGGGAATTGAAAAAAACGGACTTCCCCGAAGTTTATATGATGTTTTGGTTAGGGAAGTTCCACTTCAGGAGATTACGATTGAAACTAAAGCCAATGGACTCCACCTAGCCCCATCTGCCGTTGTCTTGGCTGCTGCGGAAGTAGAATTAGCCAGTCAGATAGCCAGAGAGCATCGTCTGAAGCAGGCAATCGATCTGGTTAAAGACAAATATGACTATATTTTGATTGATTGCCCACCATCTCTTGGAATCCTGACAGTCAATGGTTTGGTTAGCGCTGATCACGTCCTAATTCCTGTCCAGACAGAATATTACGCTCTCGAAGGGTTAAGCCAGCTTTTACATACTATTCAAAGGGTAAGAATAAGCCTTAACCCAAAGCTATCTTTACTTGGGGTCCTGCTGACGATGTACAATAAACACACTCTCCTGTCGAGACAAGTCGAAGACGAAGTCAAGAAACATTTTCCAAACAAAGTCTTTGATACGATTATACCGAGAAACATTCGTTTAGCCGAAGCTCCTTCGTATGGAAAAGCAATCTATCAATATGATAGATTTGGTAAAGGGGCTAGCGCCTACAAAACATTAGCTAAGGAGGTACACGCAAAATGCAGACAGTAGATAGTGACGACAAGAAAATGAATAAACACGGTTTGGGTCGGGGTCTGGACGCTTTAATTCCGACAGACATAAACGATGAAGGCAAAGTTACCGCAACTGACTTTATCTCAGTTGAGATAGTTGATCCGAATCCACATCAACCGAGGCAGGAATTCAACGAAGTCTCTTTGACCGAACTCGCTAGCTCCATCCGAGAGCATGGGATCTTGCAACCTCTTTTGGTCGCACCTTCCGGCGGCAGGTATCAATTAATAGCAGGAGAAAGACGGCTTCGAGCAGCCAAAATTGCCGGCCTAAAAGAAGTCCCGGTAGTGACGAGAACTCTAGACGAACAATCAAAGCTGGAGTTGGCCCTGATCGAAAATGTCCAACGGGAGAATCTAAATCCGATTGAAGCAGCGGCTTCCTATAAAAAATTAATGGATGAGTTTAATCTAACACAAGATGAGATTGCCAGGAAAGTCGGTAAAGCGAGGCCAACAATTGCCAATACGATCAGACTCTTGTCTCTGCCAGTGGAGATAAAACAGGCTTTAGCTAAAGGCAAAATCAGCGAAGGCCATGCTAGAACGTTACTTGGAATCGACGATCCGAAAAAACAGCGGGATCTTTTTGAAGGAATTATTAGTGGCAAGATAACAGTCAGGCAGGCCGAAAATAAATCAAACCGGGCCAAGGGCTACGTAGGAAAGATAAAAGACCCGAATCTTGAAGCAGCTGAAAGGAAAATAAGTGAAGCTTTGGCCACTAAGGTGGTCATAAAAAATAAGGCCAAAAACAAAGGCCAAATTATTATTGACTACTATAATCTTGAAGATCTAGAGAAAATCTATAAAAGGATTATTGGCTCTTAGTAGGTTTGCTTCTCAACAAAGCCAAGCTCAGAAATAGGCAGGACTTTGAGCCAGGCTTTGCCAACAATGTATTCTTTGTTCAAAAGGCCCCATTCTCTGGAATCTGAACTGGCGTTGGGTTTTCTATTATCACCCAGGACAAAGAATTCATTTTCGCCGACACTGACCGTCTGATTGCCTAAAGTTACTAGGCCGGATTCAATGTAAGGTTCGGCCAAAGCCAGACCATTTGGATTTTCTTCGTTTATGACAAAGACTTTACCATCTTGGATTTTGACGGTCTCTCCAGGTAAGCCAATAATCCGTTTAATGTAATTTTTGCACGGTCCCTGAAGGAAACTCTTTAGGACAGGGGAGCCCTCAACATAGGCAATACAAGTTTCGTCAGGATGCTTAAAAACAACGACATCACCCCTTGTCGGTTGAGAAAAGCGATAACTAAGTTCGTCTATGAAGAGATATTCCCCGTTGTGATAATCCGGCTCCATACTTGAACCGATAATATAATAGGGTTGAATAACGAAAAAACGGACAAAAAAGACCAAAAGTCCAACAATAACGATTGTTTTGATAAGCTCCCAAAAAAAATTTTCTCTCTTTCCGGCGACTGATTTTTCTTCTTTGACGCTTTCGTCGGAGCCTTCTTTGTTCTCGGTAACTTCTTCTTGCATAATGTTAGTATTATATCCGTAAAAAGACTTGGCTGACAATCTTTTTTTATATATAATTGGACTTGTGTAATCGCGGGAATAATGAAAAAAAAACTAAGCATAGAAGAAATTGAAAAAAGCGTCAATAACGCTACTGATGAGACAAAAAAGTCCGGTAAAACGGCAGTTGCATTCACTAGAAAGAAAAAGAAAAAAAGGATAAAAAAGATTGTCATATCCAGCCTTTTGGCAGTACTGCTTTTGGGCCTTGGTTATCTTGGTTGGATTTCTTATAATTCACTTTCTAATATTTTTGGTGGGGACGGAGCTCCGGGCCTTTTGGGCCTGTTTGACAAAAAACAGCTGAAGGGAGAAAGTTCCGGTAGAGTTAACGTCCTTTTGCTTGGTGTCGGCGACAATGGTCATGCCGGCGCAACTCTGTCGGATACGATTATGGTCATGAGCTATGACGTAAAGACAAAAAACGTTGCTATGATCTCGGTTCCCAGAGACCTTTATGTAAAGATTAGTGACAGTTGTGGTTATTCAAAGATAAATTATGCTCATGCTTGTGGCGAAGAGGAAAAAAAGGATTCCGGACCGGAACTAGCTAGAAATACAATCAGTAATATTCTTGGTATCCCGATTCACTACTATGTTAGAGCGGACTTTACCGGCTTCAAGAAAATGATTGATACTGTCGGTGGGGTAGATATCTATGTTGAAAAGGATATTTATGATCCTTTGTATCCTGGCGGGACATTTTCCATTAGACAAGGCCAGCGTCATATGAACGGAGAATTAGCCCTAAAGTATGCTAGATCCAGGGAGACGACAAGTGACTTTGACCGGGCCAAAAGGCAGCAGCAAGTTCTGGCTGCCCTGAAGGATAAAATTTTATCTTCAGAAACGCTGTTAAATCCCAAGAAAATGGCCGAGATTGTCAGCATTGCCGGAGATCATATCAAAACAGACTTTAGGACCGACGAGTTCCAGCGCTTGATAGAGCTGGCCAAGGGGGTAGATACAAAGAAGATAATCAATAAAGTCTTTGACACAACAGAAGAAGGTCTTCTCATCAATGGCTACGGGATAACCCCGGCTTCTGCTGGGTCAACTCTTATCCCTAAAGCCGGCCTGGGTGATTATTCTGAAATGCGAACAGTCGTTAAAAATATCTTTAGTTCGGCTAGCGTCAAATCAGAAGCGGCTAAAATTGCTGTTTATAACGGTACAACCAGGTCTGGTCTGGCTTTGTCGGCAGCCAACAACCTAAAAGCTTCCGGCTACAATGTACTCACGGTTGATTCTGCTTCTACTTCTAGCCAACAACAAACGGTTATTTATGACTACACGAACGGAGCCAAATCTGTCACTATAAGTTCTCTCGAGCAGTTATTTAAAATCAAAGCGGTCAAGAGAAACGGATCTAACGGTCATGATATTGAAATTATTCTAGGCCGCGATTATAGTGGATAAAGAATGAATCTTATTCGAAAAAGATCCCTTATTATTACTTTTATTTTGGCGGTTCAATACGGATTGGCACTTCAATTTCCCAGGTTTTTGCCGATTATTTTGATTCTAGCTTTTTTGACTTGTATTGGATCATTATTTTATTTTTTTCGAACCGTTCCAGAGAAAAGTCAAATCTTGGCTGATCTTAAGTTTTTGACCTTACCAATCCTCTTTAACATCGGAGCAATCTTTTTTGTCCAAGCGATAGCTCAAGCGACAGTCGCCTATTCACTAACCATCGCCGTCTTGGCGGCAAATTACTTTTTGTTTATCGCTTTAAAAAGAGTTCACAATCTAGAAGAAAAAGCCGCTCTTTTTCAAAGAAACATTATTATAAGCCTTGCTTTTTTGTCGGTCTTTTTTAGCTTAGCCGCTATTTTTCGCTTTTTTGTTACCTATAGTGCCAATACGGAAATTCAATTTCCTTTATTCGTTGTTGTCATTTTGGTCGGAATTATTTTTTATTTGGTCTCGCACTTTTTGGCTTGGGAAAACGGTATCCCTTTAGACAAATTCCGACCGTATAATTTAGTTATTTCTTTTTTGGGAGCAGAAATTGCTTGGGTTAGCTCGGTTTGGGTTGTGAACTATCCGGTTTTTTCTTCTTATGAGAAAGCAAGTCTAGCCGGCACGCCGATACCGGCCATTGTTTTGACTATAATCTTTTATCTTACCTGGGGGGTTATCTCCCATAAGGCCGACAAAAGTTTGACCAGGAATGTTATACTTGAGTATATCGTTCTGACATTACTTTTTTTATTTGTTTTATTTGTTTCGGCCAAATGGCTACCACAAATTTAGGAAAAAATGGAAACGAAAAAAATAAACCGAAAAAACACTCTGACCTTTATCATAATCTTGAATTTTTTGGTTGGACTCTTGGGTGGTATCTTTGGTAGCTATGCTTATTTGGATTTTCAGACCCGGAATGGCTCAACGATTACAAAAAATACAAATTTGACTTTGGAAGAAAGCTCGGCCACGATAGAGGCAGCCAAGAAAGCCGGACCGGCCGTTGTTAGTATCACAGCAACTTCAAAGACGATTGACTTTTTTGGTAATATCGGTAGCGCAAAAAGCGCCGGGACCGGATTTGTCGTAACCAAAGACGGGCTTATCTTGACTAACAAACACGTTGTTAGTAACAAAGCGGCTACTTATAGCGTTTTTACGAGTGATGGGAAACAATATGATGCCCAGATCAAAGCTGAAGACCCTCTAAACGATTTGGCTTTCCTTAAAATATCAGCTAACAATCTAGCAGTAGCAGAGTTGGGTAATTCTGACAGCTTAAAAACAGGGCAAAGAGTTATCGCTATCGGTAATGCTTTGGGCCAATACCAAAACACGGTAACAGAAGGGGTTGTTAGCGCAATCGGAAGAGCAATCCAAGCTGGGGATACAGGTAGTGGCAATGTCGAATCGTTGGAAAATATGATTCAAACCGACGCGGCCATAAATTCGGGTAACTCCGGTGGACCGCTTGTGAATTTGGCCGGTCAAGTTGTCGGCATCAATACAGCCGTGGACCAGGAAGGACAATCAATCGGCTTTGCCATTCCAATTAATGTTGCCAAATCGGCCATTTCAAGCGTTATCGCAAACGGTAAGGTGATAAGACCGATGATTGGAGTTAGTTATATTCCGATTACAAAAGAGTTTGCTACTAGTAACAATCTGCCTGCAAGTGAGGGCGCTTATATTTACGGTGGCAGAAATCAGGTAGCCGTCATTCCCGGTGGGCCGGCGGACAAAGCAGGGCTAAAAGAAGGTGATATTATAATTAGTCTTGGCAGTGACAAAATTTCTGCAACCAGATCGCTTTCAAATATTCTTAATCAGTATAAAGTTGGCGACAAAGTGGAGCTAACTTACCTTAGAGATGGCAAAAGAAACACGGTCAGTATTACTTTGGTAGAGACGAAGTCCTAGACGGGCGAACCCATCTAGCTTTTAATTTGAAATTTGTAATTTTTAATCAAATCAAATTTATAATTTTAAAATTCCATAAAAATTTAATTTATCAGTTTGATTAAAAATTAAGAACCCTGCTTGCCGGCAGGTAAAAATTAAAATTTTAAACCTGTCTTAACTTTTCTTCCTGGTCTTTTTTGATCAGAGAACTTATCATTTCGTCGATGTTGCCTGAGATAAAACTTGGTAATCCATGAAGCGAGAGATTGATCCTATGATCGGTGACCCGGTCTTGAGGAAAATTGTAAGTCCTGATCTTTTCACTCCGATCGCCGGTTCCTATCTGCAGTCTCCTGGTGTCGCCCCGTTTTTTTGCTTCCTCCTCTTCTTTTACTGCCAATAACCGGGAACGAAGAATGTTCATCGCTTTGTCTCTATTTTTGATCTGTGATTTTTCGTCTTGGCAAGAGACAACCAGACCGGTCGGGAGATGGGTAATCCGGACCGCTGAATCTGTCGTGTTGACGCTTTGGCCACCGGGCCCGCTTGACCTGAAGACATCAATTCTTATTTCATTTGGTTCTATCTTTAGATCGATCTCTTCTGCCTCGGGCAAAACAGCGACCGTCACGGTCGAAGTGTGGATTCGGCCACCAGATTCGGTTTCCGGTACTCTCTGAACCCGGTGAACTCCACTTTCGTATTTTAGAAAATGGTAAACATTTGCTCCCTTAATTTCAAAAATTATTTCTTTGAAGCCACCAATTTCATTTTTGTGCGAGCTCAAAATTTCAACTTTCCAACTCTTTTTCTCGGCATAAATTGAGTACATCCGAAAAAGTTCGGCGGCAAAGAGAGCAGATTCGTCACCACCAGCTCCTGCTCTAATCTCAAGGATAATATTCTTGGTGTCATTTTCATCCTTGGGCAAAAGCTCTAATTCGATTTTTTTGATTAATTTATCTCTATCTTTTTGTTTTTGACCAACTTCTTCTTCGGCCATAGCGACAAGTTCGGGATCATTTTCGACCCCGATAATCTTTTCTGCCCCAGAAATTTCGCTTTGAATTTTTTCTAAACTTTCAAAAAGATCAACAAGATGAGTCAGTCCAAGCCGGCGACGGTTAAGGCTAGCCACCTCTTTGGGATTGTTCAAAAAAGCAGGGTCGGCTAATTTTGACTCAACTTCTTTCAGCTCTTCTCTAATTTTTGGGTATTTTTCTAGCATCTGGATACAATTATAGCGCCTTTACTCAAAGTAAAATAGCGCTATAAGAAGGTTATTTGTTAGCTTCTTTTGTCGTTTCGACCGTTTCTTCAACCAACTCTTCTTTGATTTCTTCTATTTTTTCGTCAATAATATCTCTCTTTTCACATCTTCAACGGTTTCCCCGACGCTACGGTCGGAATCTTCGACAACAGCTTCAGTTTTCTTTTTATCGTTAACGGCTATTTGCTTATTGTTAATTTTCTTTCCCTTGATTTCTTCCATTTTCTGCATCCGGGCCCGGAATTTGTCAACTCGGCCGGCCGTATCAACTAGTTTTTGCTTGCCGGTGTAGAAAGGATGGCAAACCGAACAAATTTCAACATTGATCTCAGGGACAGTTGATTTAGTCTCAAAAGTATTACCGCAAGAACAAGTGACAATAGTCTTACCATATTTTGGGTGAATTTCTTTTTTCATAACAGGAGAATTATACACTAGAATCGGTTTGTTTTCAAGAATTTGTTTTTCCTTCAAAGAAGCCTTGCTCAAAAGTGATATTTTTGGTAATATAGATAAGCTAAAAATTATTAATTCACACGCTTTTGATGCTTCACTCCTCGCCGATGGCGGCTTGAGGCAGACGAAAAAGCGGCGGTCCGTCAGAACCTACGGCTTCCCGTAGGGACCGACGGAACAAAAGGAGAAAGAGATGGAAACATCAATAAAAGAAATGTTGGAAGCAGGGGTTCATTTTGGCCATCAAAAATCTAGATGGAACCCAAAAATGAGTCCTTTTATTTTTACAGAACGCGGTGGCGTTCATATCTTTGATCTGACAAAAACCGAAGAAGGATTAAAGATGGCTCTCGAATATATAGGAAAAGTTGTCTCAGATGGTGGGACAGTCCTTTTTGTTGGAACCAAAAAACAAGCCCAGAGCATTGTAAAAGAAGGGGCCGAAAGCTGTGGCATGCCTTACGTCAGCGAAAGATGGCTTGGTGGGATGCTGACAAATTTTGAAACTTTTTCTGCTCGGATAAGAACCTTGAAGTCGCTGACGGAAAAAATTGAAAAAGGCTCCTTTGCTACCAAGAAACAATTAGTTGTGGCCAAGAAAAAAGCGGAAAGAATTTCTGAAAATTTAAGCGGTATCGCTTCCCTAAGCAAAGTCCCTGATGTTATTTTTGTTATCGATGTGATCAAAGAACACATCGCAGTCAGAGAAGCAAAAAAGATGGGCATTCCGGTTGTAGCAGTAACGGATTCAAACGCTAACCCCGATGATATAGATTATGTCATTCCCGGCAATGACGATGCTGTTAAATCAATCCAGCTTTTCGTAACCGAAGTAGCAAAGACGATAGCCACACGCAAACCAACAGAAGATAAAGGCGAAGAAGTAACAGCTAAGGACGAAAAGAACCTCGCATTCGCAGGGCTTAGGAAGGAAAAAAATGACAATTAATCTAAAAGACATAACAAAACTTAGGGAAATGACCGGGGCGGGGATGATGGACTGTAAAAACGCTCTGGAAGAAGCCAAAGGAGACTTTGATAAAGCAATTGAGATCTTGAGAAAAAAGGGAGCAGCTACGGCCGCCAAAAGAGCGGAAAGAGAAGCCAAACAAGGAATAATTGTTTCTTATATCCACAATGGAAGAATCGGGACTCTTTTGGAGTTTAATTCAGAAACCGACTTTGTCGCCAGGAATAAGGAATTCAAAAACCTTGCTGATGATTTGGCCATACACATTACTGCTGCTGCACCCCAATATGTTTCCAGGGAAGATGTGCCAAAAGAAACGATCGAAAAAGAAAAGGAGATTGAGACAGCCAAACTCAAGGAAACAAACAAGCCAGGAGAGATGATTGAAAAAATAATTGAGGGGAAATTAGACAAATATTTTTCTCAAGTTTGTCTTTTGGAGCAGCCTTTTATCAAAAATCCAGATATTACTATCAGAGATTTGATTAACGAAAAAACAGCCGCCATCGGCGAAAAACTCCAAGTCAGAAGATTTGCCAGATTTGAATTAGGTAACTAAGGAGGAGCAAATGAACGTAGAAGAAGCCCTAAAGGAGATGACACCCAAGTTAGCAAAAGCCATCGATTTTTTAGAGACGGAACTGGCTAATATCCATACCGGCAGAGCAACAACCGGTTTGGTCGATTCTATTATGGTTGATGCCTACGGTAGCAAGCAAGCGATAAAACAAATAGCTAATATTACAATTCCAGAACCAAGACAAATCTTAATTCAGCCCTGGGATAAAGCCCTTGTCGGACCGATAGAAACAGCTATCCGAGAATCAAACCTCGGTTTTAGTCCGGTTAATACCGGAGAAATGGTCCGGGTTACCATTCCTGAGTTAACTGAGGAAAGACGGAAGGAATATATCCGAGTTGCCAAGGAAAAGGCCGAAGAAGCCAGAGTCTCTGTTAGAAATGCCAGGTCCGAAGCCTGGAACGCTCTCAAGAAAGCAAAGAATGACGCTGAAATTGGCGAGGATGAAATGTATCGCGGAGAGCATCGAGTTCAGGAAGAAGTTGACGGATCAAACAAAAAAATCGAAGAACTCTCTAGTGCCAAAGAAAAAGAGCTGATGGTAATCTGAGCCAAGCCAATGCTGACAGTTATAACTTTTATCATTGTTTTCGGCTTAATCGTCTTTGTTCATGAGCTCGGTCATTTCCTGGCAGCAAAAATATTGGGCGTCGGTGTCCACAAATTTGCTTTTGGTTTTCCGCCAAAGCTTTTTTCTAAAAAGATAAAAGGGACGGAATATGCCATCAATCTTATTCCTTTGGGCGGGTATGTTAAATTGGAAGGTGAGACCGACGAGACCGAGGAAATAGACACCCTCATCATTGAGAGTGAGAAGAAGAAGACAAAAGCCAAATCATCTAAATTGTTTGACCAGCGACCTTTGGGTTTAATTCTTATATTTTCGGCCGGAGTTCTAATGAACATCATAACGGCTATTGTTTTGATTTGGTTTAGTTTTATGGTTGGTTTTAAGCCAATTGAACTTGGCCAGTATAGTCAAAAAATCTTTCCTGGTGTCGACGGTTCAAGCGGCGTGACAAGCACCCTGGCTGTCAAAATAGAAGAAGTAGAAAAATCTACTCCGGCTGAGGCTAAAGATCTTCAAAAAGGTGATGTTATCGTCAGAGTTGATGATAAAAATGTTTATTTTGCCGATGAGGTCATAAATATTGTCCAGTCAAAGATTACCGAATCCGGGGCAAGAGTTAATCTCGTTGTCAAGAGGGACGGCACTCTCCTAGAAAAAGAAATCGAAACTTACAAATCAAAAATCAAGGCCAAGGACGGTAAAGAATATGAGACTAACAGGATTGGAATTGTCCTTACGACTGACGGCAAGCTCCAAACTTCACCGGTTACTGCCCTAAAAGCAGCTATTGTTTCAACCGCCAATATTGCCAAATATACGATTATTGGCATTACCGATCTTTTTGTCGGCATTTTCACCAAATTGAATTTATCTGAGAGCGTTGTCGGACCAATCGGCTTAGTCGTAACAACGAACTATTTTGCTCATCTGGGTGTAGAAGCGATTATTCAATTCGCCGCCATCTTATCTGTGAGTGTTGCTCTCTTCAATATTTTACCGATTCCTGCTCTTGACGGCGGCTACATTGCTTTTACCTTGGCAGAAGTAGTGACTAGAAAGAAAATTTCTTTAAAAACCAAAAGCATTGTCAATCTGATTGGTTTTGCTGCTCTTATTAGTTTGATGATTGCCGTTACTTTTAGGGACTTTATAGCTTTCGGTATCGGCCAATATATATTAAAATTATTTGGGGCAAACTAAATGAAATTTTCAGAAACACTAATTAAAACAAGAAAAGAAAAAGTAAGAGACACCGGTAGCATAAATGGTGATCTTTTAATTCGTGCAAATTATGTCGATCAGTTGATGGCCGGAGTTTATACCTTTTTGCCCTTGGGTCTTCTGGTTATAAACAAGATTTCAAATATTATCCGTCAGGAAATGGACGAAATGGGCGGAACAGAAGTTCTTATGCCCTCACTTCAGCCAAAAGAAAACTGGCAAAAAACCGGCCGTTGGGAAAGCGAGGACAATCTCTTTCGGTTTGAAAGCTACTACACAAAGACCGATTATGCTCTCGGAGCGACTCATGAAGAAGTAATTATGCCACTGATGAAAGAGCAGATCCAGTCCTACCGAGATTTACCAAAATACGTCTATCAGATTCAAAATAAATTCCGGGATGAAAAAAGAGCTAAGGCCGGACTTCTTCGAGGCCGGGAATTTTTGATGAAAGACTTTTATTCATTCCACTCAGACGAGAAAGAGCTGGATTCTTATTATGAAAAAATGAAAAAAGCCTATTTTGCAATTTTCAAAAAATGCGGTATCGGGGAAGTGACTTACCTTACCTTTGCTTCCGGCGGCTCTTTTTCCAAGTTTTCCCATGAATTTCAAACCGAATCCGAGTCAGGGGAAGATACAATCTTTTTATGTCAGAAATGCAAAATCGCCATCAACAAAGAAATCGAGAGAGAGGTAGAAAAAGTTTGCCCTGAATGTAAGGGAAAAGAACTTAAAGAATTAAAAGCGATTGAGGTCGGGAATATCTTTAAAAATAAAACCAAATACACAAAACCATTTGATCTTTGCTATGTTGACGAGAAAGACGTCAAGCATTTGGTTGTCACCGGTTGCTACGGTATCGGTATTGGTCGGCTGATGGGAGCAATCGTTGAAGTTTCCCATGACGACAGGGGCATTATCTGGCCAGATGATGTTGCTCCATTCCAAATCCATCTAATCAATCTAAGCAATGACCGAAAAACCCTAGAAAAAACAGAAAAAATCTATGAGGAACTGATGGATAGCAAGGTCGAAGTTTTGTGGGATGATCGAGCCGAACATGCCGGCGTCAAATTATCTGATGCGGATCTTTTGGGTCTGCCGACCAGAATTGTGGTCAGCCCCAAAACTTTAGAAAAAAATTCAGTTGAGATCAAAAAAAGAAAAAACAACAAAACAAAACTTGTTGCTATAGATAAAGTCGCAAAGACATTTAAAGGTAGCATGAATGCTAGATAAGCTTTTCGGCGTATTTTCTCATGACATCGGCATTGACCTTGGCACGGCCAATACTTTGGTCTATGTCAAGGGGCGGGGTATCGTTATCAATGAACCATCGGTTGTTGCTCTAAACATTCGAACGAAGCAGATTTTAGCTATTGGCGAAGAAGCAAAAAAGATGGTCGGTAAGACACCAAGCAATATCGTTGCCAGAAGGCCGCTTGTCGACGGCGTCGTCAGTGACTTTGAAGTAACCGAGCAAATGTTGAAGTATTTTATTGAAAAAGTTCACAAGGAAAAATTTTCTATTTTACCGCGGCCAAGAGTTGTGATTGGTATTCCTTCCGGTGTGACTGAAGTAGAAAAAAGAGCGGTTGAAGATGCGACCTTGAATGCTGGAGCGAGGCAAGCCTTTTTGATTGAAGAGCCAATGGCCGCAGCGATCGGTGCTAGATTACCGGTCCAGGACGCGGCCGGATCGATGATTGTCGATATCGGAGGAGGGACGACTGAAGTTGCTGTTATCTCTTTGGGTGGAATCGTTGCCTCGAGATCGCTTAGAATTGCCGGAGATGAACTAAACGAAGACATCATTCAATTTGCTAAAGATGAATATAATCTTTTGCTTGGAGAGAGGACAGCAGAAGACCTTAAAATCGGTATTGGCTCCGCTTATCCAATGAAAGAAAGACTAGAGCTTATTATGAGAGGACGAGATTTGGTTACCGGCTTGCCAAAAGCAATTACTGTCGATAGTGACCAAATCAGGCAAGCCTTGTCCCGGTCGGTCATGGAAATTGTTGATGCAGTCAAAATGACGATTGAAGAGACTCCGCCCGAACTTATCGCTGATATTATGGACAAAGGAGTGGTTATGGCCGGCGGTGGCGCACTGCTTAGAGGCCTAGATAAATTGATTAGTGCCAATACTAAAATGCCTGTCCATATCGCAGATGATCCTCTAACCAGTGTTGTCCGGGGAGCGGGATTAGTCCTGGAAGATATTGATGTTTTGAAAGAAGTTCTTGTCACGACCCAATATGCTAAGTCACCCCGGGTCGGCTAAAAAGCTTTAAAAAGAATGAAGAGAAAAAGAATTACAACTTTTATCGCTATCGCCGTAGGCCTCTTTATTTTCTTGGGCTTAAACAGTTACTTTAAACTTGGGCTGATTGAAACAACGGTTTCATATACCAAGCCGGTTGGCACGGTTATAAGCGGAGTCGGAGAAAGTATATCCGGATTTTTTGGCAATATTACAAAAATCGGTTCTTTGCCTAAGGAGAATAAAGAGCTCCAGGCTAAATTAGATCAGGCTATTGCCGAAATTGCCAGGCTTAGCTCGGCTCAAAAAGAAAATGAAGAGCTGAGAGAAGACTTGAATTTCAAAAGGACAAACAAGTTTGCTTTAGTCGGAGCAAATGTTATTTTCTTTGATCCAAACAATGCCAGAGAAGCAATCACTCTCGATGTAGGAGAAGTTGACGGGCTAAAAAAAGGTGATGTCGTTTTGGCAAGAGGATTTTTGGTTGGAAAGATACAAGAAACAACGGCCCATAGTTCAAAAGTTATTTTGATTACCGATCCCGATAGCGCCATCCCGGCGACCCTTGCAGACAGCCCCATTACCGGGATTGCCAAAGGCAAAATCGGCAGCGGCTTGATCCTTGATCAAGTTCCTCAAAGCGAAAAAGTAAATATGGGTGATATCGTTATGACATCAGGTTTGGGTGGCGAGTTTCCTAAGGGGTTGGTCGTTGGCAAGGTTGATTCGGTCCAGCAGATATCAGGTTCAATTTTCCAGGCAATAGAAATAAGGCCGATGGTCGACCTTTCTAAGCTAGATAAAGTTATGGTAATTAAGGCGTAAGATGGTTCTTTTAGTCTCTTTCGTAATTACTTTGGTCTTGGTCTTTCTTGAATTATCGCTTGGCCATTATTTTTTGATATTTGGTACGGGAGCTTATGTCACCCTGGCTTTTTTAGCCTCTTTGGCTATCCGAAGCCGCAACTATTTCCAAGTGGTTTTAGCTTTTGTCGCCGGAGTTTTTTTTGATTTTGCCAGTATCTACAGTTTTCCACTCTTTACAACCGTCTTTTTGCTCGTGATGCTAGCCGGTCGAACAGTCTTTTATCAGAAGACAAGCTATAAAACATTAAATTCTTTTATCGTTCTTCTTTTGGTTTCCACCCTTCTTTTATCTTCTGCTTCGCTACCAATCTTGGTCAGAAACGATCTTGTCGGTTGGCAAAATTTTGTTTTGACAATTTCTGTCAACCTTATTTTAACCCTGTCAGTCGGGCTTATCTTATATAGATTACTCGAGCCATATTATAATTGGTTGGATAAAAAGACTGAAAAATAAAATGAAAAATCAGGATATCTTCAAAAAATTGATTGGTCTTGAAGGAAAATCCAAATGGCAAATTGCCGACAGCAAAGCGAGTAAGTCCGAGAAATGGATTTATCACATTTTGCCGGCGGACGCAGAAGCACCAACGATTGAGCGAGAAAGAAAAAACACGACCTTTCTTGTCTTTGTTGGCTTGGCCTTGCTTGCCTTTACTCTTATCTTTGGTAAGCTTTTCTCTCTTCAAATTGTGGAGGGAGAAAAGAGGATGTCTTTGGCAGAAAATAATCGGGTCAGGGAAAAAGTAATTCGGGCGCCAAGAGGGATTCTCTATGACATTAAAGGAATCCAATTGGTTAAAAATATTCCAAGCTATGATTTGACTATCACTCCAAGCAATCTGCCCTTTGAAGAAAAAGAACGGATAGAGGTCGTAAAAAAAATATCCGCCATCTCTAGCATTAGCGTCGATGAGCTTGAAAAGAAGATCGTCGAGAAAGGGGTTGGTTATTCCCAGCCGATTTTGGTTGGGAAGAATCTAAATAAAGATACAGCTATCTTGATCGAATCTCAGATAAAGGATCTAGCCGGCGTCCATGTCGAGGTAAATCCGATTAGAGAATATTTGGACAACGGCCTTTTGTCTCACTCTCTTGGTTATGTCGGTAGGATTTCAGAGGAGGAGCTAAAGGAGAACCAAGATTATTTCTTGAATGACTATATCGGTAAATCTGGGATCGAGGAAAGCTATGAAAGATATTTACGCGGAGCAAACGGAATAGAAAAAGTCGAGGTTGACGCTAAGGGACGAAATGAAAAGATCTTGGGTTCGACAGAACCGGTTCCAGGAGATAACCTAAAACTTTCGATTGACTTCGAGGCGCAAAAAAAGCTAACAGAGGCATTGCAAAAGCAAATGGAAAAAGCAAAAGTGGCCAAAGCTTCGGCTGTAGCGATGAACCCAAAAACCGGAGCGATTATTGCTATGGTCAGTTTGCCTTCTTATGATAATAATCTCTTTGCCAAAGGCATTAGTGACGAAGACTACAAGAAGCTTACAAGCGATGAGAACAATCCTCTAATCTTCCGGGCTATTAGCGGTGAATATCCATCTGGTTCATCGATCAAACCGTTTATTGCTTCTGCTGCCCTTGAGGAAGGGGTAGTAACAGAATCGACAACCGTTAACTCAACCGGAGGCATCCGAATCGGGGAATTTTACTTTCCGGATTGGCGGTCCGGCGGGCATGGGGTGACCAGTATCACAAAGGCAATCGCCGAATCCGTAAATACTTTTTTCTATGCTATCGGTGGTGGTTATCAAAATGTTCAAGGTCTCGGGCCGGAAAGGATGAAGAATTATCTAGAAAAATTTGGCTTTGCGAATTATTTAGACTTGGATGTGGGTGGTGAAGCCAGAGGGTCGATCCCTGATCCTGAGTGGAAAGAGCGAGTCAAGGCAGAGAGCTGGTACCTTGGTGATACTTACAATATGTCTATCGGCCAGGGAGACGTTTTGGTTACCCCGCTCCAGATTGCCAATGCCACTTGCGCTATCGCTAATGGCGGTTTTTCTTATAAGCCTCATCTGGTTCAAGCGATCTTGGATGCAAACGGAAAAGAAAAATCCCTCATCAAACCGGAGATTGGTCTCCAGAATATTGTTTCGGCCAAGACAGCTGAAATTATTCGTCGGGGCATGCGTCAGACCGTTACAGATGGTAGCGGCAGGGCTTTGAATTCTCTGCCGGTCGAGGTCGCCGGCAAAACAGGAACGGCTCAATTTGGACCGAACAATTCGAAGCAACATGCCTGGTTTACTTCTTTTGCGCCGTACAACGATCCGAGCATAGAGGTAACCATTCTCCTAGAAGGAGCCGGCGGAGGTGACGTCTATGCCGTTCCGGTCGCTTATGATTTTTATCAATATTATTTTACGAGGTAGGGCAGATGACAAAAGAAAAGTTGACAAAATCATCTCGAAGAAAATCAGACAGATTAGACATAGACAGCTATTTCTTGAAGATGGCTTTAATTGCTTCCGAGCGGTCTACCTGCAAGAGACATAGTGTTGGGGCGGTCCTGGTCAAAGACAAAATGGTTCTCTCAACCGGCTACAATGGAGCAGCCAAAGGAGCCAAGGATTGCCTCGAGCTTGGTTGCCTCAGAGATGAAATGGGTATCAAAAGCGGCGAGAGACTTGAAATTTGTCGGGCAATTCATGCCGAGCAAAATGCTATTATCCAAGCTTCCTCTAAGGGAATTAATCTTGCTGATTCGACAATGTACTGCACCCATACTCCTTGTAATATCTGTGCCAAGCTGATGGCTAATGCTGGGGTAAGAGAGGTCGTTGTTTTTGAAAAATATAATTGTGATTCTTTTAAAGAACTTTTTGATGAGCTTAATATCAAGGTAAGGTTCTTGCCCAAACCCAAACTTTCGATCGATTTTTTTGAATAGAATACTACTCCAAAAAGGAAAGCGGCCGGGTGTGCGCAATGCACACCCGGCCGCGAGCTGGTCGGTTAGACCATACGGAAGGGGAAGTAGTTGTCTTTCTTGCGGAGATCGCGGCCGCAGAAGCGATCTCCCTCGCCGCATTTGCCGGTTAGAAGGCAAACCGGGGAGGTTGCTTCCAGCAAGGCTAGAAGTGCGTCCCGAGCCCGAGAAAGTGGAAGACTAGCACTCTCAATCTTCCACTCGATCCATTGCCGGTCTTGAACAGCGCCATGGTAGATCTCTTCCTGGGCTTGGAAACAACTCCTCTTGCCATGTTCGTGAATGAAACCATTGGCATCAGTCACCTTGGTGTAGCTGACAGTCGCCCCGTAAGGGGTAAGGATTGCCAGCAGTGTCTCTGGCAGATCGAGTGAAGCCAATTCCCGGTATTCTTCCATCAGTCGGGTAGCCTCTGCTTCCAATCCGAGCCCGGCCACCAGTGGTGGCAGGTAGAAGTTGCCTGTCAGCTTGGGTTTACTTCGTTTCACCGCTCGATGACGCTGATCTTGTCCGTAGGTCATGAGAGAATACTCAGCCTGGGACTTGATGACGACCTGACTGTTGTCCATGTAGTAAGGTAGGACGGGCAGCAAGTCTAGCGGAGCGGCATGTCTGGACGAGATCGGAACGAAGTAGTCGATGCCATCGACTTGGAGTTCAGACCTTGGCTTCGTCAAAACCTCTGTTTCGCGGTCACTATAGAGCGAGTCCATCGAAAGGGCCCAGTCTTTGCCGAGCGGCCAAACATTGTCGAAAATCTCTTTCTTGAGGGATGGGAATTCCTCACAGACGAGCTCGACCATTTGACTGAAAACGTAGCGCTGAACCTGCGTCCAAGCCGCCTGGTAGAAGGAGGCAAGAGTGATCAGATTGATCGAGTAGTCAAGCGCTGTTGGGAAGACAAGCGAGACAAAGACTCGAAGCTGTTCCTGAGCGACCTTCGATGGAAAGACTTTGCCAGCATAAGGCCGTTCGATGGCCAAATGCTTTGCGGCTAGTTTAGTCGCGGCGGCGTGGTTGTTGAGAAAGATCTCCATTCCATGCCGGACATAGGCCATAATCGCTTCCAACTGCTTCTTGTCAACCTCGGGGTAGAAGAACTGGATTCGATCACCAATCTGTCCCAGCACTTCCGTCCTGAACATGTCACTGGTGTAGCGGCCGCTTCGCTGATCGGTGTTGTAGTGGGGCGAGGTCAGATGGAGGCCGAAATCAACCTCACCGACGGGAATTCCTTCGATGCTGAAAGTGAACCAGGGGTGTTCAAGGGTAGTGTGGTGGCCGGAAAGAAAGAGCTGGTTCTTGACGTCGAGATTGACCTTGCCCCACTCGGGGGTCTCGGCAGTGTAGCAGATCCTGCCGGCATGCTTGGCTTGGCTGACTGGACTTCTAGATGGTCGATTGATTAGACTGACCTTGATCGGGTTCTCGGACATGTCCTTGTCCTTTCAGGATGAGATTGCTAGAAAAAGACCTTGCTGTACCCCACCAGCAGAAAAAGCTTATAGGCTCCTTCTGATATTTTCCCACCAAAAGCGATAGCCAGTCTTAATACAAAACCTCCGTAACTAGTAGGTACTAAAAAAGAGGAGCCCCTCCTCTTTCGTCAAAAGTGTACAAAAGATTGATTGTTTTTTCAATACAAAAACAAAATGTATTTGCGTCCGAAGGTTTGATGGTATAAACTTATGGCGGAGAGGGGCCAAGGCTCCTTTTTTGTACCTCAAACTCTTCTGAAGGGAGCGAAATGCTCGGCACGAAAACTGCTCTCGTCACCTTTGAGGGTATTGACGGTTCCGGCAAGTCAACTCAATCTGCCATGACTAGAGATTATCTGGAGATTCATGGGTCTTCAGTCTTGCCGCTTCGTGAGCCGGGAGGAACCCCGATTGGAGAGGAAATCCGAAATCTTCTTCTCCATAGCGCTGAGATGACAGGCAAGACCGAAGTCCTCCTGTTTGTAGCAGCCAGAGCCGAGAGCTATCAAACGGTAATCCGTCAAGCAATAGGTGAATACGATTTCGTCTTACTGGATCGGGGTATTGATAGTAGCGTCGTTTATCAAGGCTTCGCTCGAGAGTTACCGGTTGAGGAGGTAAAATGGCTCAATCGATTTGCGACAGACGGGATAACCCCAGATGTAACCTATCTTCTGGACATTGAAGCGTCTCTGTCAATGAGCCGTATCAATGGGCCTCTGGATAGGATTGAGCAGGAAGGTCTTGCCTTTCAGGAAAAGTTAAGGGCTGGTTTCCTGGAACTGGCAGAAGAAGAGCCGGAACGCTTTGTTGTCATTGATAGCTCACAAAGCCCCGAAGAATGCTTCCGAATGGTCAGAAGAGACCTCTACTGCAGATTCTCTGAATACTGAAAAAGAAGGAGCAATGAGGCTGGGAGTTCGTCGGTTAGTTTTAATCCGATGGGCTTCCGGCCCTCCCCATTTGTTGTATAATTAATAAAAGGTTGATTAGGAGAAAAAGATGAAAGGATTCAAAGATTTTATCAGAGAGCAGGGGGTGGTCGGTCTGGCTGTCGGTTTTGTTCTTGGAGCCGCTGTTGGCCGGTTAGTAACCGCTCTTGTCAGTGATTTGATTAACCCGGTCATAAGCCTTATTGTCGGTTTGGGCGGTGGGCTCCAAAGCCAAACACTTAAGATTGGTCCAGCTGTCTTTCAGTGGGGCAACTTTGTTAGTACTCTAATTGATTTTATGGTTATCGCCGCTGTTGTCTATTTTGGCGTCAAGTGGTTGAAACTGGACAAGCTGGACAAGAAAAAAGAAGATTAATCTATTGACCAATAAAAGATAATTTGTTAAAATCTTAACGTTGTCCGAAGACAGTAGCTCCCGCAAGAGATGCGGGTTAAATTGCTACCGAGGCGTGAGCGAGAGAATTGCTAAACACACTTTTTATGTCTTCGGCCCAGGCCGAAGTTTTTAAAATGCAGTTAAATAGTCAGTAAAAACTGGCGACTAAAAGGAGTCTATGGCAAAGACAAAAGAAAAAAAGATCGAACTGGTAACAGAAATAGTCGAGAGGCTGAGCAAAGCTAAAGCGGTTGTCTTTACGGATTATCGCGGACTTTCGGTCGAAGATTTGGACGAAGTCCGCAACAATTTGAGAAAAGAAGGCGTAGACTTCAAGGTTATCAAAAACACTTTATTCAAGAGGGCAACCAAGGACGCTGGGATAGAGGTAAGTTTTGCCGAGCTTGAAGGGCATCCGATTGCTGCTGCCTTTGGCTACGAGGATGAAGTCGCCCCGGCCAAAGTAACCTATGAGTTTTCTAAGAAGAATGAAAATTTGGAAATCATGGGGGGTATCCTGGAAGGCAAAGAGATAAGCGCTATTTCGGTTAAGTCGCTAGCCAAGCTGCCAAGCCGGGATGAAATGTATGCCAAGATTGTTGGCTCTCTAGCCGCTCCGATGTCCGGAATGCTCAATGTCTTGAGCGGGAACATGAGAGGACTGGTTAATGTCCTAAATGCCTACAAAGAGGACAAAAGTTAGAAGATAGAATTAAAATTCAAATAAGCTATTAAACTGGCCACATACCATAAAGGTAGATGGCGGGGAAGGAGAAAAAATGTCAGACGAAGAAAAAAACGAAGCAACTGAAGCGGTGGAAGCGGCTGAAGAAGCAGTAGAGGAAGCTCAGGAAGAAGTAAAGGAAGCAACCGAAGCAGTCGAAGAGGCCAAGGAAGCTGTTGAAGAAACGAAAGAAGAGATAAAGGAAGAGCCTAAGACTGAAGATAAGCCAGATAAAGAAGATAAACCAGGAGAGGAACCAAAAAAGGAACCCAAGCCTGAGCCAAGCGGCAAATTTGCCGAACTCATAAAACAAATTGAAAATTTGAGTGTCATTGAACTTTCTGAACTAGTCAAAACCCTCGAAGATCGTTTTGGCGTTAGTGCTGCCGCTCCGGTTGCTGTAGCCGGGCCAGCTGCTGCTGGAGCCGCTCCAGCCGAAGAAGAAAAGAGTGCTTACAATGTTGTTTTGACTTCGGCCGGAAGCAATAAAATCGGCGTGATCAAGGCAATCCGGGAAATTTTGCCTGACCTTGGTTTGAAAGAAGCCAAAGATATGGCCGAAGGCGCTCCTGTCACTGTCAAAGAAAACCTGAAGAAAGAAGAAGCCGAATCGGCTAAAGAAAAATTAACCGCTGCAGGCGCAACAGTCGACCTCCAATAATAAGCAGGAAAAACAAAAGGTGCCGTCATAAGCTATGGCGGTACTTTTTTATTCAAAAAAAGGCCGAGATAAGATAAAATACAAGTCCATGCAGAAGTTTGAATACAAACTGGAGAAAAAAGATCACGAGGCTCGTTTGGGGACGATAACTACGCCTCATGGTAGTTTTGAGACGCCTGTTTTTATGCCTGTCGGGACACGAGCCTCGGTCAAAACTCTTTCATCAGAAGATGTAGAAGAGATTGGAAGTGGCATTATCTTGGCCAACAACTATCATTTGTATCTTCGTCCGGGAATAGAAGTTATCCAGGAAACGGGGGGGATCCATAATT
>CAYYEV010000004.1:31482-52864 GCA_964471065.1 uncultured Candidatus Saccharibacteria bacterium
AATTTTATGAATTGGCAGAAACCGATTTTGACTGATTCCGGTGGGTTTCAGGTTTTTTCTCTTGGCGACGGAAACAAAAAGAAAGGCAGTCTCGTCAAGATAGACGAAGCCGGCGTTGAATTCAGTTCTCATCTAGATGGTTCGAAGCATCTCTTTACGCCAGAAAATGTAACCCAGATGCAGGAAACTATCGGTGCAGATATCATTATGTGTCTTGATGAATGTGCCTCTCACGATTCAAATTATGCCTACGCCAGGGAAGCGATGGAGAGGACTCACCGCTGGGCAAGAGAGTGTTTAAGTGTACACGAAAAAAAGAAAAGGTTGTCGTCTCAGGGAAAATACCAGGCGATATTTGGTATCGTTCAGGGTGTCACCTACGATGATTTGAGAAAAGAATCAGCTCAGTATATGGCAAGCTTAGACTTTGATGGAGTAGCTATTGGTGGTCTATCGGTCGGTGAGTCCAAAGAAGAAATGGGTCGTATCCTAGGTCTGGTTCTTCCTTTTTTGCCAGAGAAAAAGCCGCGTTATCTTATGGGGGTCGGCAGTCCAGAAGATCTTTTTGAAGGAGTGGCCAGAGGCGTCGATATGTTTGATTGTGTCCTGGCGACCCGAATTGCCAGAAATGGAACAGTCTGGACAGAAAAAGGCAAGTTAAACCTAAACAATGCTCAGTTCAAAGATGACTTTCGACCAATAGATGAAGCTTGCGATTGTTCTGCCTGCCGTCATTACTCCAGAGCCTATATTTCCCATCTGATAAAAGAAAAAGAAATTTTGGGTATCCGGCTGACGACAATTCATAACTTGAGATTCCTGATGAATCTAATGGAAAAAATCAGGGAGTCTATCAAAGAAGAGCACTTTCTAAAATACAAGGAAGATTTTTTGGTTAAATTTGCTTAAGAAGGTAACAAATTTACCCTTATATGTTAAAATATAATTGAAAACGAAAACAAAAGGAGTCTAAATGGATGAGAAGCTAAAAAAAATTCAGAAGCTATTAGATGCGGCAGAAGCTGATTTACATACTGCTCGTAGTTTGATGAGAGATATTTTAGAGCTAGAGGACAAGTCTTCTCTCGATGCCAAAGGTAAAGCTAAGGAGCTTAACGTTTTAGAAGAAGGCAAGGTCGTCGAAGGTGTTTTCAATGGCCAAAATATACTTGGAGCTGATAACAAAGAGTATCCCGTTCCGGCCAACTATGCTTCTAAGTCCAAACTGGTCGAAGGTGACACCCTAAAGCTAACCATTGGTGACGATGGCAGTTTTATGTACAAGCAAATCGCTCCGATCGAAAGGAGAAAAATTATCGGCAGTCTAAAGCAGAGTGACGGCATCTATCTGGTTAATGCGGAGGGCAAGGATTATAAAGTCTTGCAAGCCTCAATTACTTATTACAAAGGCGAACCTGGCGATCAAGTAACGATAATTTTACCCAAAGACCATGATTCGATCTGGGCGGCAGTCGAAAATGTTATCAAGCGGAATTTGATAGATGGTGATAAAACTCCTCCGGAGGCAGAAGCCGAAGAGCAAAAGAGTTCTAGCGATTCTGTCGGGGTTTCGACCGAGGAACCGGAGATTGAATTTCCAAAAGAAACTAAGGCGGCAGAACACACCGAGGCTAAAACTGACGACAAAAGCGAGCCAAGCATCGAAAACCCCGAAAGCGACATCAAGGAAGATGACTCAAAGAAAGTCGATGAGGGCATAAAAGAGCTTGAAATATAATATCCACCGGTTATCCACGAGAAACCCTTAGATATACTCAAATTTTGTTCAATTTGTACTTAAATAGACTTATCTTTAAGGCTATAATACTATTATAAGGTTGGCTAAATTTAAGGAGTTTTTAGATGTCACAATTGGCCCTGTACCGGGCGTACAGACCAAAAAATTTCGATGAAATCTACGGTCAAGACCATCTTACCGAGATTCTGAAGAATGCGGTAAGAGAAGGAACTTTTTCTCATGCTTACCTCTTTTGCGGACCGAGAGGGACAGGTAAGACTTCTGCTGCTAGGATTTTGGCCAAAGCAGTCAATTGTGACGACACAAAAGAAGGAAACCCCGACGATACCTGCAAAAATTGCCTTTCGATAAATGAAGGCAAATCTCTCGATATCATCGAAATAGATGCTGCTTCTCACACCCAGGTTGATAATATCCGGGAAGTTATCATCGAAAGAGCTCATTTTGCTCCGACTAGCTTAAAATACAAAATTTATATTATCGACGAAGCTCACATGCTTTCAAAATCGTCTTTTAACGCTCTCTTAAAGACTCTAGAAGAGCCTCCGGAGCACGCGGTTTTTGTTTTGGCTACAACCGAAATAAACAAAATTCCGGCCACAATCGTCTCGAGGTGCCAAAGGTTTGATTTCAAGAGAATTTCCAACGTAGAGATAGAAAAAAGACTCAGGTTTATTGCCGATAATGAAAAAATAAAAATCAATGACGAAGCGATTAGGTTAATTGCCAAAGCGAGTGAAGGTGGCTTTAGGGATGCTATCTCTTATCTGGACCAAATTTCATCACTCGGCAAAGAGGCAATTACCGAGACGGAAGTAAGTGATCTTATCGGGATGTCGGACAGTCAGGCGATAGAGGACTATATCTTAGCAATTGTAGAAAAAGAAACGACCAAAGCGCTTGAGATAATAAGACTTTCGGTCGAAGATGGCCTGGAGCCAAGCATATTACAAAAGGGGGTAGTCGAATTTTTGAGAAAACTACTTTTGTCGAGCGTCTCCGGTGTCAGTGAAGTTGATTTTTCCTTGGAGTCACAAAAGTCAGCTGAAAAAAATCTAGCTAAGCTTAACAATGAAAAGATAATTTACTTTATCGACACCTTGGTCGAAACAGAACAGAAATACCGGTTTGCTTCCTTGCCGCAACTTGGTTTGGAAGTAGCGACTATTAAGATTTGTCTAGATAATTCAAAAGTAAAAAAGCCCGACTCCGCTGAAGCTTCGACGGGCAGGCAAAATTCGAAAGAAGAGAAGAGAGAGATAGCTGAGGATCAGCCCACGGCCCTCTATGGGACTGGCCAACCGAAGGTTGGAAAGCCGGATAAGTCCGCCCAAAATACAAAGGCTGGGAAGATTGCCAAAAAACCAAGCTCAGCCCTTTGGCAGCAGTTGCTCCTGGAAGTAAAGTCAAAGAACAACTCAATCCACGCTTTTCTCAAAGTTTCTGAGCCGGAATTTGATGAAAAAACTGTTTGCCTCTACTTTCCTTATAAGTTTCATAAAGAAAGAATAGAAGAATCCAAAAACCGTCAAGTAGTCGAAGAATCTTTTACCAGGATCTACGGACAAGATTACAAAATAAAATGCTACATTAGGTCGAATAATGGCCATCAGATCGCTCAACCGATCAAAGATGACCTTTTGGACGACGCCTTAGAAATATTTGGGGGAGAAGTTATCGAATAATTAAAGGAGGGGGCGTCTGTGTACCGTTTAAGGTGCACGGTAAAGGAGAGAAAGATGGAAACAAGTGAAATGGCCTATGTGCCACCACAAAATCTAGACGCGGAAATATCTCTTTTGGGCTCTATCCTTTTGGATAAAGAAGCGATTGTCAAGGTAGCAGATACTATTTCTGGAAGTGATTTTTACAAGGAAGCTCACGGCGAAATCTATAAGTCGATGATCCAACTTTATGAAGCAAGGGAACCGATCGATGTCATTACTTTGACCAATAAGCTTGAGGAAAACAAAAAACTAGACATTATCGGCGGCACAAGCTATATCACTACTTTAGCTAGCTCGGTTCCTTCTGCTGCCCATGTCCTAAATTATGCCAAAATAGTCTCGGACAAGGCAATCTTGAGGAGGCTTATCAGCGCTTCAACTCAAATTGCTGACATGGCAATGAAAGAAAACGAAGAAATCACAAATATCTTAGATAAATCAGAGCAAGCCATCTTCAAAGTCTCGCAAAAACACTTGAAAGAAGATTTCATCCCGATCAAGGACGTTTTGGCTGAAAGCTTTGATCGGATTGACGACCTTCACAAAGATAAAGGATCGATTCGGGGTGTGCCAACCGGCTACAAAGACATCGATAACTTATTAGCCGGTTTACAACCGTCCGACCTTATCATCCTAGCGGCTAGACCATCGATGGGTAAGACTAGTCTGGCTCTAAATATGGCCCAGCATATCGCAGCGAATGAAGGTATCCCCGTCCTTGTCTTTTCGTTGGAGATGAGTAAAGAGCAGCTCGTCGATAGATTAATTTGTAATGAAGCCAGGGTTGATTCCTGGAAGCTCCGGACGGGCAATCTAGACGATGATGATTTTCCCAGAATCGGTCAAGCCATGGCAACTTTGGCTGAAGCGCCTCTCTGGATTGACGATTCCAGCGGTGTCAACGTTATGGAAATGCGGACCAAGGCCCGTCGCCTGCAGGCCGAACACGGACTTGGCTTGGTCGTTGTGGATTATATCCAATTGATTCAAGGCAATGGCTCAAGCAATAGAGTCGAAGAAGTTTCGGATATCTCCAGATCTCTTAAGGGTCTGGCCAGGGAATTAAATGTTCCCGTTATCGCTTTGTCGCAGCTGTCAAGAGCAGTTGAAAACAGACCATCAAGGATACCACAATTGGCTGATCTTCGGGAATCCGGCTCAATCGAACAGGATGCAGACGTAGTTATGTTTATCTACAGAGAAGACTATTATGAGCAAGAAACCGAGAAAAAGAATATTGCCGATCTTTTGGTTAGAAAACACAGAAATGGTCCAACCGGCCAAGTCGAACTTTACTTTAAGCCGGAGCAGATGAGGTTTAGCTCTATTGAAAAGAAGAAAGAATCGCTTCCTGTTTAGAGGGGTGGCAATAAGGCGGTCTCTTAGCTATAATATGTAAGACTAAAGATAAAAATAAACAAAATGTAGGGAAATCAACCTACGGCCCTCCGTGGGACCCCGTCTGGGGCTGATCAACCGGAGGTTGAGAGGAAAGATGGGAAAAGAACAAAAAAACTTATTCGCACCTATTTGGTTGGATCTATTTGCGGCTGTCTTAATCGGTCTTTTGGCCGGGCTTTTTGCCACCATTGTAACCGTAAACCTCGACTTTCTCGGAAATACGTTCAAAGGAGTTGAACTGACCATTCCCTTGATTTTTGGTTTTTTCGTTGTCCTTTGTATTGTTGGTATTTTCGGGGCGAGGATTCTTGGTAGGGCGGTACCCCTCATCTATAAATTTGGTAAGTTCGGTGAGGCTGGTGGCCTGAATTGGCTAGTTGACCTTGGAGTTTTGAACCTTCTAATTTTGTTGACCGGCTTTTCAACCGGTTTTTATTTTGTCCTTTACAAGGGCATTTCTTTCGTTTCGGCTTCTACTAATAGCTATTTTTGGAATAAATTTTGGGTTTTTCGGGGAGCCAAGAAACAAGACGAGACCAAAGAGGTCGGTAAGTTTGCCCTTGCCACTATCTTGGGAATGCTCGTCAATATTACTCTAGCCGGGATTATCGCCTATGTCGGTCCACTTTTATTCCCCGGTCTTGGTTCAAAGGCTTGGGCCAATATAGCCACTATTACCGGTTCATTGACGGCGATGATTTTCAACTTTGTGCTTTATAAAATATGGGTCTTCAAAAATTGATAAATGAAAACAGCGCTTAGTTTTATCAAAAAAATTTTAAACAAGATTTTTATCTTTATCAAAAGCCATCAACTTCTTTTGATTATTTGGCTTATCATCGCTCTTGCCTTGATCCTTAGGATTTGGAACATCTTGGGTCTGCCCTCGGCTTTTTCATCTAATGAGATAGAAGTTTTGAAACAAGTTAAGGCCATAGAAGGGAATGGTTGGCTTATCCAGAATGAAAATATTTTTTCAGCCATTTATCTTTATCTGATTGGCTTTTTGGTTAAAATTTTTGGCTTGAATTTTTTGGCTTTAAAGTTATTCCAAGCATTGGTTGGCACCCTAACTGTGGGAATTTTCTATCTTTTTACCAAAGAATGGTTCAACAAACAAATCGCTCTTTTGGCTTCACTTTTTTTGGCCACCAACGCCTTTCATCTGGCAGTTTCAAGAGAACTGGAACCAATGATTTTGGCCCCGCTAGCTTTGATTTTGACTCTCTATACCCTGACTATTGCTATAAGGAGCGGTAAGTACAAATGGTTTGTTTCGGCCGGAATCTTGTTCGGGTCTATGGTTTACACAAATATGTTTTTTGTCTTTTTGCCTTTGGTTTTTCTGATCTCGTTTATGATGTTTTACAAGAAAAACAAAAAGATCCTTACTTTTTTCTGGAAAAAATACTTAGTCTTTTTGGTTGCTTTTTTGGCCGCTTCGATTCCCTTTATTCTATCTTTTCCGGTAAATATAGGGAAAATTATTGAAAACTTTACTCCCGGTTCGTTTGGTCAATACTTTATGAATTTGGGGGCGGTTATTCAATCATTACTTTATCGGTCCATTCCAGCTGAACTTTATTATGTCGGGACGGAGCCGATTCTAAGCCCCTTTGTGGCAATTGCTTTTCTTTGCGGTCTTCTGTATGCTCTTTTTCATATCGAAAGGAGAAAATACTTTTTCATCATTGCTCTTCTGGTCATATTCATTGGGATAATTGCTCTTATGTCCGATCAGCTAGCCATCAACTATTTGGTTTTACTGCCGGTTTGTTTTCTCTTCGCTTCTATTATTTTGGATTATTTTTTGACGACCTGGCTGGCGACCTTCCCTTTCAACAAATCAGCCCGGATTGCCTTGGCTTTTCTTTTGTCTTTTATGATTTTTCTGACCGTTAATTATAATTTTGAAAAGTATTTTTATGCCTGGGGTAGAAACGAAACGATTCAGGACCAGTTTTCACAGGGATTTGATTATCAAAAACAAGAAAAGCCCTAGTAAGGGTTATATGGCGGGGAAGGAGAAAAATGCCAAAAGAAATTGATTTAACAGTTATTGTTCCATTTAAAAATGAAGCAAAAAGGATAGAAGGAACGATCAAGGACATTCTGGAGTATTGCCAAAAGTCGAAATTTGAAATCCAGGTTGTTTTTGCTGATTCCTGGAGCAAGGATGGCTCTTTGGATATTGTTAGAAAATATGCCAAAAAAATCGAGCACTTAGAATATACCGAGCCTAAAGACGATAGGAAAGGCAAAGGCCAAGCGGTTCAGGATGGTATCTTGGCAGCCAAGGGCAAATATCTGATGTTTATGGACGCCGATAGTTCGACTAGAATTTGGGACCTAGACAATCTTCTTCCTTTTGTTGATGACTATGATATTGTTATGGGCTCAAGGTATATAAAGAAAGCAAGACCATATCATTCAAATTATTTCTGGGGCTTGACCCATGGTCTCAAAAGTCTATTTGAAGTTTTGATTTTTGGTCACTCCAAAGACTATATGGCCAAGGGCAAACAAGGCCGTTTACGTCAATTTATCAGTCGTGGTGGCAACTTGGCTTTTACCGTCCTTTTGAACCAGAGTTACGTTGACCAAAGATGTGGCTTTAAGCTCTATCATACAAAAGTAGCCAAATTTATTGCCGGTCTTCAACGGGTTTATGGTTTTGGCTTTGATACAGAATATTTAGCCATTTCCCAGAAGTATCGCTTCAAAACGATTGAGGTTCCGGTTGACTGGTATGATGATGCTAGCTCCAAGGTAAGCCCGGTCAATGATACCATAAGTTCGTTTAGGGACATCTTTAGAGTGCAGTGGAATTTACTTAGAGGTATTTATAGCAAGAAACATGCCAAGAAGAAGCTTGGCAATCTATACGAAGAAGTAGTGTTGAGTTAAAAATAAAAATTAATTACGTTAAAAACAAAAGCCCCGTGCTAAGAGGATGTGCAGGGCGGGCCATATACCATAAAGGTACATGGCAGGGGAGGAAAAATGAAATTTATAAGGAAACATTTAGTGGGAATACTTGTAGCTGCTTTATTGGCTATTATGTTTGGGCTAATGTTTTTTTCAGCTAAGGGGGACTCGGCGATTGTCGATGAAATCGCTCATATCCCGGCCGGCTTTTCCTATATCACAACTGGCGACTACAGGCTAAATCCCGAACACCCGCCACTAATCAAGGATTTGGCTGCTGCCCCGCTAGTTATCTGGGGGGCGAAATTTCCTTATGATCTCTGGAAAGCCAACAGCCCAGTTGTAAATAATCAATGGGAAATGGGTTGGGAATTTATCTATCGCTCAGGTAATAATCCAGACACCCTGATCCTTTTGGCTAGGATCCCGATGATGCTACTCTCGCTTCTTTTTGGCTATTTTGTCTTCCGCTGGGCCAAGGAGCTTTTTGGCTCGAAGGCGGGCATCTTGGCTCTAATCCTTTTTGTTTTTAACGCCAATATCATTGCTCATTCTCGCTTTGTGACGACCGATTTAGGTATTTCTTTTGCTCTCTTTCTGGCAATGTACTTGCTTTACAAGTTTGTTAAAAAGCCAAAGCCAACGACTTTGCTTCTAGCTAGTCTCGGCTTTGGCTTAACCTTGGTAACAAAGTTTTCAGCCGCTATCCTTGCTCCAGTTTATATCCTTGTCTTCGCCATGCTTTTAATCAACAAAGGCAAAAGAGAGGAAAAAAGCTTCTTTGCCAAAATAAACGATATCAAGCTTTCGAAGCGCTTCTATAGTGGTTTTATCTCTTTCTTACTCATTGCTGTTATCGGCTTTATCTTTATGTGGATTTTTTACATTCCCCATACGATAAATATGCCAAATGACGTTCAAAATAACCTAATCGAAGAATCTTTACCCGGTGAGACAGGCTTAGCAAAAACGGCTAGAAACGTTTTAGGAACGCTCTCAGACAATCCTGTTACCAAACCGGTGGCTCAATGGTTTTTGGGCTTCGTTATGGTTACAAGCCACGTCGAGGGCGGTCATGATGCCTTCCTCTTGGGCCAAGTCTCAAATCAAGGCTGGTGGTACTATTATCCGGTAGCTATTGCCATAAAGACGGCTATTCCTTTATTCTTGCTCCTTTTAGTCTTGATTTTATTTTGGAAGAGGTTAGAGAAAAAAGATTGGTTTACCGAAGTTTATCTTTGGATTCTTCCGGTTGTCCTTTTGGTTATGGGGATGCAGGGCAAGATAAATTTGGGTATTAGATATATGCTACCACTTTATGCTTTCCTTTTTATCTTTGTGGCTAGACTTGCCGGGATGATTGACTTTAAAAGCATAAAGAAAAAAATCACCCCGCTCCCTGTTATAATCATCCTTCTGGTCATTTGGTATGTCTTGGAAGCAGCCTTAATCTTTCCGCACTACCTTAGTTATTACAACCAGTTTGCCGGCGGCTATAAAAACGGCTACAAATATCTAACGGACTCCAACACCGACTGGGGCCAAGACCTAAAGCGACTAAATAAATGGGCCGAAGAAAACGATATTAAAGAAATTTATGTCGATACTTTTCCCGGAAGTTTTTCAGCCAGACATTACTTAGGCGAGAAGGCGATAGAATGGCATGTTCAGGACGGTCGGCCACAAGGCTACTTTGCCGTCAGCGCTACCTTCTATCAGAACTCAAAGCTGAAGAAAGAAGCCAATGATGGCCTTGATTACTCATGGCTTGACGAGATTGAGCCAATAGAAAATATTGGTGGTTCTATTCTCATATTTGACCTCAACTAGCTTGAAGATAAGCTCATAATATACTAAGATGTTTTAGCTAAAGAAAGGATTTTGTTATGGCAATGTTTGGTAAAGCAAAGGAGCAGTTGGATTTTGTTAAAAAGGCGAGAGAGATCCAAAAAAAGTTAAAAAATGAAGTAATCACCGTTGAATCCGGCGCGGTTACGATAGTTATCAATGGAGAGCAGAAGATTCAGAAAGTGACAATCGACAAAGATGAAGTCGAGATTGATAAACTTGATGTTTTAGAAAAAGACATCAAAACCGTCCTCGAAAGCGCTATCAAGCGGTCACAAGAAATCGCCGCCAATCTAATGAAAGATATGGGCGGACTGCCAGGGATGTAGCCTAATAGCAAGCTATTAGGCTAGTTGAAAGTGTCTAAAGTTTATAAAGTATAAAGTCATATTTAGCAGAGGTGTTCTTTGGAAATTATACCAAGGTCAATTCAAGATTTGATTGATGAATTCTCAAAGCTCCCAGGTATTGGGGCCAAGACGGCTCAGAGGCTGACTTTTTATTTACTTAGAAGCCCAGAAAAGGAAATCCAAGACTTTGGTCAAGCTGCTCTAAATTTGAAAAAAGAAATTAAAACTTGTTCGGTTTGCTGTAATTATACGGACCAAGATCCTTGTCGAATCTGCAGCAGCCCGGCCAGAGACAAGCACCTTCTCTGTGTTGTTAGCGAGCCGCTCGATGTTGTTGCCTTTGAAAAAACTGGCTTTCACGGACTTTATCATATTCTTGGTGGTGTTATTTCACCGGTTGAAGGTATCGGTCCCGATGATCTTTTTATCAAAAATCTGATCAAAAGGGTAGAAACGGGCGAGGTTGCAGAAGTTATCCTGGCGACAAATCCAAACCTGGAAGGCGAGACAACTGCCTTGTATCTCCAAAGATTAATTCAACCGTTCAAGGTTAAGATTACTCGTATTGCCAGAGGTCTACCCGTTGGTGGCGACCTGGAATATGCCGATGAGATCACCCTGACCCGGGCTCTTGAGGGGCGGCGCGAGTACTAAAGTTATTCACCGAAAATTATTTTAGCTTTATAATAGAAAAATAAGGAGAAAAATAGTGCGAGATTTTTGGCGTGCCATAAAATTCGCTAGTATTTATAAGAAGCTTACCCTAGGTTTGTTTTTTGTAGTTATGACCTCGGTCCTTTTTGATTTGGTTCAACCGCAGATTTTTAAGCTATTTCTGGACTTGATTGGGGATCAAATCAAAGATCCTCTTCCATTTTCGGAGATATCCGATTCTTTTTATTTTTACCTGGGACTCTTTATCGCTACTCTTACCGGTCAAACGATATTGCAACAACTGTCGAACTACATAAGTTCGGTTTGGACAGCCAAAACCAAAGTTAAGCTAATTCAGCAAGTTTTTGAGCATGTTGAAAATCTTTCGTTGAGTTTCTTTCAAAAGACCCCAATTGGCAAGATCAAAGAAAAAACCGAGAAGGGGGTGGAGGAGCTTCAGGATATTGCCGAGGGAGTTTTCTATGACATCCTGCCACAATTCGCCTACATGGCCGTGGCCATCTATTTTCTTTTTCGAATCAATGTTTTATTTGGTGCCGTCCTCCTCATCGGGATACCGCTCTTTGTCATTATTAGCCTAGTTTTTATGCGGAAGCTAAACAGTTACCAGGATGATTTCCGGACAAGCCAGGAAAATGCTTCCGGCATTGTTGTCGAGACTTATGCCAACATCAAAACGGTCAAATCCTTTGTTGCCGAGATTAAGCACGCCCGTGATTTAAGAAAGCAACTAAAAATCTCCCAAGACAATTCGATCAAACGAGCTCAGATTTGGGTCATCATGAACCTCTTTAGATATATAGTTGTGAACACGGCTCAAGTCATTATTATTGGTTTTGGTCTCTACTGGGCCTTGACTGGCAAGATTACCTTGGGCACCTTTACTCTGGCCTGGCAATATACTAATCGTTCGTTCTACCCGCTTTGGTATCTGGTCAGACTTTTTGACCGGATTCAGAGAAACATGAGAAGCGTCAAAAGAACATTTGAAGTTTTGGATACCGAGCCTGAGGTGACCGATATCCCCGGAGCCAAAGAACTGGTTATCACAAAGGGGGAGATTGAATTTAGAGATGTCGACTTTAAATACGAAGAGGTCGAAGGTCAAACAGAACAAGGAGTTTTGAAAGATTTTAGCGTCAAAATCCCTCAAAGAAAGACAATCGCCTTTGTCGGCAAAAGCGGTGTTGGTAAATCAACCTTAGTTAAGCTTTTGCTTCGCTTCCACGATTTAGACAAAGGAGAGATAACGATAGATGGACAAAACATCAAAGAGGTGACCCAGAAATCCTTGAGACCGACCATTGGCGTCGTAATGCAAGATTCTTCACTCTTCAACGATACGGTTTTTACTAACATCGTTTATGGCAGACCCGGAGCGACAGAAAGCGAGGTCATCAAAGCGGCTAAAGCGGCCAACGCCCATGATTTTATTATGAAGCTGCCTAAAGGCTACCAGACCATCATTGGGGAAAAAGGGATCAAACTTTCCGGTGGCGAACAGCAAAGAATTAACATCGCCAGAGCCCTGCTCAAAGATCCGCCGATTCTTGTCTTGGATGAGGCGACGTCCAGCCTCGATTCTGAAAGTGAAAAACTAATTCAGGATGCCCTTTGGAAATTGATAAAAGGTCGAACGACAATAATTATTGCTCACCGGCTTTCTACGGTAATGCGGGCTGATTTGATTGTCGTTATGGATAAAGGTAAAATATCGGAAATGGACACTCATAAACAATTAATTAAAAACGAAGGCATCTATTCAAAGCTTTTCAAGATCCAGTCTGGCGGATATTTACAATGAAAATTTATAACACCCTGACAAAGAAAAAAGAAGAATTTAAGACAGAAAGTGGCAAAGAAGTCAAAATGTATGTCTGCGGGCCGACTGTCTATGACCATGCCCACCTTGGCAACCTAAGGACATACATCAGTACAGATCTTCTGCGGCGTTTCTTGAAATTTGAAGGTTACAAGTTAAACGAAGTGATGAACATCACCGACATTGATGATAAGACGATCAGGAAATCCCAAGAAGATAATACCCCGATCAAAAATGTTACTCAAAAATACGAAAAATTATTCTTGGATGACTTGAAAAAGCTAAACATCGAACTTCCGGAAAAAATGCCTCATGCTACGGACAAAGAAGTTATGGCTCAGACCATCAAGATTATTGAAACTCTTTTGAGTAAGGAAATTGCTTACAAGTCAGACGATGGTTCTGTCTATTTCTCGGTCAAAAAGTTCAAAAATTACGGCAAACTGTCGAGCATAGACCTGTCAGGTATCAAAGATGGAGCTAGAGTCGCTCAAGACGAGTACGACAAAGAGAATGCTCAAGATTTTGTCCTTTGGAAAGCGGCAAAAGAAGGGGAACCAAATTGGGAGACGCCTTTTGGCCTTGGCCGGCCCGGTTGGCATATCGAGTGTTCGGCCATGAGTACCAAATATCTTGGCGAGACAATCGATATCCATGCCGGCGGAGTCGATCTCGTCTTTCCTCACCATGAAAATGAAATTGCCCAGAGCGAAGCCTATACCGGCAAGCAATTTGTCAAATATTGGTTCCATGGGGAGCATTTGATGATAGAAGGGCAAAAGATGTCCAAATCACTAGGGAATATTTATACCCTGGATGAAATGGATCAAAAATATAATGTCGAGCCACTAGCCTTTCGGATGTTAGTGTTGATGAGTCACTATCGGGAAAGACTAAACTTTACCAAAGAGTCTATAGAGCAAACTCAGAATACTTTGGATAACTTGCGCCAGTTTACCTTGAAAAACCTAGAAACCGAAAGACAAAGCAAACTTTCCCCAGAAGAAGCGGAAAAAGCCTTTGAGGAAGCACTAAATGATGACCTTGCTACACCAAAAGCACTTTCTATCCTTTTTGACTACATCAAAAGCGTTAACATCAAGCAAGCCTATGGACAAAATGTTTATGAATTCCTTTTGCATTTAGATAAATTTTTGGGCTTAGGATTAGACAAAGTTAAGTCAACAACAGTTCCCGAGACGATCAAAAAGCTGGTGGTAGAGCGCGAGAAGGCGAGAGAGACAGAAGACTGGGCCAAGTCTGACGAATTGAGAGCCAAGATAAACTCGCTCGGTTTCGAGGTGGAAGATACGCCGGAAGGCACAAGGGCTAAAAAGAAATGAAAACCTGGACACTTCGGATACGCGACGTCGACAAGTCTATTTTTGAAAGAATAAAAAAAGGCGAAAAAACAGTAGAGACTAGAGCGCTAAATGATGATGAGCCGGAGAAGGCTTATTTTGGTCATATTATGGCCGGTGACAAGGTCATCTTTATTTGCGACGACAAAATGATCAAAAAAACGGTTAAATCTGTTCGGATCTATAAAGACTATAACGAATATTTAGATTCTGAAGACTTAGAAAATATTCACGGCCGGGGAGCGACCAAAGAATCTGCCCGTGAATTGCATTTTAGCTTTCCGCTTTATAAAGATCGTTTAGAAAAATATGGCATCGTTGCCTTTGATATGGAATGATGGATTTTCGTTGGGATTCTTATAAAAAACCAATTGTCGCTTTGGCGCCGATGGCCAATATTACGACTTTGCCATTTCGTTCTGTCTGCAGAGAGATGGGAGCGGATATTGTCTATACACCAATGCTTTCCAGTAATGCTATTATTCATAACACAGAAAAAACCTTAAAAATTGCCCAATTTCTACCGGCAGAGCAGCCCGTCATCGTTCAAATATTTGGTTACGATGGAGAGCTAATGGCCCAAGCGGTTAAGATTGTTGATAAAAAGTTACATCCGGCCGGAATCGATCTTAATATGGGTTGTCCGGCGCCGAAAATCACCGGTAATGAATGTGGCTCGGCCTTACTTCGTGATTATCCCCATGCTTTTGACATTGTTCGAACAGTGCGTGAGAACTACCATAGCCAACTGTCGGTCAAACTCCGTCTCGGCTGGGATTGTTTCGATGTTTTGCCGTTTGTCAAAGAGTTGGAGCGGATAGACATAGATGCCGTTTCTATCCATGGCCGAACGGCCAAACAGGGCTATCGCGGCCAAGCCGACTGGGAAGCGATTTATGAAATCGCTAGTGAAGTCAAAATTCCGGTGATTGGCAATGGAGACATTTCCACCTGGCAAGAAGCTTATGACAGATTAGACGATTCAAAATTAGCTGGAGTGATGATAGGCCGAGCCGCCCTCGGTAACCCCTGGCTTTTTCGGGAAATAAAAGAGAGGAAAGACTTTGTCATAGATAAAAAGGAACTAATACGGATGATTCGCCTGCAAACAGAGCGTTATATCGACTTTGCCGGTGAAAAGGTGGCTATAAAGGAAATGCGTAAGCATCTAGGATGGTATATAAAAGGCTTTCCTGGTGCCTTAGAGCTTCGAAAAGAGGTAATGAGGGTAGAGAGCCGAAAAGACCTAGAAAGGGTCTTAGACAAGCTTAAATCGCTTGAAATTAAGGGTAATTTACGCTAAAATAGGGTAGTTTTGCGATGGGGAGTGGCCAAGTGGTAAGGCACCAGGTTTTGGTCCTGGCATTCGGGGGTTCGAATCCCTCCTCCCCAGCCATATAAAAAAGCAGTCCTTTTGGGCTGATTTTTTATATTTGGAGGGTAAGAACCCCCGAAATGATAAAAGTTAGAATTCAAAACTGATATAAGTGACAGAAAAGAGATTCCTGAATAGATTAGGAGTGACAACGGTGATAATGGTGAGAGTATTTATACTCATCCCTCCTCCCCAGCCATTCGACTCGCTTCATCCTCCTACTTGACAAATAATATATGTATAAATATACTTATATTAATAGATATATTTATTTTAATAAAAGAAAGGAGTAAATGTGGCCAACAAAACAATATATGTAAGTAACAAAGATGAAAATGTTTACAAGGAAGCCCAAAGGCTGGCTGGAGAGGCACTTTCTTCTGTCGTTACCAGATCTTTGAAAGAATTTGTAGACAGATCCAAGGCCCTAAAGGGTGAGATGAGAGAGATTAGCGTAAATGTAGGTCCAGAGAAAGCTATGAGAGAGCAGATTTTCATCGGAAATCAAATCGGCAAATGGAAGGGATTTAGCAAAGACAAAGAGTACTGGCAAACTGCTAAAATCTATGAGACACAAAAAGGTAACATCGCTGTTCTTTTGACGACGGTTTGTAAATCAAGTCTACTCACAAGTCCAAAAGATTGGAAAGAAAAGGCAGAGCATTACACCGAGGTAAAGAGCGCTGAGCTTCTTAGCGGCAAAAAACCAAAAGATCTTAGTGAAAAACTACCGGATGATTTTATCAAAAAACTAGAAAACCTTTTGAAAAAAGAAGAAAAGAAAATTGATTATCTAGATATCTAATAAGAATGAGAGAGCCAAATAACAGCTCTCTCATTTTTATATTCGCAAATCTTCATGAGATAAGAAGATTTTTCATAGTAGACAGAAAAAATGGTGATTTGTATAATTAAAACATGGAATTATTATTCTTATTTTTATCTGTCTCGGCAGCAGCAGCCTGTTTTGTTCTTGGAACGATGGTTTTACTGAAAAACATCAAAAGCAATGTAAACTATAACTTTTTTGTTTTTACTTGGTTTATCACTGTTTGGGCGCTAGTAAGCTATGCTTTCTTTATGGACCAAAGCAACTTTTTTGTCTACAAGCTAGCTTATGCTCTCGGTGGGGCGACTATTCTTTCATCAGCTCCTTGGATTTTGTACTTGACAAAAGAAAGGGTTAGTAAATATCTTGTTGCCTTTTTCTATCTTTTGGCTGGGCTTCTCGTCTCGGTGCCTTTCTGGGATCAGTCGGCTATCACAAACTTTGTCAACAAAAACGGTTTTTATGATTTTGACTTAGGAGTTTCTTTTTATATCTATAGCGCGGTCGTTTTTCTGTCGCTTGTCTATCTCTTGATCCTCCTGATTAAAAAGTGTTTGGCTTCCAAGGAGATTCAGAGATATAAAATATTGTTTGTCTTGATCGGCCTGTCTTTATATTTTTTCGGAGAGCTTCTTTTTGGAGTTATTTTGCCACTTCTTCGGGTAACTCCATCTGCACCCCTGGATAATCTAGCGGCAATATCTTTTGTCGGCTTTGCCTCATACGCGCTCTTGAAACTTGACAGGGAAGAGTAACGATAAGCCGAGGCATTGAGATTAAATCTTTTGGAATGTTAAAATTTTATTATGTTCAAAAAAACTAAAAGAAAAGTAAAGCCCCGACTAGAGCTCTCTGATGAAGAAAAACTGGTTACAGACAAAATCGAGCTCTCAAATGAATTTGCCGACAGCCTAAAAAAACGCAAACACAAACGGTCTAAAAAAATAAGAAAATATGTTATTAAGCCGTTCAAGATAGTTAGTGTTGTTTTGGCTTTAGCTATCTTGGGCATTATTTTCAGCGTTGCCTTTAGTGGTTTTGGCACTTATGTTAAGTATGCTCACGAATTTAATAAGATAAGACCTCAAAGCAATTCGACTCAGCTTGTCATCTATGACAAGGACGGCCAGGAAATTTTTCGGGGATACGGTGCTGCCGAGCCGGGGAGGATAAAACTAGCCAACGTCCCTGAGGTGGTCAAAGAGGCGACCTTGGCGGCTGAAGATCTGAATTATTACAAACATGGGGCCTTGGATTATAAAAGTTTGGCTAGGGCTGTCTATGTAAATTGGAACGAAAGCGAGAAGAATGGTTGGCAAAAATTTTCTGATTTAGCCAGGGCCGAAACCTATACCCAAGGTGGCTCAACTATCACTCAGCAACTGGTTAAAAATATTTATCTGACTCCAGAAAGAACTTTCGAAAGAAAGGTCAAGGAAGTTGTCTTCTCCTATCAGCTAGAGGGGAAATATACAAAAGACGAGATCCTGGAAATGTATCTAAATGAGATTTATTACGGTGAACAAGCTCTGGGTATCAAGAATGCAGCCAAAGTTTACTTCAATAAAGATGTCAGTGAGCTTTCTCTGGCCGAAGCCAGTATGCTGGCCGGTTTGCCACAAGCTCCAAGCGAATACTCACCCCTCGGGGATAATTTTTATGCCTCAAAGAAGCGGCAAGAATATGTCTTGCAGCAGATGTTAGCAGCCAATTACATCACCCTAGATGAAGCCAAAGAAGCCGCCAACGCTGACTTGGACTTTTATGGTCAGACCGAAACGGTAGACAAATATCCGTATTTTTCACAATACGTCAAAGAAGAACTCCAAAAACAGCTTGGAACTAACAATATCGAAAACAAAGGATATCGGGTTTATACGAGCCTGGACCAAAAGACCCAGGAAATAGCCGAAAGAGAAGCAAAATCCGGGATAAAAGAGTTAAGTTATCGCGGAGCGACAAATACTGCTATTGTCGTAGCCGATCCCAAAACAAATGAAATTTTGGCTATGGTTGGTGGCGTCGATTGGGAAAAAAGTAAAGTCAATGTGACGACTGCCGAGAGACAGCCTGGATCTTCCTTCAAACCAATCGTCTATGCCACCGCTTTAGAAAATAATTACACAGCTGCGACCATTCTAAACGATAAATATGTTAATTTTGGAGGCAATCCACCCTATATACCTAGAAACTATAGTGGAGGCTATTCCGGCTATGTCACCGTCAGAAACGCCTTAGCCAGGTCACTTAATGTTCCGGCTGTAGAAATGGGTAAGCTTGTCGGCATCGACAAAGTTATTGATATGGCTCACAACCTTGGTATTACCACTATCAACAATGATCCGAATTCTTACGGCCTACCCTTGGCCCTGGGTGCCGGAGAGGTAAAGCTGGTCGATATGGTGGAAGTTTATTCTACCTTCGCTGCTAGCGGCACAAGATCGCCGCAAAAAGCTATTATAAAGGTTCTTGATGGCAAGGGAGATCAACTGATTCAGCCAAAAAAGAAAAAACAACAAGTCATAAGCAAAGAAACCGCTTACATTATCTCTAGTATTCTTTCCGACAACACGGCCAGATCGGCAACCTTTGGCAGTTATGGCCCCTTAAGGACCGACAAAACAACGGCTGTCAAGACCGGAACGACTGACAATTATGCCGATTCCTGGACGGTCGGATATTCACCGGATTATGTCGTCGGCGTTTGGATGGGGAACAATGACCGGACACCGATGAGGAGAGTTAGCGGTATAGAGGGAGCTGCTTACATTTGGCATGACATCATAACTGAGCTACTGAAAGACAAAGAGAATAAAGCCTTTGACAAGCCAACAGAAATCAAAGAAGCTTGGATAAACCCGTACAACGGGACCTTGTCTAGGTATCAATGGCGCCCAAATATCCTGGAGTATTTCAAGGCTGGGACCGAACCAAAAGAACGGGTTGATCTGGGCTATCTGAGGCAATTTTAGACAATGCAAAGCTATAAAGTTCGGGGCATAATCTTAAAAAGAATCAACCTTGGGGAAGCCGATCGAATTATTACCGCTTACACAGAGGAGGCCGGCAAGATAAAATTCGTGGCCAAAGGCATTCGAAAAGTCAAAAGCAAATATGCCGGCTTTTTAGAACTTTTTTATGATGTTGACTTAATTTTAGCTCAAGGCAAAAACTTGGATATCCTAACTTCCGTCAATATAAATAATGTCCCTAACAAAAAAGAGCCGGACATAGAAACGATAAAACTAGAAAGCTTAATCGCAGAAGTCGTTGATAAAACTATTCCCGAAAACAGCCCCAATTTGGAGATATTTGAGCTCTTAGAAGAAGTTTATAGCCAAATAGACGGTGGTGACTTAGCCTTGCTCAGGCTTTATTTTGAAAGTAAGTTTTTTCAAATCTCTGGTTTGGCGCCAGAGCTTTCTGTCTGTGTCAAGTGCGGGCAGAAACCGGATAAGGAAGTCTATTTTAGCGCTAATGCCGGTGGTATCTTGGATAGTAAGTGTAGCCGAATAGCTGGCGATGCTGCCAAGATAAGCCAAGACGTGGCCAAAGCTTGGCGGTTTGCTATCACCAATAACTACAACCGGTTTTCAAGATTGAGGATCGATGAAGAGACCCTTGCTACTCTCCAGAGAATATCCAAAAAGTACTTAAAGCATATCACTCAAAGAGAGTACAAGTCTGACAATCTTTGATTATTTGACGCCCAAAAACAAAGAAGATATGATAGCCCCATGAAAAACAGTGATGGTCCGAATCTTTCTTGGAGAAAAGCAGACTACCTAGAAGCCAAGATAGAACTGCCGGACGCTTTATTGAATGACGAGATCCACACCGAAGGTGAGCTAATGACCGAGGCGGAGATTATTGAATGGATAGACGACACAGAAAAGACCTTCCTTATTATAAAAGAACAGGATCCAAAAACTTTTGAAAAGCTTTATCAAAAGTACGTAATTGATATACACTATCTTTGTGAGATCGGCAAAATAACAGAAAGTGACGCCGATGAATTTTTAAGGATAGAAAGGTTTGAAGTTTGAGATGGCAGAAAAAAAATTAATGGAAAAAGTTCAGAGTTTAGCCAAACAAAGAGGCTTTATCTACCAAAGCTCAGAGATATATGGCGGGCTAGCCGCAGTCTACGATTTCGGTCCATACGGTGTTGAACTAGCCAATGCTATCAAAAGAAAATGGTGGAAATCTTATGTCCAGGAGAGAGAAGATATTGTTGGCCTGGATGCAGCTATCTTTATGGCACCCAAGGTTTGGGAGGCTTCCGGTCATGTTTCCGGCTTTTCTGACCCTTTGATCGAGTGTAAAAAGTGTCATTCTAGGCTCCGGGCAGACCATTTATTAGAGGATATCGGCGTCCAGGCTGACGAAAAAATGTCCGAGAAAGAGATTAAGGCAATTTTTGAGAAAAACAAAAACAAAATCAGTTGTCCTGTCTGCAAATCAAAAAACTTTACCGATATCAAAAGATTTAATCTTCTTGTTAGGTCAAATCTGGGTAATTTTACAAATGATCTGGACAAAGAGCCGGTCTATCTGCGGGGCGAAACTTGCCAGGGAATATACGTCAATTACAAAAACATTTTAGACTCCATTCGGATCAAAGTTCCTTTCGGCGTTGCTCAGATTGGAAAAGCTTTTCGCAATGAGATTACGGCCAGGCAATATATTTTTCGAACGAGAGAATTTGAGCAGATGGAAATGCAGTATTTTGTTGCTCCCAAAGAAGCCAAAAAAGCCTTTGACGAATTCAAGAAGATTCGTTGGAACTTCTATCTAGGTCTAGGCATAAAAAAAGAAAACTTACGTTGGAAAAAACATGACAAGTTAGTTTTCTACGCCAAAGAAGCCTTTGACATCGAATACAATTACCCCTTTGGTTTCAAAGAATTAGAAGGTATCCATAATCGAAGCGATTACGATTTGACCCAACATATGAAGAACGCCGGCGTTGATATGAGCTATACCGACCCCGAGAGCGGCGCTAAGTATATTCCTCACATCATCGAAACTTCGGCCGGCGTTGGTAGAACCTTTTTGGCTGTCCTTTTGGACGCTTACCAGGAAGAAACAGTTAATGGAGAAACCAGAGTCGTTTTGAAACTAGAGAAATCACTTGCTCCAATCAAAATAGCCGTCTTTCCTTTAGTCAAAAACAAAAAGGAGCTAACGAAAAAGGCTCACAATGTCTTCGACACGCTAAAGCCTTATTTTATGTGCGAATTCGATGATAACGGCAATATTGGCAAAAGGTACCGCCGCCAAGATGAAATTGGAACTCCATACTGT
>CAYYEV010000005.1:0-3321 GCA_964471065.1 uncultured Candidatus Saccharibacteria bacterium
CACGATTGGCAGTCCAGTAATTGCTTCTATGCTCCATCTCCTGTCTGAACATCTGGCAGGTGCGGACGAACTTTCTGATTGGCAGTGGTTCGTGCTTCCTTTTTCCCATTTCTCACCCCCTCTGCTCTGTACCTTAGTGGTACGGGGCTCACCATGTGCCTTTAATGGTATGTGGCCCGCAATGACAGACGATAGAGACAAATCAATGTGCCAGACCGCATTATAGTTCGGAGAAGATGATTTATCAAGCAAAATGATTTAATCTAGGGATAAAATAAAGTATAATGGCCAAGCTATGAATGAACTCGAAGAAATAAAAAATAAAATCGACATTGTCGAATATGTCGGGAAATATGTTCAACTCAAGCAATCCGGCCGGAACTTCAAAGGTCTTTGTCCTTTTCACTCGGAAAAGACACCTTCCTTTATGGTCAGTCCGGAGAAACAAATCTGGCACTGTTTCGGCTGCAATGAGGGCGGTGATGTCATTTCTTTTGTCGAAAAGATAGAGTGTCTTAGCTTTTCTGAAGCAGTCAAAGAGTTGGCCGGCCAAGCAGGAGTGACTTTGTCACAGAACTTTAGCCAGAGAAAAGAACCGACCGACAAATTTTTTAATATCAACGAACAAGCCTGCACCATTTACGAACAAAAGTTACAGACGACGGAAGGCAAAAAGGCCCTGGACTATTTGAAAAAAAGAGGCCTAACCGACAAAACGATCAAAGAATTCCGTTTGGGCTTCTCTCCTTACCAAGGTGAAGTTGTGGTCAAAGAGCTGACATCCCTTGGCTATACACGAGAAGATTTAGTCAAGGCAGGTGTGGCGACCGACAAAAACGGTAAAAAAATTGACCAGTTTCGAAACCGTCTGATGTTTCCGATTACCAATGTTCAGGGCAAAGTAATTGGTTTTTCGGCTCGCGTCCTAGAGGACTCTTTGCCAAAGTATATCAACACTCCCGAGACACCGATTTATCATAAATCAAATATCTTATTTGGCTTTGACAAAGCCAAAGAACAGACCAGAAAGCAAGATCACATCATCTTGGTTGAAGGCAATATGGATGTCATCTTTTCTTATCAAGCCGGCGTCAAAAATGTTGCTGCCGCCAGCGGCACGGCCTTGACTGAGGCCCAGCTGGATCTGATCAAGCGCTTTACCAAAAACATCAAACTTTCATTTGATGTCGATATGGCTGGGCAAAATGCGACCAGGCGGGCGATTGAGTTAGCCTGGGAGAGAGGTTTCAATATCAAAGTGATTGAAGTTCCCGAAGGCAAGGACCCGGCCGACCTAGTCAAAGCCGATCCCAAGAAATGGATAAACGCTTGCAGGAAGGCAAAATATGTAGTAGACTATATCTTTGACAGCACCTTTGATAAATATGACATCACCAATATTTTAGATAAAAAGAGAGCAACCAAAGAGTTGCTTGAAACGATCTCACGCCTGCCCGACCCGGTAGAAAAGGAGCATTATTTACAAATACTAGCTTCCCGAGTCGACGTTAGTTTACAGGCGTTGCAAGACGCTCTGAGAAAGAGCAGAAAGACAGTCCTGGCAAAAAACACCAGAAATTCGGCGGAAAGTGCCGGGAAAACAAAAAAAGAATATAGAAGTTTGGATGAGCATGTTTTTTCGCTTATCCTTCTAGCGCCGCATTTTGCCGAGTTTTTTTTCAACAAATTAACGCCGGCTGATTTCAGCGAGGACAAGTTGCTTGGTTTTGCCAGGGAACTCAGATCAATGTTGGAGTCAGATGGCGAGATAGACCTTACGAAATGGCAGAAAACTTTGAAGGCGGAAGACAAAAAATACATTGACAAACTGATTTTAGCAATTGAAGATGAGTTTGCCGAGGCGACAGAAGACATTATCGGGGAAGAAATCTTTAACTCAGTTCTAAGGCTCAGGCATCAAAACTTTACCAAAGCAAAAAAGAGTATGAGTCAAAGGGTAAACGAAGCAGAAAGAGCCGGTGACAAAGAAAAGTTAGCCGGGTTGATGAAGGAATTCCAAGAGCTCGTCGAACGAGAAAGGAATGTTTAACTAGCTATTAGCTACTAGTCGTTGGTCATTAGCGAATGGCAGATGACGAATGACTGGTGACCGAAGGGAGCCATATGGCAAAAAATAATGAAGATTATGAAAGTAAAGCGGATCAACTGATCCAAAAAGGCCGAGAACAAGGCTTTATCACTCAAGAAGAAATTTTGTCCCTTTTTCCGGATGCAGAAGAAAATATTGAGAAAATCGATGATCTCTATGCTACTTTGTCCGAGCAAGGCATCGAGATTGTTGATGCCCGCGAGAAAATGATTTGGGGCGGAAACAATACGACCGACCTGGAAACGGAAACATTTGATGATATTTCCGAGCTAGCCGACGACTCCGTTAGGATGTATCTCCGGGAAATCGGGCGAATTCCGCTTCTGACCTGGGACGAAGAAGTTGAATTGGCCAAAAAAATCGCCAAAGGCGACAAGATGGCCAAAGACCGCCTCGTCAATGCTAACGCCAGGCTGGTTGTCTCTATCGCCAAAAGGTACATCGGCCGCGGCTTGGATCTCCTGGATTTGATTCAGGAAGGCAACACCGGTCTAATTCGTGCTGTTGAAAAATTTGATTATACCAGAGGCTATAAGTTTTCGACTTATGCCACTTGGTGGATCCGCCAAGCGATTACCCGAGCGATCGCTGACCAGGCCAGAACTATTCGTATCCCGGTCCATATGGTCGAGACGATAAATAAGCTCATCCGAACCGAGAGGAAGCTGGTTCAGGAGCTGGGCCGAGAGCCTTTGCCGGAAGAAATTGCTGTCGAGATGGGGATAGAAGTTGAAAAAGTTAATCATATTATGAAGATCAAACAAGAACCGGTTTCGATCGAGGCACCGATTGGCGAAGAAGAAGATTCTAGGCTCGCTGACTTTATCGAAGACAAAGATTCGGTTACGCCGGATGAAGCAGCTACTTATCAGCTTTTGAAAGAGCACATCAATGAAGTCCTGGAACTTCTGACTCCGAGGGAGCAAAGGATCTTGAAGATGAGATTTGGCCTGGATAGCGGCCGGTCTCACACTCTGGAAGAAACCGGTCAAGAGTTTGGTGTTACCCGGGAAAGAATCCGTCAGATTGAATCAAAAGCTCTCTTGAAGCTAAAAAAACACCGGGATTCCAAAAAATTAAAAGATTACTTGTCATAAAACGAGAGGCCCTGAAAAGGGCCTCTTTTTCTTATTGAAAGTTCAAAGAATCTAGTTATAATGTAAGGCAACAATAGTAGTACCTCCATTTCTTTTGAAGCCTCAAACGGGGCC
>CAYYEV010000005.1:3331-23051 GCA_964471065.1 uncultured Candidatus Saccharibacteria bacterium
GAGGGGGAAAGATGGTAATCAGTGATAATCACCTACTTGGGCAGTCCAAGCTGAGGGGCAGTTCTGGCCCGTGTCGGTTGTATCGCTGCCCCTGCAACAGTCGAAGCTGTGCCGCAAACCCCAAGCTGTCTGTCGCCTTCTATGATCTGATGAAGGCAAGACGTCAAGCGCCGATTGTCTTGAGATCCAGGTAGATTATCAATCTACTATCTCGTATTGACACAAGTCTTTGACCATCGGCTGGCGGACACGTCACGCACCCCCTGCTAGCCGTTAGGGCGGATGGAGCAATTGGAATCTGCCCTGGTGGGGCCGGCCTTTTGGCCGCTCAGCTACACAACCCAAGGGGCTGGTCCCACCGCCTCTAGAGCTGTTGCTCCACGCAACACCTCTACCTCCTCAAAGAGCGGCCCGGCCCCGGCTGCTCTGGGCCCGTCATCCGATAAGTCGGTGGATGACGGGCCCTATTCTTTTAAGAAAGATTATCACGATTCGTGCTAAAATATAGCTATGAAAAAGAGAAAATTTGTCATTATTGACGGACATGCCTTGATTCACCGGGCTTATCATGCTTTGCCTCCTTTGACGACCAAACAAGGTGAAGTTGTCAATGCCGTCTATGGCTTTTCGGTTATCCTTCTAGGTGTCATAAAGGAGCTGAAGCCGGAATGCATCGCCGTGGCAATGGACTTGCCGGACAAAACCTTTCGGCACGAAGAATATGAACAGTATAAGGCCAATCGGGCTGCCGCTCCGGATGATTTGGTCCAGCAATTTGATACGGTCCGGGAAGTGATAGAAGCTTTTGACATTCCAATTTACGAAAAACCCGGCTATGAGGCCGACGACGTCATCGGTTCCGTCGCCAAAAAGTTGAGCAGGGACGGTGAAACGGAAATCTTTATTGTCACCGGGGATCTGGATGAACTCCAACTTGTCGACAAAAACACCAAGGTTTATACGATGAAGCGGGGCTTTACCGATACAATTATCTATGACGAAAAAATGGTCCATGACCGTTATGGTTTAACGCCTGAAGAATTCGTTCATTTTAAAGCGCTCAAAGGCGATGCTAGTGATAATATCCCGGGAGTAGTCGGTATCGGTGAGAAGACAGCCGCTGATTTAATTCAAGAATATGGCAGCTTGGATAATCTTTACAAAAATCTGGACAAACTCAAGCCAGCCGTCGCCAAAAAGCTGGAAGAAGGCAAAGAAACGGCTTATTTGAGCTTGAAGCTATCAAGAATTATTACTGACATTCCTTTCAAGGTAAATTTTGACAAGTGTACGACAGGGAGCTTTGACCGGAATAAGGTTTTTGAACTTTTTCGCCGGTTGGAATTTAAATCGCTTCTGGCTAAGCTGCCCGGCGGGCCGGACCAATCCGTCCTTTTTGACGAGAAAGCACCAAAAAGCAAAGGCCAGGAACATTTCTGTAAAGAAAATTATCATACTGTAGATAATGAAAAGAGTTTGGCCGATCTATCCAAGTCTTTGGCAAAAGCAAGCGTCATCGCTGTCGATACGGAAACGGATTCCTTGGACGAGATAAGCGCCAATTTGGTCGGTCTCTCGGTGGCTTACGAGGAGGGCAGCGGTTATTATATTCCCATCGGACATGCTGAAGGTAAGCAATTGCCGCTTAACTTGATAAGAAAATATTTAAGCCCAGTCTTTGCCGGCAAAGTTCCAAAAGTTGGTCACAACATCAAATTTGACTACGTCATTCTCAAAAACGCCGGCTTCACTCTTTCTCCTATCAGCTTCGATACGATGGTAGCAGCTTATCTTTTGAACCCCAATGCCCGAGCCCAGAAACTCGATGATTTGGCTTTTGCCGAGCTTGGCGTTGAGATGTCAAAGATAACTAGCCTCATCGGTGAAGGCAAAGACCAACTTACCTTTGATCAAGTCGAGATAGACAAAGCGACTCTCTATGCAGCCGAGGATGCCGACATCACTCTTAGACTTTATCATCACCTGTCAAAAGAGATGAAAGACGGGGGCTTCCTCGAGCTAATGGAAAGAATCGAAGCGCCTTTGATTCCGGTCCTGGCCAGGATGGAAATGTGCGGGGTTAAGCTTGATATAGATATTTTGACTAAATTATCCAAAAAGTTCGCTACCAGACTTGAAAAGTTGGAAAAGGAAATTTACAAATATGCCGATGGAGAATTTAATATCGCCTCCCCGGCCCAGCTGCAAAAAGTTTTGTTCGAAAAGCTTAAGCTTCAGGAAAAAATCGAGAAAACCGGCCTAAAGAAATTACCATCGGGCGGCTATTCAACGGGAGCTGAGGAGCTGGAAAAGCTAAAAGAAGTTCATCCGATCATAAATTTAATTACTGAGTTTAGAGAATTAGCCAAACTCAAAAACACCTACCTTGACGCTTTGCCAAAGAGCATTAACGAAAAAACCGGCCGGATCCACACTAGCTTCAACCAGACTATTGCTGCCACGGGCAGACTGTCATCGACCAACCCAAATCTGCAAAATATTCCGATTAGAAGTGAGGCTGGTCAAGATATCCGCAAGGCCTTTATCGCCGACAAAGGTTTTTCCATTATTTCTGCGGATTATTCACAGATTGAACTGCGAGTCATCGCCCATATCGCCGGTGACGAGACAATGAAAAAAGCTTTTCTCTCGAGTCAGGACATCCATACCTCGACGGCCATGAAAGTCTATAATGTTCCGGAAAAAAAGGTTACTCCGGAGATGAGGCGTAATGCCAAAGTTGTCAACTTTGGCATTGTTTACGGCGTTTCACCTCATGGTTTGGCCAGACAGTCAGACCTAAATTACGAAGAAGCCAAAGCCTTCATCGATAAATATTTTGAGACTCATCCTGGGATCAAAGAGTATATGAAACAAATCGTCATCGATACCAGGGAAGCCGGCTTTGCCGAGACTATTTTTGGCCGGAGGCGGTATTTGCCCGAGCTGAATTCGGCTAATCATATCATTAGAGCAGCGGCCGAGAGGATGGCCCTAAATATGCCAATCCAGGGGACGGCGGCAGACCTGATTAAGCTGGCAATGATTGAGATTGACAAAGACCTACCAAAAGTTAGCCCAAGATCGATGATGTTACTTCAAGTTCACGATGAATTAGTCTTTGAGGTGCCCGACAGCGATGTCAAAAAGGTGACCAAGTTGGTCAAGAAAAAGATGGAAAATGTCGTTAAGCTTGATGTCCCGGTCGTTGTTGAAATAGGGGTCGGTAAAAACTGGGGTGAAGCCAAATAATCCACTTGTGGCGATAGCACTAAGAAGGTTACAATTGAGCTAGCAGAAATGCAAACCACCAAAGGAGGGAGGTGAAAAGCATGGATACATGGCTATGGGTTGCCGTTGCCGTCGTGGTCGTTTTGGCCGCTGTTGGCTATTGGTACAGTAAGAAGAAAAAATAGTTTTGATTAGAACTTATAAGAGAAGAAAGCTGGCAAGTAATATTCCTGGCTTTCTTTTTTGTTGGCAAAGCTAATCATTGACATTAGCTTAGAAGATTGGTAAAATGCTACCGCTCTTTTGAAAACCTGCAACCTGGGACAGGTGAGGAACTTGAAAAATACTGCAGTCGTATGTATGGCTTATGGATTGAGTTCCGATGGACAGAACCTTTCGCCACAAGCGGAAGCAATCGTTAAGGAAGCGAAGAAGAAGAGATATCAAGTCGGAGCAGATATCATTCTTCAGGGTGGCTTCCATATTGGCGAAGGTCTAACCGAAGCTGAGCAGATGGAGCGTTGTTTCCAGGGAGACTTCAAAGTCTTTAAGGAAACAACCAGCATGAACACGATCGAAGGCGCTATCAATATCAAGAAGATAGTGCTTGAACAGGGCTATGAGTTTTTGTACGTAGTGGCCCAGTCGTTTCACTCTTGGCGTGTCAGATACACTTTTAGCAAGGTGTTTGCTGACACAGATGTCAAGATCACCGTTATCTCTGTGACGGGAGGCAGGTTCGGAGGGAACAGCCAGAGTCGGTTGAACTCGGGGCTGAGATAGTGGCCGTGGGAATACTTAGCGCGTGTGGTGACCATCTATAAACTCCGATGAAAATGGAGGGATAACGGGGCGGAGACGCGCACAGTCGCGCCTCCGCCCCATTCCATTTTGAAAGTAAGATATAATATAAAGATGAGAAGAAAACACAAACTTAGTATCGCTCTTATCATCGTGGCAATATTTATTGGCTTTTTGCTGCAGTCAATTGACTTTGGTTCAAAAAACGAAGAAGAAAAAACAGAGGTGTCACTGGTAGAGGCAACGGCGGAAGAGGCAGTTTCTCCGCCAAAGACCGAGATTAAGGCGGAAGCCTTGCTGACGGTTCCCTATACCGTTCAGGCGCCACTGGTGAACTGGGACATTCATGAAGAATCTTGTGAAGAAGCGGCTGTCCTAATGCTCCATTACTTTTTATCCGGTAGCCGGGTCCAGATTATTCCGCCAACAACAGCTAATCAAGAACTTATAAATTTGGTCAATTGGCAAAAGGCAAATTATGGCCGTGAGAAAGATTTGAATTTATATGAGGTTGGGAAGTTATCCCAAGATTATTACGGCTACAAATACAAAGTGACAGAAAATGTTACTGCCGGCGAAATAAAAGAGGCTATCTCAGCCGGTAACCCTGTTTTGGTTCCGGTTATTACCCATGGCCTCAGAAACCCGCACTATGGTCCTAATCCTTCCTATCATGTCTTGGTAATAAAGGGCTATAACGCAACTGGCGTCACTACTAACGATGCCGGAGTCAAAGAAGGCAGAGATTATTTTTATACTTGGGATATATTGTGGCAAGCAATAGACGCCCAAACAGCTCAGATGAAGCAAGGCCGGGATATGCTTGTCATTACTAAATAGCTTATTCTTCAGCAGAAGATCTTTTTGCGGCTTCTTCTCCCTTTATCCGCATAATAGCTTGTTCGGTAGTCAATCCTTCATTGTCGATAAGTGCCCTGACTCGAGGATCGTCATAACTTATATGGATTTCATGACCTAAATCTTGCTGAGCATCTTCTGGTGTTACAGTTGATTTTTCAAAATTATCCGGCTCTCCATCACGAGCAATTGGTTTGTGGAAATTTTGGTCCGGGTTTCCTTCTCCTTCGTACATAATAAACTCCTTTTTACAGAAACATATTAATCTGTTTTACGACTGAAGGTCAACAAGCTACTTGTTTATAAAAATATAAATTCTACACTTTCTTTATGTATTCAATAAGATAGGAAGACAACTTAGGCTGTGGAGTGGCTTGCGTTGCTTATGTTCTGGGTAAAAGCTATCAGGAAACTGTCTTAGAGTTCGGGGTAAAGCAAGCGATAGAACCAAATTTCTTTTGTCGAGACCTAGTGAGAGTTTTGAATCGACACGAAAAGAATTATGCCTATAAGCGTTTAAGAAGGAAAAAGGACAAAAGCAAAATGTATAGAGAAGGGACAATCGTTTTTATCAGAAAAAACAGAAAGTATCCGTTTGGTCACTATTTAGCTAGAGCAGAAAGTTATTGGATGGACCCTTGGCTAAACGTTGGAAAGGACAAAGACATTAAAAATGCTATTTCTGGCTTTAGAAAAAGACTACCGGGTGAGGCAATCTATATAATTTTTCAAAAAAATTCTTGACAGTAAAAAAGAGTATAGTATACACTGTTAGTATACAAAATATACTAACAAGTAAAAAGTGAGTAAAGTATCCAAAATTCCAAAGGAATTATCATGAAAAGTTTGACAATGAGACAAGAACAAGTACTAAGCTGGATCAGGGAATCTATCGATATGACCGGCCAAGCCCCAACCGTTAGGGAGCTCCAGGCCAAATTAGGCTGCTCGGCCCCGATGGGTGTTGTTTCTCACTTGAATGCTCTTGAGCTAAAAGGCTACATTTCCAGAGTAGAAAATAAGGCTAGGGGTATCATTGTTACTAATGAGTCAAAGAAAAGCCCTGACGACATTGTTCAAGTGCCCTTGGTCGGTAATGTCGCTTGCGGCATGCCGATATTTGCCGAGGAAATGATTGAAGAAATTATCCCTTTGCCCAGGACTTTTGTTCGTTACAATCAAGACGTTTTTATGCTCAGAGCTAGGGGAGATTCGATGAATTTAGCCGGTATCGATGAAGGCGACTTCATTCTCTTTCACAAACAAGATTATGCCGATAACGGTGACAAGGTTGTCGTTTTGATCGGGACGGAAGCAACGGTCAAAAAATATCTAATCAAAGAAGACCATGAAGAATTTGTCCCGGTTTCCACGAACCAGGAGCATCAACCAATAGTGCCGGAATTGGGTACCTATATGATCCAAGGTAAAGTTATCGGAGTGATAAAGAATTATAAATAATATAGCCATTGGCTATTAGCTTTTGGTTATGATAAAGAACTGGGAGGAACCGTGTCCGCAAAAAACAAAAAGAGCGAAATGAAAGTTGAGAAAGTATCGGAAAGCAAAAAAGAATTTAACGAACACTTACAAACAGCCGTAGACCAGATTGAAAAGCAGTTTGGCAAGGGCTCTATTATGCTTCTGGGCAAGACGGCTCAAATGAATGTCCAAGTAATTCCGACAGGGTCTCTGTCTTTAGACATGGCTTTAGGTGTCGGTGGTGTTCCAAAAGGTAGAGTCATCGAGATCTATGGCCCGGAATCATCGGGCAAGACGACCTTGGCTTATCACATCATTGCCGAAGCCCAAAAGATTGGCGGTACGGCCGCCTTTGTCGATGCCGAACACGCGCTTGATCCAGAATACGCCAAAAATATCGGCGTCAATATAGATAAGCTTTTGATATCACAGCCGGATACCGGTGAGCAAGCCCTAGAGATTACAGAAACTTTGGTCCGCTCCGGCTCCATTGACATTCTGGTTGTCGATTCAGTCGCTGCTCTTGTCCCTAGAGCCGAGATAGAAGGAGATATGGGAGAAAGTCATATGGGCTTACAAGCAAGACTAATGTCCCAGGCTTTGAGAAAACTGACCGGCATCATTTCTAAGTCCAATACGGTCGTTATTTTTGTTAACCAACTGAGGATGAAAATTGGTGTCATGTTTGGTAACCCGGAAACAACAACCGGCGGCCAAGCCTTGAAGTTTTATTCCTCGGTCCGGATGGACATCCGCCGAACAGAACAGATCAAAGATGGCGAAAATGTTATTGGCAATCATGTCAAAGTAAAGATTGTCAAAAACAAAGTTGCTCCGCCATTCAAGTCTGCCGAATTTGACATTATGTACAACGAAGGTATTTCCAAAGTCGGGGAGATAGTCGATCTGGCGGTCAAACATGGCATCGTTGACAAGAGCGGTGCCTGGTATGAATATGATGGTCAGAAAATCGGCCAAGGCCGGGAAGCAGCCAAACAATACCTCAGGGATAATCCTAAAACAGCAGAGACAATAGAAGCTAAAATCAGAGAAGCGGTCAAAAAAGCTGCCCAATAAATATGTTTTCCTTCCCTCCCCTCCTTTGACCGCCCTGCCACCGGAAAGAGGAGGGGGCTTTAAATAATTACTAATTATCAATTACAAATTAAAAAATAAAAGTTTGAGAATCTCGTGAAGATAACTGAACTAAAGCCACAAAAGAAACATGCCGGTCGTTATAATCTAGAAACAGACGGTGAATTTAGCTGTGGCCTGGATGAAGCTCTGGTGACAGAGCTTAACTTGTATGAGGGCAAAGAGATTACCGAGGATGTTTTGGACAAGATTCATCAGGCGGATGATTATTACAAATGTTTGAACAAAGCCTTTTCTTTACTTTCCATTCGGATGAACGCCGAAAACGAATTAAGGAAAAAACTGCTCAAAAGATTCTCTTATAAAACCGTAAAGAAAGTCCTGGAAAGGCTAAAGGAGCTTGATTATATAAACGATGAGGTTTTTATCAAAAACTGGGTCTCATCGAGAGAAGGGAACCGGGGGAGTTATCTTTTGAAAAAAGAACTTTTGATGAAAGGGATAGATAAAAGACTTATCGAAGACTTTTTTGCTGGCAGGAGCAAAGAGATAGAGCTGGAAAATGCCAGAAGAGCGATAGCTAGAAAGAAAATGGATGGCCTGAGCCAGGAAGAAAAATATCAAAAAATCGGTGGCTTTCTATCTAGACGGGGCTTTGACTATGAGACGATAAAACAAGTTTTAAATGAAAATTAGCTCAAAATAAAAACGCCGCTTCAGCTGAAGCGGTGTTTTTATAATGTTTTCTGACTTAATTTTGAGTGCTAAGCACCTTGTAGGTAAACGCAAAAGCGAGTGCCCACATCAGAATTGGTAACATCCATACCACCTTTCGTTTTGTCAACGTGATGAATATTTTACTCGTCTTGGCACCTCTTGTCAATGAGATATTTGTGGAAAACAAAAATTAAATTACTTATACAAAGCCAAAATAAAGAAAAATGAGAATTTTTTATGCTCAAAATCGGCCAATTTTTGATTATTTTCCACCTTAGTAAATAGTGTTTACAAAAAAGCCTTTTTTTGATAAAATTATCCCTGTTATTCAAGTAAGAAACCTCTTTTAGGAGAAGATAAGTGCCAATCACCAAATCAGCTATCAAACAAATGAAACAGGCCAATGTCGCTAAGAAACACAATCGCGAAATCAAGGCCAATTTTCGTAATAAAGTAAAAGCTGTTCACAAAGATTTACAGGCCGATGGTAAAAATGTTCCAACCTTGGCTTCCGAAGCCTTTGCCGCATTAGATAAAGCTGCAAAGAACAATATTATTCACAAAAGGACTGCTGCCAGAAGGAAAGCCAGGTTGATGGCTCAGATTAACAAAGTAACGGGAAAATCAATTGAGCTAAAGAGTGCAAAAACAAAGACAACTCCGGCCAAAACCAAGGCAACAACAACTAAAACTTCTGCTAAAAAGCCGGCAGTCAAAGCAACAACCAAGCCTGCCCGAAGTACTAATGCAGGCGGGAAACCAATAAAAAAAGCGTCTAAATAGGACGCTTTTTTCATCTTTTATTTTTTGCAGGCTCTGTAGGCAAACTGAGTTAGGGCCGTTTTGGAATCGGCATTGGAAGTTTTTAAATTATAATCGATTTCTACCAAGTCTGTATGCAAAGCCAAAAGTTGGTTAAAGGTAAAGTTCCGGCTTTGGCGTAAGGTATTTTTGACAACATAGGGATGAAGTTTGAGTTTGGTAGCAATTTCTGCCTCTCGGCTGCCTCTGCCGGCCAGATCTTTGATTGACAGAAGATTCCGGACCTGTCGGGCCAGCATCGTCAAAAGGTAAACTTCGTTGTCATCGGAATCCAAGAAATTTGTTATGGTGGAGAGGGCTTTTTCCAGTTTTTTTTCTGACAAGGCGTCCATCAGAACAAAGATATTGTCCTGGAATTCTCCTTTGACAATATTGTTTACATTTTCCAGGGTTATCTTTTTATTGTAAGTTATTAGCTTTTGGATTTCATTGTCCAGTCGCCAGAGGTCATTGCCGATGAGAGCTGCCAACTTTTCGGCTGCTTCCGGTGTAATTTCCCCTTCTTTTTTAACCACAGTTTCCTTGATCCACCTGTTAATCTCATAAGGTTTTAATTTCGATAAATTCTGAATCTGGGCCTTACCTTTGGCTCCGGCAAGCAACCAATTTTTGGCTGTCAGCTCACCTTCTACCAGAAGGACATCGCAGCTAGCAGGCGGTTCTGTAAACCACGACAAGATATCTTTTTGAGTCTGTTTGACCTTGATTTTTGATAGGCCTTTTACAATAATTAACTTTTTTGAGGCCAGAAAAGGCATCGTTTCGGCATCAGCTTTTATCGTTGGGAAATCTAGCTCACCCTCGTAATGGCTAATATTTAAATCATTACCTTCACCGAAGTCTTTTCGGGCTTCTTTCACGAACCGGCTTATCCTATATTCGTCATCACCGTAGATCAAAGAAATCATCTTTTTACCTTCTGGCAATTGGGGCAAAAATAAGTTCCCCGTCCGCCAACTTTTATCCTCTCGATTGTGCCACCGCATTTATTTTTGCATTTTTCACCCGTCCGGTGATAAACGTTTAGATAATTTTGCATTCCGCCCTGTTTGCCCTCTGCATCAACATAATCGCTGTCTGTTGTTCCACCGTATTTTATCCCTTTTTTTAGAACCTTGACGGCATTTTTTATAATCTTCTCCCAATCAGCGTCTCTTAGCTTTTGGACTTTTGTCTGCGGGTGGATTTTTGACAAAAAAAGAGTCTCGTCATTGTAGATATTACCAATGCCGGCAATGATTGTCTGATCCATTAAGAATTGTTTGATGGTCCGGTTTGGTACTCGCTTGGCCTGTAACTTCAAATAATCAAGATTGAAATTGCCAGAGAAAGGTTCAGGTCCAAAACCTTCCAGGGCTTTGTCTAGATCTTGGTCGTCCAGAATTTTGCACCAACCGAACTTTCTTAGGTCATTAAAAAAAAGCTTGGAACCGTCAGCAAAAAGATATTCAACCCGGGTGTGCTTGTTTGGTAAGTCGTCATGCCAGTCGTGGGAAGGATGGCCACCGGCAACTCGCTTACCTTTGTCTATATAGATAAGTTGTCCGGTCATTTTTAGATGAATTAAAAGATTGACCTTATCAAATCCGATGATGAGGTTTTTTGCTCTTCGTCCTACTTTGAGAATCTTTTTATCCTGAATCTTTTTTGGATTTCCTAGAAACGATTTTTTATTATAAATAGTGATTTTAGAGATTTTTTTGCCGATAAGTTTTTTGGCCAAGCCTAACTTAATTGTCTCTACTTCTGGTAGTTCGGGCATATAAGTCCTTTATCTTAAATATCTTCTATCTGAAGTCCGGGGAGACCAGTTTAGCATCTCAGCGATAACTTTAGCAAATTCTTTGGCGGAGCCTGAGCCAGAAGCGGTGATGAAGTGCTCGCTTACCTCGATCCGTCTGCCGGTAAAAGTCGCTCCCAGCTCTTCTAATCTCTTCCTTTCGTTCTCACTGCCAGTGATTCTATGACCGCCTAGTTTGCCGGTATAAGCTACTATTGGCACAGCCAGACCGATGGCCGCAATCAACAAGCGAGAGAGATGAGCCTGATCAATGATACGAGTGATGGTAGTATGATTATAATATTCGTTTGCTGCTTCTTCTCCAACAAAGACGAAACCATCATAATCGTCAGCCTCGACAAAAGTTATCAGAACATCAGGGATAACGATTGATTTGTTCTTGCCTTGTGCTTCGGACAGGTGAGTTGAAGCGACCTCAACACGAATGCCATTGTCCTCGAGCTCTTCTCGGATAGTTCCATACTCATTATCATCAAAATTGTGATGAGGGATGATGAGTAAAATTTTCTTTTTATCTTTGTCCATAGATACTAAAAATTATAGCACGACCGGAGGCAGCAAATAATCTTATATTTTTATTATCTGAAGTTGGTAAAAACCAAAGGTAGGTTGTTTCTCTCTTCTTTCAAAAAGCGCATAATATCTTGAAGTTCATCCTTTGATTTCGAAGAGATCCGGATCGTTTCGCCCTGAACTACCGGTCTGGCTTTTGGATATTTTTGCCTGATTATTTTATTGATCTCTTTTATTTGCTCTTGAGTCAAAGAGCTTATAAGACGGATGTTTTTTCTAACCGTCCCTCCACTAGCCGCTTCAAAGGCTTTACTTTTGTCCAAAATAGAAAGAGGCAAGCCTCTTTTGACCAGTTTTGATTCAATAATGTCAATGATAGCGTTTAGCTTCTGTTCACTTTCGGTTTGGACGACCAAACCATTTTGCTCGTGGGTGTCGATAGAAGCGGTAACACCCTTGAAATCAAACCGGGTCGAGATTTCTCTCCGCGTCTGGTCTATCGCATTGGCGAATTCTTGTTTGTCGAAATCGCAACTTAGATCGAATGAAAATTCTTGGGCCATAGGACTCCTACTTTATACACCTTATACACTTTACTCACTTTTTACTACCGAATATTCATCCCTTTGGTGAATTCTCTTTTGACGCTTTCATCATCTTCACCTAGACTACCCACATCCTGCCCGTTTACAGTCGCTCTGATCGAACCACCATTGTTGGTCGATAAGATGATTTTTTCGGAAGCTTTGTAAGTCTGACTAACTCCGGCTAACATAATAATCGGTTTATCGGTCACATTTTTGCCGTCAATCTCAACTTGGATCGAAGCCGATTTTGGGCCAACCGTAATCTTTAGATCAACACCGGTATTGGTCGTTGCTGCTGCCGCTACTGTTTGTGGGCTATCTATTTCTGCGACAACGATTCTGCTTATCTCATTGTATTTTCCGAGCTTATTTTGGGCCCTGACTTTAATTTTATTAACACCGTTTTGCAAGCTGAGTTTTTCTTTGAACAAGCCGTCCTGGCCGACGCCGACCTCAACTTCGTTAATAAAAAGAGTTGTTCCGGCATCTGTCTTTCCCTCGACAGCAATCGAATCAGATTGGACCAGCAAGTTATCAGTCGGCGAAGAAAGTGATAGCTTAGGTGGGGAGGTGAGGATATTTACCTGCCAACCGATGTAAAAAAGAATAACCAGTGCGACAAAGGCGACTAAGGAGATGACAACTGTCCTTGGGGTAACAATAACCCTAGGAGCTTTTATCGTTTTGACGACTGGGGCTTTGGTGTTTGCTTTTTTGACGCTTTCTATCATGCCGCGTTCTTTTTGGTATAACTTCATTACTTTTTCTGGATCAAGTTTTAGGAATTTGGCATATGACTTGATGAAGCCTTTGACAAAAACATCCGGAGGCAAATGGTCATATTTACCTGCTTCAATATCTTCGACATAGTCGGCTCGGATTCGGATTGCTTTTTCGACATCACGAATAGAGTACCCAAGCGAAACGCGTTTCTTGGCTAATTTTTCTCCCAAACCCTCCTTTTGGGGCAAAGTTTTCCGACTAAATTTTACTGGGACCATTATTCTTCTTGGAAATCAGTTTCTGCGATTATATCGTTAATATCTTCTACCATGACATCACGTGGCCTAGCTCCGTCTGCAGGACCGACTACCCCCCTTTCTTCCAATAGATCGAGAAGGCGCGCCGCCCTAGCGTAACCGATTCTTAATCTTCTTTGGAGGAGAGAGGCCGAAGCCTTGCCAGTCCGGATAACACATTCAGCTGCGTCCATAAACAAATCATCGTCCGGTGTTCCGTACATATCGCCGCTACCACTACCTTTGACATTTTGAAGCAAGATTTCTTCGTTGTACTCCGGTTTGCCTTGGTTTTTGATGAAGTCAGTTATCAGACGGACTTCTTTTTCGGAAACAAAGGCTCCCTGGATCCGTCTAGGTTTAGATATTTCGGCAGAGACAAAAAGCATATCGCCATTACCGAGCAACTTTTCAGCACCACCTTGATCAAGGATAGTCCTGGAGTCTGCGTTGGAAGCGACAGCAAAGGCGATTCTAGTGGAGATATTGGCCTTGATCAGGCCAGTAATGACATCAACCGATGGACGCTGAGTGGCAACGATCAGATGGATGCCAACCGCTCTGGCCATCTGGGCCAGTCTAATAATAAGGCCCTCGACTTCATTGGCTGAAACAGCCATCAAGTCAGCCAATTCGTCGATAACGACGACGATATAAGGCATTGCTTCTGTCCCTTTGGCTTCATTGTAGTCAGTGATGTTTCGTTTGCCAGCTTGCTGTAAGACTCGATATCTGTGCTCCATCTCAGAGACAGCCCATTTGAGAGCACTGACTGTTTTGTCCTGATCAACGATGACCGGAGTCAAAAGATGAGGCAAATCATTGTAAAGCGTCAATTCGACTCTCTTTGGATCAACTAAAATCATTTTTAGTTGATTTGGTGAATTTTGATACAAGAGGCTAGTCAGAAGGGCATTGATACAAACAGATTTACCAGAACCGGTTGTTCCGGCAATCAAAAGGTGAGGCATCCTGGTGACGTCGGCGACTTGAGGATGGCCAGCCACATCTAGGCCAAGAACAACCGAAAGTTGAGACTTCCTGTTTTTGAAGGTTTCGGACTCGATGATATTTCTCATTCTTACAACCTGAGGCTTTTTGTTTGGAACTTCGACTCCGACTAGGCTTTTGCCGGGAATCGGAGCTTCAACCCGAATTGGATGAGCGGCCAGAGACAGAGCCAAATTTTTGTCCAGACCGGTAATCTTTTCTAGTTTGACACCATCGGTTGGCTTCAAGGTGTATTGAGTTACAGTTGGTCCAACATTGACATCACTCATGTTGACCTCGATACCAAAATTGGCCAAAGTCTTTTGAATTACGCCGGCATTTTCCCGGACGTTGCCACTGTCTGCCCGGGTTGTCATCTCTTCCAAGAGATCATATGAAGGGAATTTCCAGCCTGAGTTATCTCCTACGGTCATGCTTGGCATTTCCATTCTATCTTTTTGATCTTTTTTCTTGGGGTCAGCAAGATTTGTCCTAACGGAAGTAGTCTCATGGATCTTGATATTGTCCTTCAAGGTCGCCTTGTCTTCTTCTTTCTTGCTGAAGATGTCTCGGATTGAAGCATTGGTGCTAAGCAGGATGCCAGCAATCGCCACTGCCATCAAGATAACAAAAGAAACCGGCGCATTGAGCAGGATTAACATCATTTTCTGAACATAAAGCCCGATATAACCACCGCCATTACCATTTTGGGCGACTTCCAAAGCCCTCTCCGGGTTGTAAAAAATATGAAAGACGCCGGACGAAGAGATCAGAAGAAGAACAATCCCGATGTAGGTTGATTTCTTGTTGTAATCAAATTCGGTTCGGAAGAGGGCATAGCCGAGAGCAGCCATAATAAGCGGCAGAAGGAATGTTGTCCAACCAAAGATGATCCGAAGTTGTGAGCCGATGGCGTTTCCCAGGCTTCCTCCAAAGCCAAAGAAGCTGACCAAGATAATAAAAGCGACAATAAACAAAACAATAGCGGTAACATCGCGAATCGTATTTGGATTGATAGCCGCTCTTTCTGAGTCTTTGCGCTTGTTTTTGTTAGTCGAACCTTTTGGTCTTCCCGGACGTCTTTTTCTTCCCATAATTTCTTTGAATAAACAAGCTTATTATAGCACCGCCAAAAGTTTTGAAAAAGAACAATAACGCCTCACCATTAAATAAATTGCACAGGGATTATCCCTGTGCAATTTAACTCTTTGGCTAGTTACTGTTTTGTTTAGACTTCAATCACAACCGGGATTAGAAGCGGTCGGCGTTGAGTCTGGTTGTAAAGATAATCACTAATAGCTTCCCTCAGCTTGACTTTAAGAGCTTGCCAGTTTTGGCTGTTGTCACCTTGGTAGTTCTCGACGATTCTTCGAACTTCCTTTCTGGCATTATTGACGAGCTGTTCGTTTTCTCTCATATAGATAAAACCTCGAGAGATTATGTCCGGACTGGTCAAAAGCTTCCCGTCCTTTTTGCTCAAAGTACAAATGACGACAAAGATACCTTCGGTTGACATTGATTTTCTTTCGCGCAAAACAATTTCACCGACATCACCGATGCCGAAACCATCAACCAAGATGACACCGTTTGGCACCTTACTATCACTCTTTTTTGCTTCTCTGTCAGTCAGAAGGATAGAGTCACCGTTATCTAAGACAAAGATGTTTTCTTCTGGGATGTCGAGACTTTGAGCAATTTTAGCATGTTTTACCAACATATGACGTTCACCATGCCAAGGGGCAAAGTACTTTGGTCGAGTCAGAGCAATCATCAACTTCAACTCTTCTTGGCAAGGATGTCCCGAGACATGAGTTCGGCTTTTTTCTTCATCAAAGACAACCTCTACCCCTTCTCTGAAGAGATCATCCATTACTTTCGTAATCGAACCTTCGTTACCAGGGATTGGAGAGCTGGAAAAGATGACGGTATCACCTTTCTTTACCTTGACGTTCTTATGTTCACCGCGAGCTATTCTGGCCAGAGCGGACATTGCCTCTCCCTGAGATCCGGTGCTCATAATGGTAATCATATTGTCCGGATATTTGTTGATATCCTGGACTCTGATGATCAAACCTTGAGGTATCTTCAAATAACCTAGACGAACCGCTATCTCGACATTCTTGAGGAGACTTCTGCCAGAAAAAGCCAGTTTACGATTGTGGTCGCGAGCTGAATCAATAACCATTTGAATTCGGTTAATCTGGGAAGCGAAAGAAGCGATGATAATCCGGCCGGGAGCCCGGTCAAACAAGTTTTCGAAATTATCCTCAAGTGATCTTTCGCTCATCGAATAACCCGGCTGTTCGGCATTTGTACTGTCCGAAAGAAGTAAGAGAACTCCGTCATGGCCGTACTTCGAAAGTTTGGTTAAATCCGTGTATTTCCCGTCTAGCGGTGAGTGATCTATCTTGAAGTCGCCGGTATAGATGACTCTACCGATAGGGGTTTTGAGAGAAATACCGACTGCATCCGGGATAGAGTGAGTAACCCGAAACCATTCGATTTCAAAGACACCTAGCTTTAGCTTGTCTTTGTCCGGATCGATAACCCTGAGAAAGCCTTCGGTATTAAGTCTGAATTCGCTCAGCTTGCTTTCAATCAAGCCGATAGTCAGCTTGGGTGCATAAATCGGAACCGAAAGCTTGCTCCAAAGATAGGGAATCGCCCCGATGTGGTCTTCGTGTCCGTGGCTGACCAAAATGCCCCTGATTTTATCTTTTTTGTCTTCTAAATAACTGATATCTGGGATCAGGTAGTCAACTCCAAGCATCTCATCATCAGGGAACATAAAGCCCATATCAACGATAAGGATATCATCTTCGTATTCATAGACGGTTAGGTTTTTGCCGACTTCACCAAGACCGCCCAAAGGGGTAATCTTGAGTAGCCCCTTTTTAGGATTTTCGGTCAAAGGTTTGTGGCCTTTATTTCTTTTTTCTTTTTTCACATTTTTGTCTGTTTTTTGAGGAACCATTGTTTCTCCTTAAGTGATTAATTGTTAAATTTTGACCAAAGACAGGTTGACCCCTGATCAATAGTTTGGTTTTGTATTAGAACAACTTTTCTTGTCTTATTTTTTGAGTCTCTTTGAGTTTTTTATTCTCTGGCGCCTTGTCTTCCTGTTCGACATTTATCTCATCGATTTTATCCAATATTTTAGGAATTTTCCTGAAGTCTGCTTCCAAAACAGCTCGCATACTACCGTTATAAAGTGCAGCCGCAGGGTGATATAAGGCCAAAAAAACTTGTTTTTTATTTATAAAATCTTTTCTAAAGGCTTGCCCGTGAACTTTAGAAATCCGCAAAGTTGGAAAAAAGCGGTTCATGGCATGGCGGCCAAGAAAGACAATTAACTTGGGCTGGATTAGCTCAATCTGTCTTTTTAGATATGGCCAACAAGCCTCTGCTTCTTCTGGTAAAGGATCTCTATTGTTGGGTGGACGGTGCTTTAGGACGTTTGCAATGTAGACATCTTTTCTTTTCCAGCCAAGACCTTCAATCATTTCCGTCAGAAACTTACCGGCTGAACCGACAAATGGTTCACCTTGCAGATCTTCGTCCTTACCAGGGGCCTCACCGATAAACATAACCTTAGCCTTGTCGTTGCCGACACCGGGGACATCTTTCGTTTTGGTCTTATAAAGAGAACAACGCTCGCATTTGGAAACGAGTTTTTCTATCTCAGCAAGAGATTTGGCATCATTAATGTCAGTTTCATTCATAAAGTTTTGTTAGAGATCTTTCAAACGTTGGCATAAGTATAGCAAAAAGAACCCAATATGTCAATATTATTATTGAAGTAGGACTAATTTGGCTTTAGCCGTCCCTGTGTCGTATATAGCAAAAGTCGGTTTACCAAACTGGGCGGCAACTTCACCCGGATTCAAAAGGATTGTTTTATTAAATTTTTCCTCCCATGGCGTGTGAGTATGGCCGTAAAAGATAAGGTTATATTTGCCTTCAGAGGCTAGCTTTTTGGCGTAAAAATCATAGTGGGTAAAAGCAATTTTCTTTTTATCTAAGTTCAAAACACCGAAATCTTTGAAATATTCCAATTTTTCCGGATAGATAAGACCGGACTCAAGCTTTTGGCTCAGCTCTAAATCAGCATTGCCTAAGGCTAGATAAACCTTTTGCGGCCATAAATCAAGTTCGTGGAAAGCTTCTTCTGTCTGGATGTCGCCGCAGCAAACGACAACTTTGATTTTTTCTTTATCAATAGTCTCTTTGGCTTTAGCGAGGTAGGCCATGTTACCATGGATGTCGCTAATAATGGCAATTCTCATAGTTAAATTTTACCATACTCAACTCCCCGGACCTTAGGGGTAGACTGCCTTTACTTAGCCGCCAGATTGTAGTATAACTTTTGGACTTGTCTGCAAACTCAAGCCTTGAAAACTAGGATTTGAGACAGGAGCTACTATGATTAGCGCATCTGACAAAGTGCTTGTTCTCCCCGACGACGAGATCAGGCGGCGCCAACTCTTTTACAAGCTCCGGGAATACCGGCGCCGCCTGAAGAGTGGGGGTAGTATTTTCCATCAACAAGACTGCCTGAACAAGGTCGCCATTCTCAAGACGCTTCTGGCGGCCGGGACGGTCTCATACGTCAAGACTTCTCTTGGCAGAGCCAATGACCCGAATTTCGACCCTCGTCATTTCGATGGTGACTTCAATGTCATCCGGGCCTATTGCCTCAACAATGGCGCGAACATTGTCGGAGGAACAGGGCTGCCAAAGCTGAAGATTCCGGGCTAAGGGTGTAGGTAAGCGGGTGGGGTGGACCATAAGTCCGCCCCGCCCGAAGTCCAAATATTTTTTACAACTAATTAAATCAACCTATTCTATAATATTTTTATATGAAAATTTATTCTTGGAATGTAAACGGTATTCGCTCTGCTTGGGGGTAAGGGACTGGCAGATTTTTATCACGATAAAAATCCGGATATCTTGTGTCTTCAAGAAATCAAAGCTAATGCCGGGCAACTCCCAGACGAGATAAGAGAAAACTCTCTTTTTAGGAGTAGAAACCATCATCTATACATAAATTCGGCTAGAAAAGCCGGTTATGCTGGAGTCATTGTTTTGACAAGAGAAAAGCCACAAAAAGTTTCTACCGAGCTTGGGCACGAGAGATTTGACTCGGAGGGCAGGATGCTAAGACTAGACTACCCGGATTTTACTCTTTTTAATTTTTATATTCCTCACGGTGGCCGGTCAAAGGAAAATCTAGCTTACAAGCTAGAGGTGTATGACCATATTCTCAAGATGTTAAAGGAGATAAAGAAACAAAAAGTTATTTTGGTCGGAGACTTCAATATCGCTCATGACGAAAGGGACTTGGATCGGCCAAAACAAAACGAAAATAACATTATGTTTACACCGGAGGAAAGAAAAACATTGGATAAATTAATTTCTCTAGGGTTTGTCGATACCCTTAGAAAGTTTCGAGCCGAAGGCGGCCTTTATACCTGGTGGCCGTACATGGCTGGGGCTAGAGAAAGAAATCTTGGTTGGCGGATAGACTATGGCTTTGTTTCAACCGACTTAAAAGATAAATTGAAGGATGGGTTTACTTGTCCCGAAATAAAAGGCTCTGACCATGGGCCAATCGGGATAGATATTTCTCCTTGACCCTTTTCCTGTCATTCTGAGTTCGCCGAAGGCGGATAAAGAATCTCGACTTGCCTACCGACAAGCAGAAATTGCCACGCATTCGCTCGCAATGACAAGATTATTAGCCATTAACTGACAATAGTATAATTAAATAAGGAGAAAGAAATGAAAAAGCATCTTTTTCGTTT
>CAYYEV010000005.1:23061-49395 GCA_964471065.1 uncultured Candidatus Saccharibacteria bacterium
AACGAAGCTATCGGCAGTGTCCAAGCCATTATTAGCGATGTCGGCCAAAACCGCCTGTTATCTCTAATTATTTTTATTGGCATATTTGCCTTGATTACAACCATTTATACCCCCAGTGTTTTCTTTATGATCATAATCGGCGGCTACATTTTTGGAACAATACCTGGAGCTCTCGCTTCAAACTTCGGGGCGACCATTGGTTCTTTCTTCGCCTTTTTGATTGCCCGATATCTTTTTGGTGGCTATGTTCATCGACGTCTAGAGAAGAGGCTAAAAAACTTTGAGACAAATTTGAAAAGAAACGGCATCAACTATCTTCTTTTTCTAAGATTAGCGCCGGTAATTCCCACTTTTCTTATAAATATATTTGCCGGAGTAACCAAGACAAATAAAAGAACTTTTCTTTGGACAACATCCCTTGGCAATCTACCGGCAGATTTTGTCTATGCCTTTGCCGGCAGTCAGCTCAAGGTGGCTGGATCTAGCGGTAATATATTATCGGTTAATCTAGTGTTAGCTTTGGCTGCTATCGGGGTGGCTGCTCTTGTTCCACTTTTTTTGAGACGTCATCCCGAAAAGTATCTATCATAAAATTGCACAGAGATTATCCCTGTGCAATTTACTTATTAGCTAATAGCTACTTTATTCTTTTGGCAAAGCTGCTTTGATTGAGAGGTTGTTGCGGCCTTGGCTGTCAATCTCGACTAGCTTGACGGTTACTTCTTGACCTTCGCGCAACACATCGGTCACCTTGTTTACTCTTTCTTTGGAAATTTGAGATATATGGACCAGGCCTTCTTTGCCCGGCATAAACTCAACGAAAGCACCGAAATCCATAATCTTGGTTACTTTGCCTTGATAAGTTTTACCGACTTCGGGTTCCGCTATAATGCCATTTATAATAGCAATTGCTTTTTCGGCCGCACCACTATCAACAGCGGCAACGACGATCGTGCCATCGTCTTCGATATCTATTTCCACGCCGGTATCGGCAATAATCTTATTGATAACCTCGCCACCCTTGCCAATAACTTCCCTGATTTTATCAGGATTAATGTGTAGGGTTGTTAACCTTGGGGCATAAGGTGATAGCTCTTTGCGAGGAGAAGAAATGGCTGCTTCCATTACATCTAAGATCTGTATCCTAGCGGCGTTGGCTCTCTTCATCACTTCTCGCAAAAAGTCGATAGTCAAACCTTTGACCTTGATATCCATCTGGATAGCGGTAATACCCTTTCTTGTCCCGGCTGACTTGAAGTCCATATCGCCGGCAAAATCCTCGGCGCCTTGGATGTCGGTCAAGATGACATGTTTTTTGGCCAGGTCACCGTCTGTTGTCATCAGGCCCATAGCAATGCCGGCAACATGTGATTTGATTGGAACGCCGGCGTCCATCAGAGAAAGTGATGCGCCGCAGACTGAACCCATCGAACTAGAGCCATTGCAGCTTAAAATTTCCGAAACGACTCGAATTGTATAAGGGAAATCAGTTTCCTCTGGCAAAACTACTTCCAGAGCTTTTTCGGCCAAAAAGCCGTGACCAATAGCTCGGCGTCCGGCGCCGAGTCGTCCGGTATCGCCATATGAAGCTGGAGTGTCGACATAATGATGCATGAATTTTTTGCTAAAGTCCTGGTCCATGCTATCGACAATTTGAGCCTTTGATGGAGAAGCTAGAGTGGTGATAGAGAGAACCTGAGTTTGCCCTCGTTGAAAAAGGCCAGAGCCATGAGTTCTTGGCAGGACGCTGACTTCACTTGAAAGTGGCCGGATCTCATCCATTTTCCTTCTGTCCGGTCGGATACCTTCTTCTAAGACAGAGCGACGAACCTCTTCTTTGATTACTTTTTCAAAGGCGGCCGAAATATCCGCTTCTTCGAATTTTTCACTGAATTCACCCATAACCATATCTTCAAGGTCAGCGATGAGAAGATTTCGCTCAATTTTATTTTCATGCCGAATAGACTCACCGAGTTTGGCATCGAGATATTTAGCGACTGAAGCATAAGCTTGCTCATCCGGTAGCATCAATTTGTACTTCTGAAGCGTAATTTCTTCACCCTTTACCATTTTTTCTTGCAGAAGAATAGAAGCTTGCAGGGACTTGAAGCTTATCTCCAAAGCCTCGGCAATTATTTCTTCCGGAATTTCTTTCGCTCCACCTTCAATCATCGTAATAGCGTCTTTGGTCCCGGCGACCAAGATATCAACATCAGATTCTTCCATTTGTTCTGTCGTTGGGTTGATGATAAATTTATTTTCTACTCTTCCAACACGGACTGCACCTAATGGGCCTTCAAATGGTGCCCCAGTTAGCATTAATGCGGCGGAAGCGGCGTTTAAACCCAGAACAGCTGGATCGATCGTGCCGTCTAGTGATAATGGAGATACGATAATTTGAACTTCATTTTTGTAACCCTTTGGAAACATCGGGCGAATGGGCCGATCTATCATCCGTGAGCGTAAAATGCCGAGCTCACTTGGCCTGCCTTCTCTTTTTATAAATCTAGATCCGGAAATCTTGCCAGTGGCTGACCATTTATCCTGAAATTCAACTGTTAGTGGAAAATAATCGATATCTTCCTTTATTTTTTTTGAGATAACAGCTGTAGCTAAGACAACAGAGTCGTTGTATCTAGCAACTACAGCCCCATCGGCCAATAATCCCATCTTTCCAATTTCAAAAGACATTTTGGTGCCAGAAAAATCGGTATCAAAACTTTTTACCATTCCTTGAGTACTCATATTACTCCTTCCTGACCCAGTAGAATTGCTGGGTTCATTTAGAATAGGAGTCAGGGGGAGAAGCTGATTTTGGTTCCTTGAGCTTATGCTCAAATCGAATCCGCCTTCGCTAAGCTTTGGACGGACAAGCTTCCTGTCTCTGATCCCTATTCTGTTTTATCTTTTAATGAACCAATTGCTCTCCACAAGATGGAGAGATATCGATTCACTACTTTCGGAGGCCTAATTTTTTAATTAAGGCATCGTAGCTATCTTTATTTTTCTTAGCCAGATAATCTAAAAGGCGACGACGCTTACTAACCATCTTTAGAAGACCACGTCTCGAGCTCTCATCCTTTTTATGTGATTTCAAGTGGTCGGTTAGTTTCTTAATTTTTTCGGTAAATACTGCAACCTGAACCTCTGGTGATCCAGTGTCTTTTGGGTTTCTTGCTACATCTTTGATCAGTTTACTTTTATCTTCTTTTTTCAGTGCCACAGACACTCCTTATTAAATCTAGCTATATTATAGCTTAATTCGGTATTATTTTCAACCCTTGTCTAGGCTATTAATAATAAAATCAATATTTTTGGCATCCTTAAGATTGTAATTTCCGATTTTGGTTCTTTTAAGCTCTGTTAAGTAGGCGCCACAGCCAAGCTCTTTGCCAATATCTTCTGCTAACACCCTAATATAGGTGCCACTAGAACAGTTTACGACAAATTTCATTATAGGCCACCCGAGAGCTACTTTTTCGATTTTATAAATTTCTATATTTCTTGGTTTTAAATCAACCGCCTTACCTAGACGAGCAGATTTATAGGCCGGTTGACCATCGACCTTGATTGCCGAATATTGAGGTGGCATTTGCTCTATTTTACCAACAAACTTTTTTACCGTTTCCTCAACATCTTTTTGTTGAATTTCTTTTGAGTCTTTGTTCTTTGTTATGATTCCTTCTGGATCACCAGTTGTGCTGTTAGCACCAAGAAAAAGAGTGGCCTCATATTCTTTATCTAACTTCATATAGTCGTATTGCTTTTTTGTTTTTGTCCCGGTAAGTACTATTAATAAACCGGTGGCGAAGGGATCAAGAGTACCTGCGTGTCCCACCTTAACTCTCTCACCGGTTGTTTTTTTGATTGAGCCACGTATCTTTGCAACTACATCAAAACTAGTCCATCCCGAAGGCTTGTCGATAAGGTAAACATTATTTAGCATATATGTATTATAACGTAAGAATTATTTTTCTGACTTCCAGGTCTCGATGCGTTCATTTTTATTACCGAGACCATTTGTTTCATTCTTTGAAATAGGCGGCTGTTCGTCTACAGAATCTAGAGCGGTACCGGGTTTGTGGCTTTCAAGTATATTCCCAAGAGGTTTTAGTGGTTCATCTTTGCTTTTAGCGTCATCGATATCAATATTGGCCAAATTTTCGTTGTGATTATCTATTTCCTGATCAATTGACTCTATTGCTTTAGAGATTGGATCTTCTGGGAATGTTACCATAATATTTTCAACGCTATCAGATTCAGTGGGAGTTGCTTCTACTAAATATTCTCGTGTTTTATTAACAACTTCGTTTTTGGTTTGAATTTCTTCTTTTGCTTTTTCTTCGACTGGAGAATTGTTTGCGAAAGACTTGCCCAGCTTCTCAGCGATGTTAGCTACAATTTGATTCAAAGCACTCTTAAGGCTTAAGCCGGAAATTTCAAATTCTGCCGATTTTGAGTCACCTCTACCACCCAACCTTGAAATAACTTCTAGGGCACCAATAGATGTGAATGATTTAATAATTCCTGATACTTTTCCAGTCTTTGTCTCAAAGATGATTACCAGAACGTCTGAATTTGGTATTTGTAAAAAGATATCGTCTGAAACTGCCCTAAGATCATTTAATTCCAATTCGATTTGACCAAGATCTTCTCTAGAAAGAGCCGAAATGGAGACCTTGAGGTCGTTGTTGTATTCCAGCTTTGAAAGTATTTTGCCAATTAGTTTCAATGAATCAAATGAATGGGCCTTGTAAAGATTATTGATTATTTCTTGTTGTCTCGCACCGGCCGCGAGCATTTGTGCTGATATGGTTAAAGACTTGGGCGTAGTATTTATCTTTTTATAGCTTTCAGTGTCGGTGATTATCCCTGTTAGTAGGCAGGTCGCAACATCTTCATCGAAATGGCCGGCACCGAAAGATTCAATTATCGAAACTAATATTTCGCAAGTTGACGTGGCGGTCATATCCACCAGGTTGACCGTGCCAAAGTATTCATTGCCCTCATGGTGATCTACATTTACTATTGGGGTTTCAAGGAATAACTCTGTCTCGCGATCGTAAACTTTGTCTATTTTGTCAACATTTGGAGTGTCTAGTACAAAAATGAGGTCAAATTTAAAGTTGCCTTGGCTTAGCTCTAGGTCTTTTGGATCAATCTTGCCATTTTTTGGAGAAATAACAACATTAACAAATTTATCCTCCTGGCTGTAACTTAACTTTTCAAGTGGTGTTTTTTCTGTATTGATGCGGACAATAAAATCTCTTGTGCCAGCAATGTTATTTTTTAATTTTTCGAGTCCCGGAAGAAAGGAATAAGGGTCATCGGTTTTTTCACTTGTAACTATGCTGACTTCTTTTTCGAGCTTGGTGAGGACTTTTTCTAAAGCTAGCATCGACCCTAGCGCATCACCATTAAGTTTAGAATGACTAACAATCAGTATGTTTTTGCTGGTTTTTATTAGCTCGTTAATTTGTTGTTTCGGTGATAGTTCCATATATGCTCTGTTAAGATTAGGTGAGTTTGAATAGTACTCCAAAAAGGATAAAAAGTCAATGAGGTTATGAGAGTTTTATTGCTTTCGGTTTGTTACTAAACTATACTTAATTACAAGTTCGTTTGTTTAATTAATAAAGATAAAAAGAGGTGGGTATGGACTCAATTAAAATTAATGTGTCTCCTTCGTCGTTTAATGGAGAGCAGACACAAACAGTCAAAAAACCGAAGCCGTTAAAGTTTTGGGGTAAGTTGGTAAAACCAATTGATTATCTTTTAAGAGCACTAGTTCTTATCACGATTTTTGCACTCCCCTTGGTTTTTTCCCCACAAACTTTCGATGTTATCAATCTACCCAAGCAAAGTTTCCTGGCGGTTACTGTTTTAACCGGATTGATCCTCTGGCTTTTGAAAATGGTCTTAGCTAGGGATTTTAATTTACGCCGTACCCCGCTCGATTTACCGATTCTAATTTTTGGTGCGATTTATCTCATCGCTTCGCTAGTGTCCATCTCGCCATTAACTATGGGAGACTGGATACCAGTTTTCTTACTGTTTTGTACTTTATCTTGCTTTATTATTTGGTGATAAATAATTTCAGCACAAAAAAGCAAATCATGGGACTAGTATTGACATTGGTCATGTCGGCCATAGTGGTTGCTGTTTTTGCTTTACTGCAAATGTTCGGAGTCTATATCTTGCCGGTGACCATAACAAAGACAAAAGTATTTAACACTCTTGGCTCTTTGAATGCCTTATCGGTCTTCATTATGGCTGTAATACCAATAACCACAGCTCTAGCTTTAAGGAGAGAAAATGAAGCTAGGTTATCTTTTGCTGGAACCAGTATTTTGCTTTTTATTTTATTAATTCTCATCAATGTGAAAGCAGCTTGGTGGGGCTTGTTGGTGGCATCAATTGTTTTGGTTGTTGTGCCGGCGATGGAGAAAAAAATCGATAAAAAATGGTTGGCCTTACCTGCCTTGATGGCTTTAATGTCTCTAGCCTTTGTTTTTAACGCTAGTTTTGGCTTGAATTTGTCTAAAGACATTACTTTGGACTATAAAAATGCTATTGAGCAAACCAAGCAAGTAATTAAAGAAAGGCCAATTTTTGGTTCCGGACCGGAAACATATTCTTATGACTTTTCTAAATATAGATCAGCCAGTATGAATAATGGTGTAAATTGGTCGCTTCGATTTGACAAGTCCGCAAATGATTGGTTGAATTCAATTTCAACTACAGGCATTTTGGGCACCCTAGCTTATGTGTTTTTGTTGATAGTAGCGGTTGTTACTGGCATCTTTAATTATAGAAAAGCAACCGACGAAGACATGAAGTATGTCACGTTGGGAGCGACTGCAGCGGTAGTTGCTGTGGGAATAATGGGATTATTTTATTATTCAAGTTTCGGTATAGCTTTAATTCTTTGGGTGTCTTTAGCTTTGATTGGGGTGGCCCGCAAGTCTCAAGAAAAAGCAGCTGATGATACCAAGGATCTGAACCTAAGAAACATTTCCTTGGAAGCGAAGGTATTTTCGACAGTTTTCTTTGTCCTGTTATTTGCTGGCGCTGTTTTTGGTATGTACTTTGCCGGCAAAAGCTATGCCGCCGATGTTACTTATCAGAAGGGAATAGCCAAAACCGACAAAACCGAAACCTTAGCTGACGCAGAAAAAGTATTGATTAAAGCGGTTAAGCAAAATAGTTATCGAGAAGTTTATCGTCTGAGTCTGTCCAGAATTCTTTTGGTGGAAGCAAACCTAGAAAATCAAAAAGCAGAAAAAGAAAAAGACGTTAAAAAAATCCAAGATTATCTTTCTCGGGCAATAGACCAAGGTAAGGAAGCAGTAAATACCAACTCAAATAGTGTGGCAAATTGGGAGGGTATGATAATCATTTATCGAAATGCTGCTCTTTATGCATCTGGTGCCATAGACTGGATTGAGAAAAGCTATAACGAAGCTTTGAAACTGGAGCCAACCAATCCAGTTTTGGTTAATGGTTTGGGTCAAGTATACCTAACGAAAAATGATACTGCTAAAGCAGAGGGACAATTCAACAAAGCCTTGTCTCTGAAAAAAGATTTTGCCGATCCTCACTTCAATATTGCTCTTATCTATAAAGATAAAAAGGATTATGCGAAGGCAATTACAGAGATGGAAACGTACTTAAAGGCAGTTCCGGATAGTACTGATGCCAAGACCGAGCTAGATAATATCAAGAAACTTCAAGCAAACCAGGAGACAACCACTTCGGAATCAAGCAGTTTGCGAGGACAACCTACAACGGATACTACAAATTCGTCGAACCAATAAAATTCAAATTGCATGTTAACTAGATTTCTAGAAAAAATTTGTGTCATAGGCATCTTTGCTTGTTTGACGGTGCTTTTGTTTGCCTTGGTTCCGGCATTGGCATCTGCTATGTCTAGTTCAAACTATAGATTGGATGCTTATGAAATAAATTCAGTCGGCGGAGTTGGTAGTTCGACAAACTATAAATTAGTTTCAAGTGGCGGCAGCCCTCTCGTAAACGAGGGATCAAGCACATATTATAAACTCGGTTCCGGATTTGCCTATGAAATAAGCTATGGCATGAGAGTTGGTTTTTATCCAACAATAGACGTAAATCTTGGCCACCTTCTATCAGGAACACCAGTTACTGGATATACTGACATTAAGGTTACAACTGATGCACCAGAAGCTCCCCGATATAACGTAGCAGTTGCTAGGAATGATGCCACAACAACTATGGACCTGACAACGAATAGTACGATTGACATTGCAGATAAGACTGCTTGGGATCCAACAGCAAACTCTGGCAACGGAAACGCTACCACCTGGTCAGGTACTGGTTTAGGCTTCACGGTTTATGCTTCCACGGCGACTAAAGATACAACTTGGTGGGGGTCGGGTACAAGTCAAACAGATACAAACAACAAATATGCTGGTTTTCCATCAACAGCCCAAACCATTATGAGTCAAGCCGGATATACAACCGGAGAGACAACAACATCTGTCGGTTATAAATTAGATGTACCTGCCGGTCAGAGTAGTGGTTATTATGACGGCATCATTGTTTATTCGGTTACTATGGCTCTATAGAAATAGAAAAGACTTACAAAAAGGTTGACTTAACGAAGAGCCAATTTCATAATTAATAGTAAGAAAAATAAAAAGAAGGCGGACAAAAAAAGTGAGGGTTAGAAGTAAGATTCATGCAGTTTTAAACGTAGTGATGTTTTTGCTTCTATTTTTTATTGCCTATACACCCGGTGTCCATGCCGCAGTAGTTAGCAGTCCAAAAGACACCCTAACTCGTGAGAAAATTTCAACAGCAGCAGATCACACGATTCAATTTGTAACGCCAACCGGAATTGTTAATGGTAATACGGTTACATTAACGTTTGAAGCCGGGTTTAATATTGCTAGTGTGGTAACGGGAGACGTAACAGTTGAAGGGGCTGCCGTTACGTCTGCATCTCCATCTGGCCAGGTACTGACGATTACTTGTGGTTCTAGTAATGTCGTAGCAGCATCAGGTACGGCCGACATAGTAATTAGTAATGGTCATATTACCAATCCGGGTTCAGTGGGTGATTATACTATTACCATTGGTGGTACTTTTGGGGATACCGGTGTGATTGCTATCCCAATAGTGACAGATGATCAAATTGCTGTAACTGGAGATATCGGGTTCTCGATCACTTTTTCTTTATCGACTACTACTTGTAGTCTTGGTACATTGACCACTGGTGCAGTTGGTTCTTGCGGGCCATTTACTTATACAGTAGGGACGACAGCTGCTGGTGGTTATACGGTAACAGTGCAAGATGAAGGCAGTGGTTCCAACCCTGGTTTATATAAATCAGCCACACCAACCCATTTGGTCGCTTCTTCGACAGCAACACTAGCAGCCGGGACAGAGGGTTATGGAATCCAGGGGGCTGTAAATTCTGGTTCACAGACGATTGCAGCAGTATACCTTAAAACATCAAACGATGTCGGTGGTTTAAATCGAACCGCAACCACCATCTCATCATATACTAGTGCCACTTCATCGAATCACGTTACAAACGTCACTGCCAAAGCAGCAATTGCTGCCGGAACATATGCTGGTAGTTATGCTGACACTTTAACCTTTCTAGCTACGGGGAATTTCTAAAAATGAAAAAGCTTGCTTCAGTTAGATATAAATATTGTGAAAAGTTCGCTAGCTTGATCTTGGCTTTTGCTTTACTTTTTGTTTCGATGCCTCATGCCCAAGCAGCAGCTTTATCCTCTCTCTCTGACACAATGACTAGAATTAAAACCTCCACCGCTTCAAATCATACGATTACATTTACTACACCTACCGGAGTTGCTGCTGGACAGACCATTATTATTACTTTTCCTGATGGTACATCTAGTGGTTTTGTTGGAGCAAGTGGTATAGATTATACTGACGTCGATGTCACAGATGATAGCTCAGATCTAACGCTGGGAGCCACTGCCTCAGGTACCACTTGGGGAGCAGCGTTTTCTGGCACTTATCTTAACACCCTAACTATCACTAGTGGTACCGGTACAATTGCCGCTAGTTCGGTAATTGTGATAGAAATAGGGACAAATGCTACCTCCGGGGTTACTGGTGACAAGCAAATTACCAATCCTAATTCAAGCGGATCAAAGACAATTGCTATTACCGGAACATTTACCGATACAGGCAGTATTGCAGTACCGATCGCTACCGACGATCAGGTTGTAGTCAGTGCCACTGTTGATCCTTCCATTACCTTTCAATTATCATCAAACTCTGCATCATTGGGTACGATGACTACGGGTGCTGTGGCTTCAACTTCGGCTATTACTTTAACAATGGGAACAAACGCTGGTGGTGGCTACACCGTGACAATTCAGGATGAAGGTAGTGGTGCCGCAGCCGGTCTTTATAAGTCATCTGCCCCAACCAAGCTTATCAGTTCATCGACAGCGACATTGGCGGCTGGGACGGAAGGTTATGGCGCACAGGGTACAACCGGTACCGGTAGTCCGACGATATCATCACCATATAATACAAGTGGCAATGGGGTTGGTGCCTTACAACGGACGGCTCAATCTTTTGTGACTTATGCCTCACCAACGGGCGTAACCAACCAAACAGCCACTGTTACTTTCAAGGCAGCAATTTCGGCATCAACTCCAGCTGGATCGTATGCCGACACCATTACGCTATTAATGACCGGTAATTTTTAATGAAAAAAATATTATTTAAAAGGATCTTAATATCTCTTTTTGCTTTCTTGTTTGTATGCTTTGGTTTTGCGGCATATCAAATAGCAAAAGCTGCCACCGAAAATAGTGGATCGGGAATCACTGTTGGTCCGCCAGTTGTTGAGTATACAGTATCGCCCGGACAAACCATAAACGGAACAGTCAAGGTGAATGACTATAATCAAAGTCCAGTAACTCTATATCCTCAAGCTTATGATTTCTCGGCCAAAGACGAAACCGGTCAACCTCAATTTCTTGAGTCAGATCCGAATTATAAGTTCTCGTTATCAAAATGGATCAAGTTTTCACCAGAGCCAGTTAGTTTGGCAGTTGGGGAGTTGCGCCCAATTCAGTACCAGATTTCTGTGCCAAAAGATGCCGAGCCAGGAGGTCATTATGGTGTTATCTTCTTTTCGACCAAAGCACCAGAAGAAGTTAAGGAGGGTGAGGCAAAAGTTATAACCAATATAAAGGTTGGTCAATTGATTTTGGTAACTGTGCCTGGAGCGATCAAAGAAGACGCAGCAATAGCAACCTTTAAGACAAAACATTATTTAAATTTCTTTCCAGTTATCCAATATTCTAGTGAAAAATTTTTAACTTTTTCTCAAAACATAGATCTCATTACAAGAATTCAAAACAATGGCAATATTCACTTTAAACCAAAAGGCATAATTGAAATAAAAAATTTATTTGGTCAAAAGATGACCACCGAAACGGTAAATTCAGATAAAGGCAATGTTTTGCCAGATAGTATTCGAAAATTCGAGAACACTTGGAAGGCGAAATGGTGGCAATTTGGTTACTTTAAGGCAAATTTAGATCTAACCTATGGTCAAAATAATTCCGGATTACAAAAATCAGTCAGTTTTTGGGTCATTCCTTGGTGGCTGTTAGTTATTATCATTATTTTAGTTTTGTATATTTGGCGCAAAATTAAAAAGAAGAAAAAAGCTAAAATTTTCCCACAATCATAAAACTATTATCTTTTTTTGATAGCCAAAAACCGTTTTCCCAGTTAGTCGCGGCATAAACGGTTTTGTTGTTTATGGAGCCGGTAATAGAATACCCAACGTTAGCTGTTACGGTGATTGTTTGTGAGTTTTGGTTCTCGGCTAAAGCGTTTAGAGGAAAAGCTATCAATAAAACAAGACCAAAAACAACAAATAGGATTTTATTCTTCATATCCTCCCCAAAGGTAAGTAATAAAAAAAGAAGGTGATTCCTCCTTTTTGTTTTTGATAGTTTTGTTTTGGACTCACATTTTAATAAATTAAAGCCAAAAGGTCAATGATGTTTAAGACATGCTGTTAAAGAAAAGCCAGATAAAGTAAAATGAAAAATATGAAAAAAATCTTCCTCTTCGTTTTATTTATTTTGACCTTTCCTGCCGGTTCCTTGGCCGCTGATGCTAATATTAAAAATACTATCCAGATCGCACCCCTCAAATATGAAGAAAAACTAAATCTTGGTGACGTTAAAGACGGGGTGATTGATGTCATGAATCCGACAGCAAACGACGAGACGATCAGTATCGAAACATCTTCCCTAAAGATGGGTGGACTGAATGGGCAACTAGTTTTTTATAAAAATACTGATCAAAACAGTTTTGAGAAATTTGTTACTTTTAGCGAAAATAAATTTGTTCTGCCAGCGGGGACGGGGAAGAAGGTAAAATTCAGATTGGGCATACCAATATCTGCTTCTCCTGGTGGGTATTTTGGTGCGGTGTTTTTTCGTTTGGTTCCTAATAATACAGCAACTATGGAAACAAGAGCAATTGCTACTGGCGAAGCCGGCACTTTATTTATTTTAAGTGTTGGCCAAGGGGATATTCGATCAGGTAAGCTTGATGCTTTTCGAGCAGTCAACAGCCCCTTTAGTCAGAACGTTGACTTTGAAATCGAACAAAGCAATTTGGCAAAATATAATTCTGATCCCCGGGGAACTTATTTAAAGCCAACCGGTATGGTAAAAGTCAAAAATATTTTTGGTCAAGAGAAATCAAAGCAAGAGATTAATGGCTATTACGTTTTGCCAGAAACAAAAAGAATTATAAAAAAGAGCATGGAAAGCCCATACCTTTTTGGTGTTTATAAGGCAGAATTATCGATCTCAAATTATCCTGGTGACCCGGTAATAACTAAATCTGTTTATTTTGTTCGGTTTTCACCGACGGTTTTAGCTCTGATTGCTATCTTTGCCTTAGTTATTTTTGTTATTTTATCTTATGTCAAACCCAAGATTCTAAAAACTCGCAGGAAAAAATAGGTCATTCTATAAATTTTGTGCTTAGAAAAAGTACTTTACAAGTATAAATTGTGGTATAATTTCTTATGTAAAAATAAATATAAATGAGGTGGGGGGTTTGACAATTTTTCTGAAAACCAGAAAACTCAGACAATTGTTAAAGTTTAAGTACTTTAATGTTCTTGTGGTCTCCCTAATCGCCAGTTTTATTCTTACACTAGGTATCTTAGGCTCTAGTGGAACTGATGCTGCCTCATATGATTATATAAACTTTCAAGGAAAACTAACCGATCAAAATGGGTTTGGTATTGTGAGTCAAACCAAGTCTATTACTTTTTGTATTTTTAGTGCTTCTACTGGTGGCTCCTGCTCTGCTACGCCGAGTGGCCAGCTCTGGTATGAAACCAAAAACGTGACAACTGATGCACGCGGTATCTTTAATACAGCCTTAGGCGACACCACTGCCTTTGGTACGCTTTTTACCAATAATTCTAATAATGACCTTTACCTAGCAGTCAATGTGGCTAGTGATGGCGAGATGACGCCAAGACATGCAATCGGATCTGTGCCAAAATCGTTTAACTCTAGTAGGCTGGAAGGCAGTACCTGGGCAGCTCCAGGAGCAATTGGTACGACTACAGCAAATTCAGGAAGTTTTACAAGTCTTAGTGCTAGCAGCATGACAATTAGTGGACTATTAGTCAATGGGGTCGTGTTGAGTAGTTCTGGTAATCTAATCTCCACGGCTTTATTAAATTCTTCTTACGGTGGTACGACCTGGAATTCATCTTCTGCTACCGGTATGGTTAAGGTAACATCTGGTACTTGGTCTACAGCTACCGCTGGTACAGATTATGTAGCCGGAGGGGTGGGGACAAATCATCAAGTTGCATTCTTCACTGGAGCTGGTGTGCTATCTGGGAGCAATAATCTTTATTGGGACAATTCAAATGTGTATTTGGGGGTTGGTGGGACACCCACAGCGGCGCTGCATGTTCAATCTTCTACGACTGCTTCTTATGCTCGTATCCAGGGAGCCGATGATGGAGATAATTATGCTGCCTTAGAATTATGGAACAGTGCTGCTACTCAAAAATGGCAATTTGCTCTTAAGTCTATTTCTGGCCAAACTGGTGACTTTAATTTTATTCATTATGATGGTACTTCTTGGTCTAACCCATTTACTATTACCAATACTGGCAACGTCGGCATCGGTACCACTTCTCCTACTGGTCGTCTCCACTCCTATATCTCAAATGCAGCAGTTACAACTTCTCAATACGCTGGTTATTTCGAAAACCTAGCTACAAATACCACGACTGATGGAATAAACAAATATGGTCTATATATCAATTCAACTGGATCGTTTACTGGTTCTACTGGTACAGCAACCAATAATTATGGGTTATATGTAGCTGCTCCTACTGGAGCTGATAATAACTATGCTGCCATCTTTGCTGGAGGAAATGTGGGGATAGGGACAAGTAGCCCAACAAGGTCTTTACATCTGGCCCAAACAACAGCCAATACTAGTAGCGTTAGTTCACCATTTTTATTGAATACAATCTCTACCGGTGACATGGTGGATGGATTTGGGGGTGGAATAATTTTTGGGATTAATGATAATACATTGTCAACAGAAAATATCATAGCGACAATTTATGGAATTAGGGACGGGGCAGATAACAGCGGAGCATTAACGGCAAGTACTTATAGTTCTGGAACAAGGTACGAAAGGTTAAGAATTACCAGTGCCGGCAACGTCGGTATTGGCACAACAACACCAAACGGAGATTTAACAATATTTGGATCAACCGCTATCGGCTCTGGTGGGACAGATGGGATAGGAAATATTTTAATGCAAAACAATGCAGTAAGGTCTCTTGGCGTTGGTCCTTCGATAACTTTTGCGCCCTCAATAAACACTGGCAGTGTTACTAATACTTACACACAGGCGGAAATAATTGGTGCCGCGGACAATAGTACTAATGCTAATGCTGCTGGACAGCTAAGATTTAGAGTTAAGGATTATATTTCGTCCGCCTGGTCTTGGCGGGACGCTATGACAATTAGGGCTAGCGGCAGTGTTGGTATTGGTACGGCAGTTCCAGCAACCAACACTACATTGGATGTAAACGGAATGATTAGGTCGTCACGGCTTGGTTTTGCGGGCACATATAATTCCGCAGAAGTCCAAGGCATTTGGTCAATTGGTCCGGCTTATCTGATCGACACTACCAATGATGATTTTGGAACCCTTTATGGGATGGGATATGCGTATAATCAAAACGGTGGCTCTCCTTTTGCCGGCCAGCATCAAATAGTTTTCACTAATAATGGAACAATAAACGCGGCTATTAGTTTGGCCGGCCAGGCTTGGTTTGCTAGTACTATATCGGCATCAAATCTTTCTGGTTCTAATACTGGTGACCAGACCATTACCTTGACAGGTGATGTTACGGGTTCTGGTACCGGCTCTTTTGCCACAACAATTGCTGCCAATGCTGTCGACGGAACCATGATTGCTCTTGGATCTGACGCCACCGGCGATATTATGTATTACAATGGCACAAATTATGTTAGGTTAGCTGGTGCTGCCGGTTTCTTGAAATCAACCGGAGCAGCAGCACCAGCTTGGAGTGCTGTAACAAAAACCGATGTTGGTTTGGGGAATGTACCCAACTTAACCTTTAGTGGGTCTAATACTGGGGATCAAACCATTACCTTAACAGGAGACGTTACTGGCTCTGGCACCGGATCGTTTGTAACAACGATTGCAAACAATTCTGTTGATGGTACCGATATAGCCTTAGGGTCTGACACTACGGGCGACATCATGTATTATAATGGCACTGATTATGTAAGGCTGGGCGGTTCTGCTGGTTTCTTGAAGTCGACGGGAGCTGCTGCTCCAACTTGGTCGACAATTACTGATGCAGACGTTCCTGACACAATTACACTTACAAATATAAATCAAATTACAAACCGGGATCATGGCTCTTTGACGGGTCTTACAGACGACGACCACTCTATCTATGCACTTTTAGCTGGTAGGGCGTCGGGGCAAATTTTAACGGGCGGCACTGGATCCACCGATGATCTAGTATTAAAAACGACTTCTGGGGCAGGAACATCCGGTGCTGACATGATCTTTCAAACCGGTACAAATGGTGGTACTGAGGCAATGAGGATTCTATATAATGGTGACGTGGGTATCGGCACAGCATCGCCTAACTCAAGACTAGAAGTCTACAGAGGAGGAGCTGTTACAGGTTCTAATTATGGCATCGGTACAACCAATTCAACCACCTCTTCAACTGCCGGTATATCTAAATTTGGAATTGCATCTACAGTAACAGGCAGTTGGAATAACAGCAGTACGAGCAGCCAAACCTACGGTGCACAGTTTTCTAACTCTACAACAGGTGGATATGGTACTTATGGGGTTGTTGCAATGAACACATCTTCAGGTGTGTATAATTATGGTGGTTATTTTGCCGCCATAGGAGGGGGGACAAATAATTATGCCGTTTATGCTAATGGATCTAATGGCAGTACTTATAACTATGGTATTTATAGCGCCGCTGGTAATAATTATATGGCAGATCAGCTCGCACTGGGAAGATCGAATACATCTGTTGGAAATAACTATTATTTAGTTATTGGTAATGGCTCTTCAGGCAGTTTGTACGCCAACGGAGTAATAAAAGGCGCCGGAGGATTTAATGGTCAATGCCTTATTGACGCAGCGAATCAATTTAAAGATGCGGCAACAAGAAGTTGTAATATGGATATTGCAGAAATTTATGAGTCCACCGAAGACATTGCTTCTGGTGACATCGTAATGATTGATCCAAACGTAGATGGAAAGGTTAAGAAAAGCACGGAGAGTTATAATTCTACTCTGATCGGTATTGCAACCTCTACTCCTGGCGTAATCCTAGGCTATAATGGCGGCGATGTTATGATGGCGGGGCAGGCAAATACATATATGGAATCCGCCGATCCTCGCAAGCCAGCGATTGCATTGATCGGTAAGGCGCCCATCAAGATTAGTTTAGAAAACGGCCCGATATATAAAGGAGATATTTTAACTTCATCGTCAACTCCAGGTGTAGCCATGAAAGCAACAAAGCCAGGAATGGCTATCGGCAAGGCCTTGATGGATTCGAGCGATCAAGAAGATGGCAAAATAATGGCTTACATACATCCAGAATTTGTTGATGTAGGTGGTCAGGTTAATAGTGCGCTATCAAGTATAAATAGTCTGTATGATCAATACGCACAAATTCAGAATGAAATTTCTGGTATAAGAAATGATTTATTGATACAAAATGTTTCTGGTGCTACCGGCTTGTTATCTCCGAAGCAGGAGAGTATTTTGGAATCATTTGATATAAATGTAGAGGGACATTTGGTGGTAAAGGGCGACTTAGAAATTAAAGGAAAGCTGGAGTTAAGTAATAATAATTCTAGAGGAGCAAATGTTGTGGTTGTGGAAGGAAGCAATGATCTAAAAGTTGTATTTGATAAACCACGTGAAAATAATAACTATACCGTGCTTGTAACTCCTAGCTGGATGACAAACTTTGCCGTGAAGAAAAAAAGCGAAAAAGGCTTTGAGGTAGAATTTTCCGTTGAAGCACCAGAAAATTCTACAGCTGATTGGTTGATTATTGATTAAATAATCCGTGGATTTATATAGGATAAAACAAAAATAAAATAGCAAAAAGGCTCGGAGGGGAATCTGGAGCCTTTTTGCGTTATAATAGTCCTACTATGCAAAAGTTACAGTCAGACCTTATAGCGAAGGGGATAATCCTTAGGCAGGAGAATGCTCTTGTAGGTGTGGTGGAAGATGTTGTTATCAATCCTGATACTGGGCAATTTCTTGGTTTTATAGTGCGGGAGGGTTTCGGAAAAAAGAGCCTTAAGGCTCTTGCCGAGAAAGATATGCTAGGGTTTAATGCGCAGTTTATTTTGATTCCAGGCTATAAATCATTAGGGGAAATATCTGACATAGTTAGAATTAAAGATGCGCTTGATAAAAAGATAAACATTATTAAGAATAAAGTTTATACAATAAGCGGTGTATATATAGGTAAGGTTGCGGACTATACGATTGACTTCGATGCGGCGAAACTTTCTCGATTATATGTAAACGCCAGGTCGATACGCAGATTGGCCAAGGAGCTTATTATTGAGTCATCTTGTATATTGTCGATAAAGAAAGATCGAATCACTGTAGATGATACATGTGCAAAACAAGCTTCAAAAATATCGAATTTGAATTTGGGGGCAACGAAAAACGAACCCTCACCATGATTGACAAAACAGCTAACATTTGCTAGAATCAATTTAATATTAGATATTAACTTCCGCTCTTGATCACCTTGGCCATAGAGCTAGGGTACCCGAGAGGGTTCCGCGAGAAAGGAGCTTTTTTATGCTCAAAAGTTACGAATTACTCTACATCGTCCATCCTGATCTGGAAGGCACAACCGACAAAGTAATGGAAAAAGTCACCGGCTTTATTAAGAAAACTGACGGTGAAATTTTAACGCAAGAAGATTGGGGTAAGCGTAAGCTTGCTTACAAGATTGCGAAGAATGATTTTGGAGTATATGTCTTAGTTCAATTTCAAACAGAGTCTACAAAACTTAGCGATATCGAAAGGAACCTTCGTTTGAGCGAAGAAATATTACGATCTATGATTGTTGTTTTGCCTGAGGTAAAAGAAGTAAAAAGACGTGACAAAAAAACAGGTGACAAGAAAGACGAAACCGAAAAAGCAACCCAAGGGGTTACGAAAAAGGAAGTAGTCGAAGCTGAAGACGCAGAAAAGCCGAAGGCAAAAAAGGTGACCAAGAAAGCAGTCGAAACCAAAGAGGCTAAAGAAAAAAAGGTTACTAAAAAAACCGAAAAGCCGAAGGCAGCCGACGAAAAAGAGAGGTTAAAAAAGCTTGATGAAAAGCTCGAGGAACTACTTAAATAAGGTGTATCTAGAAAAATAGACTAATAGTTGTAGAATAAAAACAACTAAATAAGGTGAGCCCCAGACGGGGACACGTAGGGAGAAAAAATGAAAAGTGTAAATATGGTCGTTTTAATGGGCAACATGACTCGTGATGCAGAACTTCGCTATACCCCAAATGGTAAAGCAGTAGCTTCCTTTGGGCTTGCGGTAAATAGGGTCTACAAGGATGCTTCAGGAGAAAAGCAAAGCTCAGTTGATTTCTTTGATGTTGTAGCTTGGGGAAAATTGGCAGAAATTGTCAGCCAGTATGGTAAAAAAGGACAAGGCATACATGTAATCGGCCGTCTCCAAAACCGAAACTGGGAAGCTCAGGACGGCTCAAAGAGAAACAAGACTGAGGTGGTAGCCAATGAAGTTTCTCTAGTTGGCGGCAAAGGAGACCAGGCAATTGTAGGTGATGCACCAGCGGTAGCCAAAGAAGGTGTCGATATGCCAGCCCCAGAAGACGTTCCAGCACCAGAAGAAGAGATTAGTATTGATGACATACCGTTTTAAATTCCCTATGGGATACTGAAAGGAAAAAAATATGGCTTATCAAAAACAACAACCACAATTTGTTAGTAAGAAAACATGTCGTTTTTGCGAACAGAGAATTGAAGACATTGATTACAAAGATGTAAAGCTTTTGCAAAAATACATCAACAGCATTGCTAAAATAGATCCAAGGAAAAGGAATGGTAATTGCCCTAGACACCAGAGAGCGCTTTCTACTGCTATAAAGAGGGCAAGAATCATGGCCCTGATGCCTTTTGTAAATAGATAAATGGACCAATGTACTCGATAAACGACCTAAAAACAGGTACAACTTTTGAATATGACCAAGCACCATATATTGTTTTGGATTACCAGCATTCAAAAATGGGGCGAAGTGGAGCGGTACTTAGAACTAAACTGAAAAATCTGATTACTGGAGCGACGGTCCAGCACACCTTCCAAAGCAGCGATAAACTAGAAGAGATTCGCATAGAAAGGCGAAAAGTTCAATTTCTTTACCAGGATAGTGGACGGTATTTCTTTATGGATCAAGAAGATTATTCCCAGTTTGATATGTCGAAAGAGGACCTGGAAACAGCCGTAAATTATTTAAAAGACGGTGAGATTATCCAATTCCAATACTATAAAGATAAACCAATAAACATCGACCTACCAATCAAAATGACCTTTGAGGTCACACAAGCAAGTGAAGGTCTTAAGGGTGATACTGTTTCTGCAGCAACAAAGCAAGTAAAGATAGAGACAGGGATGATGATAAACGCCCCCTTGTTTATCAAGCAAGGCGACAAGATCAGGGTAGATACAAGAACAGGCCAATATGTGGAAAGAGCTTAAGGAAGCCAAATAAAGTTAATGAGTTTAGAAAGGAGGCGCAAAGGCGCCTTTTTCGTTACAATAAAGATATGAAGAAAAGAATAGATTTACTTTTGGTTGAAAGGAACTTATCCGAAACAAGAACAAAGGCCCAAGCGTTAGTTATGAGTGGGCAAGTCTTGGTGGATGGTGAGATAGTCGACAAACCCGGCATGTCCGTGAATGAAGACTCGGCCATAGATGTTAAAGAAAAGTATCCATATGTTTCAAGAGGGGCATCGAAGTTAGAGAAGGCATATGTGTCTTTTGGCATAGACTTTAAGAACAAGTCAATTTGTGATATCGGTTCGTCAACTGGCGGCTTTACGGACTTTGCTTTGCAACACGGTGCAAAAAAGGTTTTTTCGATAGACGTTGGTCATGGTCAGCTTGATCAAAAATTAAGAGAAGATAGCAGAGTTGTTAGTATGGAAAAGACAGACTTTCGGAATATCCAGAAACTAGACGAGGAAATCAACTACTTTTTATGCGATGTTTCTTTTATATCTTTAAAGAAAATATTGCCAAAGATAATGGAGCTGGTTAAATATAAATCTGAAGTAATAGCCTTGATAAAGCCACAATTTGAAGCTGGAGCGAGAGAAGTGACCCGTGGGAAAGGGGTTATAAAAAGTGAACAAGTTCGAAATGAAATCGTATCAGAGATCAAAAATTTTGCTCAAGATATGGGTTATCAATTTGAAGGTTTGGTTGAGTCACCAATCCGTGGTGCAAAAGGGAATATCGAGTATCTTATATATCTAAAGCTCGTTTGAGCGAATCTCAATCAGAAGCTGGCTAGGTCCCTGGATCTTGAATCCCTTTGATTTCTCGATTGAAAAGGTTGAAAGGATTCTGTCTTCGAATAAGTTAAAGTATTTAGACAAGTTCTTTACTCTGAATGCAACATGTTCTACATAACAATCGATTTGCCAAAAAACTTCACCGGGATGGGGCTCCATTAGCTCAAGCTTGTCTTGGAGGTCGGTGCCTAGTCGAAATTTGCCGATTCTTCTTTTGTGATAAATGACTTCACCATCGAATTTGCCGCGTTCAATAAAGTAATTCTTCAAATCTTTGTACTCATCCGAGGATAAAGTTTGAAGACCAAAATGGTCAAAGACTAAACTTTCATCTTCAACACCGTATTCTGCCAAATATTTTCTGGCAGCAAGCTCATAATTTTTGATTTCAGTGGGAGTAATTTTCATAAATAAGCTATTTACTATTAGCCGCTAATGGCCAATAGCTTTTATACGTTAAACTTAAAAACCATTACATCTCCATCTTGGACAAGATAATCTTTTCCTTCTAGTCGAACTTTGCCAGAAGCTCTAGCCCCAGCCCAACCTTTGTTGGTAATCAGATCTTGATAATTTACCGTTTCTGCCTTGATAAAACCTTTCTCGAAATCGCCGTGGATGACACCGGCAGCTTGAGGTGCTGTCCAACCCTTTTTTATGGTCCAAGCCTTAATCTCTTTCTCTCCGGCAGTGAAATAAGTCATAAGTCCCAGAAGGTCAAAGCATTTTCTGACTAAAATATTCAGCCCCGGCTCATCTTGGCCAATCTCGGCAAGATACTCGGCCTTATCTTCTTCAAGAAGTTCGTTCAGTTCGCTTTCGATCTTGGCTGAAACGACAACAACTTGATTTTCATCTAACTTGGCATTTTGGATTATGCCTTTTGAATTATTTAGGTGGGTTTCGTCACCGTTCACAACGTAGAGATGTGGTTTGGCTGTCAAAAGATTCATTTCTCTAATTATTTCTCTTTCTTTGGCAGTAAGGTCTATGTCTCTGACGGGTGCACCTTTGTTTAGGCCGGACTCAATCTTTTCTACTATCTCTACTACTTTCCTAGTTTCCGGGTTTCCTTTGGCTTCTTTCTTTAGCTTTTCTAGCCTTTTTTTGGCCGTCTCTAAGTCTGCTAGGACAAGCTCTGTTTTGATCGTCTCGATATCACCAAGTGGGTTTATCTGACCTTCGACATGAAGAACCTTTGAGTCGTCAAAGACTCTGATAACTTCGGCAATCGCATCACAGGAACGGATATGAGAGAGAAATTTATTGCCTAATCCTTCTCCCTGAGCAGCTCCCTTGACCAGGCCGGCAATGTCGACAAACTCAACTACGGCCGGGACAACCTTTTCGGTCGGAATGGCTTGAGCTAGTTCTACCAGTCTTTTGTCTGGAACAGGAACAATGCCAACATTGGGGTCAATGGTACAAAACGGATAATTTTGGGCCTCAACCTTACTTTTGGTCAAGGCATTAAATAATGTAGATTTGCCAACGTTCGGCAAGCCGATTATCCCGATACTAAGTGACACGGTTGATCTCCAATCTTCCGACTTGTCCTGCGAAGCTTTCTTGCAAAGCGAAGTAGGATAGATAATCCCATAATTTGATCTTTTAACCAAACAATTTTAGCACAAAATGGGACTTTTTTGTATACTTTTGACTTATTTGTTATACAATAAAAACAACAAAATAGTATGGAGCCCCAATATGCCACGCAAGTTACGGGGCGGCCATGTGCCACTAAAGGTATATGGCGGACCATGTACCACTATATGGGTACATGGCGGAGGAGGGAAAAGTGGAAGAAACAAAACAAAACGAGCCGGTAACAGAAGCGGTCGAAAAAGAAATACCGGTCGAAGATAAACAAAAAAACAAAAAAACAAAAAGACCTTGGTGGATACTTTTGGGTTTAGTCGTTGCCGCCCTAGTTGTCCTGGGCTTATTTTTGGCCTGGTGGTATCTAATTCCGGTGGCAAAGATTGGAAACGAAAGAATCTATAGACCCCAGGTTTCTGCTGAGAGCAAGAATCTGTCGGGCTTCTACCAACATAACGAAGACGACGATTCTCTCAAAAATTTGACTGGAAAAGCGACTAGCGATCTGGTTGAAAACAAAATTGTGGAGATGGAAGCTGCAAGGCTTGGCTTCGATATTACCGATGAAGAAATAGAAAAGAGAATAAGCGAAATTGCTTTAGATTATGAATCCGTCGATGATTATTATGAGAACTATAAAAATACTTATGGTTGGGACAGAGATTATATAAAAAATAATGTCAGGATCAGCCTCCTAAAAGACAAATTAGAAAGCACTCTTTTGAATGGACGAAGTGTTGAATTTGTCTTTGTCCGATATGACATCTACAGTAGCCAGCCAAATTTACCAGAAGCAAAAATTGCTCAAATCTACGAAGAAATCAAATCAGGGAAAGACCTCAAAACCATTGGGAGTGAACTCCAGGCCGTCCCGGATTGGTTTGATTATCGTTCTGGCTATGATCTGATTGAAGATTTGAAAGATAGCACAGCTCAGGATACCTTTGAAGGAACCGAAGACTGGCCAGAAATTAAGAAATTAAACACAGTTGGAGAATATACTCAGGTTGTTAAATCCGGCGGTGGTTACTTTGCCGTTTATAAATTGACAAAGATCAATAACTCCGCCTATGACACTTGGGAAGATTTCATCAAAGATTACAAGTCAAAAAATGGCTACAAAGAAGGTTTAGTCTTGTCATATCTCGCCGAACCTCTTTCGGTCGGTGAGGCTTATGCCATTTGTGATCATAGCGACTTGAAGACAAGTGCTAGTGGTACCTGCTGTATCTTGAAAGATTCTGCTCAGTCAAGGCATTATAGTAAACTATCTGGAACGGTAGTGGATGCGACTAATGCAAACCTCAAAATTTCCGGAGTAAAAGTTTGGCTGGACAGAGGTTCTAATCCTGGCCATCTTTGCTCTACCGAATCCGAGAGTAAATGGGGACCAGACACAACTGGCAGCGATGGCAAATATACCTTGCCAACTGACGGTCAAAGAAAAATTAACTGTTGGTTTCACTGGAAGCTAACTGCGACGAAAAATGGTTATAACGACTACACTTATCCTGACTATAACTTTTCTCCAAACGGTATCGCCAAAACCTTGAATATAAAGATGACTCCCTTTACCCCGACTTTAACCATTGTCAAAAATGGTACTGGGACAGGAACGGTCAGGGTAGACGAAAAAAACTTTGCCGGCAATACTTTGGATTGCGGTAGCAATTGCACTAGAAAGTATGAATACGGTCAAGTTATTACCGTCAAAGCGGTAGCTGGTAGTGGCTCTGTCTTTGCTGCTATGACGGGAGACACAAGCAGTAATCCAGCCCTGACTTGCAATAAGTCAGTCTCCGATCCTACTTGTACTGTTCGGATGGGGAAGAATAGAACGATTACCGTTACCTTCAATCTGACAACAAACAACACTTACTATTGGTGTCCTGCCGGCGCTACTTCTTGTTCATCTCAAGTTGGCTCTTGTCCGGCCGGTCAGGCTTGCGTTACTAGTGCCAGCGAGTGTAACTGTCCTGCTGCAACAGAAGCTTCCTTGTCTTGTACTTTCAAGCCGGCTAGTGGGGTCTTGCCGCTCGTAACCCAACTTAAGATTGTTCCGAAAAATGCTGAAACTCCATATACTGTTCAGCTTAGCAAGAACGGGCTTCTACTTTCCTCTTTTGATACTGACAAAGATTCCAACATTATAAGTCTGAAAGAAATTGGAAGCTATGTCGCAAAGGTGAAAGCAAGGAATATAGCAGCTGAGGTAAAATGTGAATCAGAAGTAACAGTCAAGAATCCAAGCGCTGGTTCCGGCGGCGAAGTCGCACCGTAAATAATCAGCAATTAGCAAATAACAATAAACAATAGAAGTTGCACGGGGTTTCACCCTGTGCAACTTTTGTATCTAATAGCGAACCCGCCTATGTCCTTACAGACTCCGGACGGGCAGGTAGCTAACAACTGCTAGCTATTAGCAAAACTCCTTGTTGACAACTGAAAAATGTTATATTATTTACCTAAAGGTGTACTCGGGGGGAAAGTGGCTAACAAAAAGCAAAACGAAACCAATAAAATCATCGATTTTTTTGAAAGAAACTCCAAAAAGTTTATAATTGTAGCTGTTATTTTGGCCGGCATAGGTTTGTCGGCCCTTATTGGTTTATGGTGGGCCCATAAAAATGTTGTTGCTATTGTCGGTAACCAACTGATTATGAAAAGTCAAGTTGAGAGACAGCTTCTGATAAACAAAAACATTGCCCGGGTGGCTGGGGAGACGAGGATACCGACTTATGATGAAGCCAAAGATGAACTTATTACTGCTGCCACTATCTTTTATGCGGCGGCAGACAACAATCTTTCTGTCAGCCAAGAAGAAGCTGATGGTTATATCAAAGCGTTGGCCGACAGTAAATACGAAGGAAATAAAGAATTTGTTTTTCAGGCCTATGAACAATCTTATGGTTATACGAAAGCAGAATTTGAAAATCAGATTCGCTACGAACTAGCCAAAGAAAAAGTCACAGCAAAGTTAGTAGACAATGTTACTGGGAGTTATATCTCGGTCAAATCCACCGGTGGAACTGATTTGGAAAATTATGCCAAGGTTCCGGCAAGTGGTCTAGAGGCTTGGGCTAAGACTAGGTCGGAAGAGTTGGCAGGCCAAGTCTTGGCTGGTAAACCCTTTGATACATTATTCCTAGAAGTCCAAGACGAAACTAACTATCCTTTGTTTGCTCATGATCAGGGAAGCTATACTCAAATCACTAGAGATACTAACCAGCTTGAGGCAGACACCTTCACTTCTCTCTTACAAACAGAAGCCAAACAGATTTTCGGGCCAGTCAAAGACGGTGAGGAATACACTTTTTATTATTTGACAGAAAAAAATAATGGCCAATACGATACTTTCAAAGATTTGGTAGGCGCCTATCGGAGTAATAAGGCTTTGATTATTACGGCAACCTTAAACGAAGTTAAATCTCTTTTTGTTAAAGAGGCTTATGCTTGCGTCCTTTGTAATGCCCAGGAGAGTAGAACTTGTGTCTTGTTCTATTGTAAGTGTAATACTTGTACTGGTCTTTGTGGGACAACGCAT